>JAPKCI010000203.1 GCA_028823035.1 Rubripirellula sp.
CCTTCAAGCTCGCTCTATCACCTTCAAGCTCGCTCTATCAATCGACCAATCGGCTCTGTTCACAAGCCAAAGGGCAGGAACGTGACACACCCCCGGAAGAACAGGGCTGACACATCCTAGCTTGCACTGTGGACATCGTGTAATCCCTTTCCTACCCCTTGGTAGCGTAGGCTGATCAAATGCCCTACTCATGAGTTCCACTTACTCGTTCTGCAAGGCGCGGATTCACCACGATTTATCTACAAAGCACCCTTCGAGGGTCCGTGTTCGCCAGATTCTTGCAAACTTTCGTGCCAATCGATGTCCTTTCGAACAACTCACGCCGACAAGAGACTCGAGTAGGATCATGGCTGCAAACATCCCCACAGCCAGAACGAGCTGGGATCAAACAAAACGGCCCTCTGACCTGAGAAAAATGGGGCAGGCCAACAGCAACGCAGTGAATTTGATGCACTGAACGCTTTGAATCGTGAGCATTTGCAAATACGTCCGGACGCGAACGTCTTGGAAGCGAGGATCCATGCTTATGAGTTGGCATTCCGAATGCAAACATCAGCAACACAACTGGTCGACACCAGTGACGCACCGGAACATATTCGCGAGTTGTACGGACTGAATGATGATACTACGCGAGGCTTTGGACGACAGTGCCTGTTAGCAAGACGGTTTGTTGAATCCGGTGTCCGACACTCACTGCTGGTTCATGGTGTCCAAATTGGTCGTGACAGCTGGGACGATCATGGCAATGTCGAAGCTGGCATGCGGAAACATTGCCGGGAAGTTGATCAACCGGTGGCTGGTTTGCTGACAGATTTGAAACAACGCGGTTTGCTTGACGAAACGCTGGTGGTCTGGGCCTCCAAAATGGGCCGAACGCCCTTCATCAACGGAAAACTCAGAAAAACACCAGGACGCGAACACAGTTCGTATGCATTGACGATGTGGATCGCCGGTGGTGATGTGAAGGGTGGTGATGTGAAGGGTGGTGATGTGAAGGGTGGTGAGACCGTGGGGGAAACCGACGAGTTTTCACTTCGCTCGATCGGAGAATCAGTCCCCATTCGTGACGTACACGCCACCATTCTGAATCTGATGGGACTCGACGACGAAGAACTTCGTTTTCTGCAGGCTGGGCGAATGAGGCAATTGACCGACATCGGTGGATCGGTACTTAGTGATTTGATTGCCTGAGTGAATCCCAACGCCCTCGCGTCCTCAACAACCTTGCTTTCAAAGACTGCCATCAGAACGTGACGTACAAAAAACGACCGCCCCCTCAGGTTAAAACCAAAACTTTCTCAGATCACTTGGGCTTCACCCGCGCGGCAATTCTTTTCTGGATCAGATTCCAACGTGCCCGAATCGCAAGCTTGTTGTCATTGCTGACATCACCCAGTACTGCCAGTTCACTCGCCGCTGCCAGTTCACTCGCCGCTGCCAGTTCACTCGGTCGCGATTCACCGAACCCCTTGAATGGAAACCATTCATCTCGAAGGTGCTTCATCGCACCGTGCATCAATTTGCTGTAAACCGAAGCCTGATGAATTTTCTTCTCGAGTTGTCGCTTAGTGTGATCGAGTTCTCGTTTTAGAGATTCGATTTCTTCAAGCAGTTCTGCATGACTGCGATCACTCATCTTATGTCTCCTGCATACAGTTTGTTCCCTGCCGTACAGCTTCATAACGTGTGTGGATTCCGGATGTACCCAATGGAACTCTACAAAACGAGACAATTCAGCGAATTAACAGGGTGATCTCCAGAACAAAAAGCAGGTAACCTGCGGCATCGTCATGCAACTCTGCAGCATCAGTCGGGGCGTTGGCCACGGGCCAGTTTTTCCTCGAACAAGTCGACGACAGCCGGCAGATCTGCAACCGACTCGATCACTTCATGCGCACCGGCATCTCGTAGTTTTTCTTCCGCTGCCTCACACTTGGCTACCCGCTCTGGCTCCGATAATGCTTCGACCTCTTCCCGTGACAACCCAACACAATTTCCGGTAAGGGTGACCCCAACCGTCCAGCATCCAGCGTTGCGTCCCGCTTGAATACCAACGGCGGTATCATCAACTTTGACAATGGTTGTCATCGGATAGATGTCGAGCTGCATGGCGGCCTCAAACAACAGGAACGGAGCGGGCCGACCGCGAGGTGCATCTTCAGCGCACAGGACGCAGTCAGGCACGTAACCCTGAGGTGTCGTCGCCGCAGTAACGACTTCCATCAATTCGCGTGTATAGCCGGTTGAAGAGCCAATTTTCAGTCCTCTAGCCCGCAGCTGTTCTACCGCCTGAGGTACACCTTCAATGATACGGCAATGCTGCTCCAGTGTTTTCTTCTGCAGAGGAAGAAATTCAGCATACATGGCTTCGATATCTTCAGGCTGACATCGTTGACCAAACTTCGCCGTCCAGGCAGCTGCGACATCTGGCATCGCAACAATGGTTGCAATGTGATCGAGCTTGGCCATCCCCATCGGTTCGCGAGCCTGTGCGACCGTGATCTCAATTCCACGGCTACTGAATACCTTTTGAAAAACGATAGCCGGAGCCCGACTCCCGTGATCCACCGTCGTGCCAGCCCAGTCAAGAACGACACCACTGACATGTTTATACGCGTCACTCATATCTCACTTGATTCCCATGGTTGCCATGCTCTCTCAGCCAAGCCGGAATGACATTGTCATTCCGGCACCGACAAACAAATGTACGGTTGGCTCGACCAGTTTTGAAACACTGGAAGTGTCGGATGCTTTGCATAAATTCCATGTCACGTTTGCCTGATCGTCCAGTTCTCGAGGCAGATTACTTTTTTCTACTCCTGCAAAAGTAGTTCATCGATTTCGGACTTGTCAAATGGCGTGATATCGTCACCGTACTCATGTGAATCCTCCAGCACAACTTCTCCATCCGGAAATACCGAGGCCATCACATGGATTCTGAACCGGTCCAGCAACGAAAATTCACCGGCAATCCTTTCACACCAGACCCGGTGGGTTTGACAGGATTCAAATGAGGAGTAATGCCTCAGTGTTAGACCACTGACGATGTGCGGCGTTGCCTCCCCGATGTCTGGCTGCAGACCCGTTCTGAGTATTTGCCGTTAGCAAAGCATTGAACCAGAATTCACAAACGCCTCAGAACAAAGGGTTTGCAAATCGCTTCCGCTACAAATGACAATCCGATCAGTTGTCCATTGTTCTCCCGTCGCAGACATCACACGATGCCCAGAGACACTGGCAATTTGCGAGTTGAAACGAAACTGGACGACATATTCTTCTGCAAGCCATTTGGCGATTGCCTGGTTTGTCGTTCGCGGGTCCACTCGCCATTCAGTGGTCTGGACATGCCACCCAACAAACCTCTTCCGGTTCGCCATCGTTGTCCACTGGCACACTTCTTCGGCTATCAGCATGCTGGCCTGAAGGGACGCCTGCAGACAAAACTCGATCACAACGGTCAACTCGTCTCTAATGCCTCTTCGAGATAGACAGTAAAGTGACTGAATGGGGGCGTCGTGATGCCCTCCACTTTCGCGAGATCATCCCAGCGTCGCACTCGCACAGCATCGCGCCAGAACGTCAAACCTTCAAATGCTCGAATCTCCTCAACGGACAAGGGTCCCCCTTGCATGCTCAGGCTTGTCTTTGATGCCGCACTGAGATCATTCATGTAAGCAGGCTCAACGGCGCACAAATACCGTTTCGCAGGTACATGCAAGCGTACCGGAACCGTGACATCCGGCCCGAAGGCTCTACCAAGATACTGTTCGCCCAGCGTTTCGTGTTCATCATCAACGCCCATGTCAGTTGAATCCTCAGGCAAATCATGAAGTAGATGTCCAATGTCATGCAGCAGCGCAGCAGTGATCAATGCCGGGGTCGCGTAATCATTCTCAGCCAACGTTGCCGCCTGAAGGGCATGGTCACGCTGCGAAATCAATTCCCCACCGTACAGTGATTCGCCGCGTTCATTAAAAAACGCACTGATTTCCTGAATCATGTTCATGGCTCGTCAATCCATGGCCGAATAGCGATCCGAACCGGCCGATGGTCGTTGGCAAATTGGAACGCACGATCGATCTGTGCTAATGAGAACGTAGCTGAGACAAGCTCCGCAAACGGATACGTCTGATGGTGTTTGCGTAAAAACTCAACTGCATCAAGAAGGTCGGCCGGAGTGTAGTTATGAATGCCATGAATCTGCCAGCACTGGCGAACGACCTGTTCTGGATTCAATCGGAGGTCATCAGAACTCATGACAGACCCTACGAGAACAATCCGGGCCCCCACATCCGCCACCTCCAAGGCCTTCTCAATCGCCTCGGTCGATCCTGAAAAATCCAGAACGATATCAAAGTGACTGGCAACCGCCGTGCGATCAGCTCCGAATCTTTCCGCCAACCGCAAACGCTCAGGAATGGGGTCCCAAACCGTTGTCGATTCAGCGCCGCGGGATTTGGCAACAGCCGTTGCAGTCAGACCCAACAATCCGGCCCCGACCACCAAGACCCTCATCCCCTCCACCGGGCCAATTGCATGGAAGGCAGCCATGACCGTTGCCGTTGCACAATTTGCCGGACAGGCGACTTCATCGGGAAGTTCCCTGGGGACTCTGACGACAGCAGAATTCGCTCGTAGCAAGATGGCGTCGGCAAGCCCACCACTGAGTGCGCCACGACCGTGGGCAGCGTCATGACCATACTTGGAGAGTTGGCGACACTTCTGCGGCAACCCACCCCGACAACGGTCACACTGACCACAGGAGACACAGATTGACCAGGTAATTCGATCACCCTCGGCTAACGGTACACCCTGCAGATCCACAGGTGGAGTCTCTGACACCTGCTCAACCACACCCAGAATTTCATGGCCGAGAATGGTTGGTGTCACCCCAAACCTTCTTGCGGCCACAGTATGCAGGTCACTTCCGCACAAGGTGCAGCACTCAACCTGAACGATCGCCTCCCCCGACAGCAATTCCGGCCGAGGAAACCGGCACAATTCAAATGGATGCTGGGGGCCGTGAAAGACGGCTGCCCGGAAATCGGATGGTTCAGAAGCGGAATGATCAGTCACGGAATTTTCGGCCAAGGATTGTCAGTGTTGAAGAGCGCCATAGAACATGATCCGTTTTCCCGAAGGGAACCGATGCCAAACCCAGCAATACCAAAACCGCAGAATAAAGAACAGCAACGTCTTGGGACTAGCGATGGCAAAGGCTATCCTGTGAAGATCGGCAAGAAGTCCTCAGCAAGGCAGCCAACGCATTGCAAAGCAAGAATCAGCAACCCTTGCAGCAAAGCTGCTATTTGCTGCACAGACGGTTCTCACAGACTCCGTTCTGGAGTGAGGAACCACAAGTGGGGCAAAACCGCGACGCTTTTTCAAGGGCATCTGCCCCCATGCTGCAAGGATCAGCATACGGGTTCTTTTCAGTGCCAGTCTCTGCTGTCGTTGTCACATCATCTTCTCCCCCCTCGCCTCCGTCTACTCGGCGTTGCAGGTATTTCATGAACGATAGAAAATACAAAATGATCGTAATGGTGAGGAACAAGAGAAATAGGAAAAAGCATACAATTCCTAATAAATCAATCATATAGTCCGTTGGGTTTTTCTCTTTTCTGCGGGATAATTGCCATCAGCATTTTACAACATCAACATTTTCATGATAACGAAAGTTAGAGACCGCCGTTCACGCTTTGTGATGAACACAACGCCTTTGGATGCCTGATCTCTTGTTCCTCACCATGACGGGCATGATACGAGAGACTTGGTTTTGTACAGCGAGGAATCATCATTTTTCCACCGCTGCCGTATCAGCCGAGACCTTGCTCAATACTTTCTGAAAGTACAACAACGCGATCACTAAAGAAACGCACGACAGACTTGCAATCACAACCAGCAGCTTGAGAAAGTAGGGAAGAACTTCGTGCGAAGTCTCAAAGGTATTACGAGCGATCAAAACGACTGCGTATCCCAGATAACCGAGTGAGTCAGCCAGATAGAGCAGAAACCCCAGATTGGCTGGTCGCCCCGAAGCGGCTACCAGACGTTCGAAGATGGTTGTGTGGAATGCCACGTACGGCATGTACAGCCCGATACCGCAGGCAACCATGAAGCCAAGCGGCCCCAACCAACCGAGCGATTGCATGCCAGCGGCGGCTCCAACCAATAGAAAAGAACCGCACATCAATCCCAAGGTGACACGAATGGCCATCAGATTGTGCGTGATCCAAATGGCTCCGGCATTCACTACGGTCACACAAACAGCGACAATGAATTCGGAAGTGGCATATCTCCAAGGTTCTTCGGTGACTCCCATATCCCGCCAGATCTCAACTCCAAAGTCATCCCGAATGGTGCGTAACAGTGTGATCGCCACATAGACCAGCAGGATCAGGCAGAGCCCCGGCCAAAAAGCTTTGAAAAACGACCAGCGGGCAGCGCGATTCATCGCTTTCCGTTCTGACCGCTCTCGCCGGTCCCCCGCGTCGGGAACCGGAGTCGTCTGCAACAGCCAAACCGAACAAAACAGCAGAGGCAAGAACATCAAGCCTGTAATCATGGGCATTTGAAATGGGTCGAAACCCATATCCTGTATCAACCATTGACCAATCGATTTAACCACACCGGACGACATGATAAAGCTGGCACAAAGGACTGCCGATAAAGCTTCGGTCTGTTTGCGACCCTCCAAATAGGACATCACCAGTCCAAAGACCATCCCAAGCGGTAGCCCGTTCAAGAACAGCATCACCGGTTTCCAACCCATGGGAAAATAGGCAAACCCAACCAGAGCCAATTCGGAAAAAACAATCAACGCGAGGATGGTTGCTGCTCGATTTCGCGTCTGCATTTCCGAGACGACCTTGATACCAATCACCTTGGACAGCATGTACCCGGTCAATTGCGAGAAGATCAGCATCGTCTTGAAGCCGACAACAACCAGTGGCAAACCGGCAATCGTCAAGAATCCCAATTCAACGCCCCCTTGGTCTTCAAACGTCGCGGCCGTGAAGGGTTTGCGAAAGGCATACATACAAAAGTACGTAGAGAACGCCGCAATGGCGGCCAGCGCCAAATGGACCTTCGAATTTGATTCAGTCGTTTTCATGGAAACTTCCATCCCCTGAACGATCGGGCCAGCAGCGTAAACTGAGCAATCGCCAAGACCTCACTGGACACCTTCCAAGACTGGCAATCGCTCGACTGCGGACGAGGCGCAGCTTGCATAGTCACGACATCCATTTGTCAGTGATTGCTAGGCGGGACCTCGCAGTACTATAAATCCACGTGACAATATCTCTTCTCTGCTAACATTCCCGTGACAGGCGATCCCATCCTCCCTCTGCTAGTTGCAGGAAACATGATGGTAACGACTTTCCCAGTGACGAATTGGTAATTGAATGGCCCAATCCAGATTCAGGAAAAATTATTGACTGATCTACACTGCAAACTAATAGAACTCATGACAAAAATTGGTATGACCAACAAAGATTGACGTGACCGCAAAGAACGAACGCTTTCCCACTTTCCACAACAAGCAATTGTCGACGAAGCATTCCAGATGCCCGATGCAATCGCGATTCTGTCACCGCTGTCTGGGTCGCATTTCATTAGGTTTTACAAATCGCCTGATCAACGCTGGACACAAACCCAAGCACATCACAAACCCAACCCAGTGCAAAGCAAGCCAGTGCAAAGCAAGCCAGTGCAAAGCAAGCCAGGATCAGGTTCTCCAGCATCAGGTTCTCCAGCATCTCAGAGATTCTTGCTGAACTGACCGTCATGTTACGTATCCAATGGACCATGGATGCAACGAAAAACAGCACCATTGCTGCCTCACATGACCGAGCGGCAATTCTGCAGGCCTGCATTCTGAACCATCTGCGCAGCACCATCGCAATGATCACTTGAGCCATCAAGAACAGGGTCAATCCAGAAACGTCAATCATCAAGAAGAACAGATCCGGCGATTGTCCAACCGAAGAATCTCGCCTCGACGTCAGCATTATCAATCCGATCACCAACGTTATGATGTCGAGCAAGATTGCCAACAAAGCAAGCCACTTATGTTTGCCATCGATCGTAGCGAGTAACGCAGCACCGAGCATGTGCACCGCGAATCCCAAAACGCAGATACTGAGGGGAATCCTACCCAATTCACCGAACACGAGAAGGCGACAAGCGGTTGAAAAAAACGAAATAACTGGCAACAACACAAATGGCAGCGTGCAGCAACGTTGAGTCCGCCAATGCCCCGGACAGGTCAGACTGTCGCGAGGAACTTTCCTGCGTTGGTTCTTCGACTCCAAGCGGTGTTTCGTAGGGATTCAAATTCATCGACGCGTCCTCGCAACTCCTATAATGCCGCTGATCAAACGTGAACCTGAAACAAATGCACATGACAAATACGTCATCGCACGGCAGATGAATTCCAATCGCCAATAACGAACCTGCATAGTTTCGCCGACCCGGGTCCGATCAGTTTTCCTTTGTAGCCAACGCTGATTGAAATCTGGCCGCAAATGGTCGATCACAGCCATCAACGAACCCATGCTGTTCGTAAGGCCATGAGATGCTATGATCGCCGTCCGACTCTGGTGTGAACACAATTGGCACAGATGTGAACACAATGCTCTTCGAAAAAAGGGACGGCTCTTCGAAAAAAGGGACGCACAGGTATTGAAACATGGATGATATGCCTGCGTTGATCATGGTCGTTTCTGCAGCAGCGATTATCTTTTTTGTCAAATTCGGGTTACTGCATGGCATCGATCACATTGCCAAGGCAATGTCATGGAGCGCCAAGGCCCGCGGTCAGGTCACAGGTTATGCCACCTCTGTCCCTGAATTAGTGTGTCTGATTTCAGCGGGGTTGGCAGGTGTCTGGGAGGCAGGACTCTGGAACATCGCCAGTTCGAACATCATTAATTCGGGGCTGATGTTGGGTGCCGTTCTGTTTCATCGGCAATTCAGAGAACTGTTTAATTTCAGGTTTTTCGATGAGATTGGTTTCGCCGCCCTGGCGGTCTTGGTCCCGCTTGTGCTGATGAAATCAGGAATGGACACGCAGTGGTACTTGGTCCCGATTCTGCTTGGTTTTTTTGTGATCTACCGCGTCGTCGATCGCAAAATCAATAAAACGCCTCCGTCCCCAGACAATGAGCAAGTACCAGAGCAAGAAGCGATTGGCAATTTGCCATTTGGGATCATTCTGGGCGTAACCGCGCTGATCGCCATCGCCATTGCGGGAATATTTCTGGGCAACTCCACTGCACGAGTGGTGAACCAGATGGAAGTGCGTCCCGAAATCGCGGGATGGATCCTCGGCGTGGTCACAAGCATCCCGGAACTGGTAAGTTTCTTTGCCATCTATGCTGCATCAAAGCGGGCAGGAATGTCACAGAGTTTGAACGACACTCAGGAAGCACTCGACAACCTGACGGGTTCGAACATGGCCAATGTCGGCATCGTCTATCCGATCGGACTGGCGGTTTACCTGCTGTCGTCACACACCTTCGGCGGTTAACTGACGCCAAGCCTGGATTCACCGATCGTTTGCATCAGGTTGTGGGGGTATATTGCACCTCGACCTGTCGGTACCCGCAGCCAACCGGACCGCGAGTGGGGTTAGAATCATGCTTGCATCCCGCCGACCAAAATCCCGTACAATCTCTGTTTTGTCCACTGACCAGGGTGTTCCATGTCTGCTTTGTCAGAGCAACAAATCAACGAGTACCATCAACACGGCTATTTCTTTGCGAGGCAGCTTTTCTCTGCGGAGGAGATCAGGTTGCTGCGTGAAACAGCGACCAGCGACCATGCGATGGATCAGGCCGCATCATCCCGCGATGATGGCACAGGAACGAGCGTACGACTTTCTTTGTGGAATCATCCGGGTGAAGGAATCTATGGCATGTTTTCCCGCTGCCATCGCGTTGTGGATGCGGTCGAAGAACTACTGCAGGATGAGGCTTATCACTATCACTCCAAGATGATACTCAAAGACGCCAAAGTGGGCGGTGCATGGGCCTGGCATCAGGACTATGGATACTGGTACCAGAATGGCTTGCTGTTTCCTGATTTGTGCAGTGTCATGATCGCTGTCGACGAAGCGACTGAAGAAAACGGGTGCCTGCAGATTTTACGGGGCTCACACCGAATGGGACGGGTGAATCACATTTTAACAGGCGACCAGGCAGGTGCCGAAGTAGAGCGTGTTGAACACGCCGAAAAAGCTTTCCCTCTGGTCCACTGCAAGATGGCTGCAGGTGATGCAGTGTTCTTTCACCCCAATTTGCTGCACGCATCCGCGGCCAATCTATCGGACAATCCACGTTGGGCTCTGATCTGCTGCTACAACGCCCGCAGCAATAATCCCTATAAAGAATCACATCACCCCGCCTACACGAAACTACACAAGGTTGATGATGCGATGGTGGCCACCGTCGGACGGGACGACGCCCGACGTGCCAGCGTTGACTTCGCAAATCTTGAATCCAATGATCGTAGTGCGACCAGCTTGCCGGATGCTTCCGAAACATAGTTACGGATTGTGGACATGGCAAATTGCATCAAATTCCACAACCGATCATTCACTCTTGAACCCATCATGCCCCCCTGCATTACATCATGAAACTAGGAATCATTAACAGCGCTTTCCAGCAGGCCGGTGTCGACACGAAAACTGGACTGGAACACATTTCTCGGATTGGTTTCGATTCCGTTGACATCTTCACTGAGGCGATGACGATCCCCCAGGAAGAAATTGATTTAATCCGGCGGACCTGCGATACAAATCGGTTACCCATCGTTTCGACGGTTGTTGTCTCGGCAGGTTTAATCGATTTCAACGATCCTGTTCGCGAATTTCACATGCAACGAACTCGCAAATTTCTGGATCTGGCACAGACGTTTCAATCCAAGAACTTGCTGCTTGTGATCGGTGAATATATCTGGCAGCGAGAAGTCATTCCGCCTGAAGCTCAGTGGGATTGGGGAATTGAGTGTGTCCGCAAGCTGGGACTGTATGCCGGCGAACGGGATCTGGATATTGCTTTGGAACTTGAGCCATTTCGATTGAGCCTGCTCAACAGCGTGCCAGAGATGGTCCGATTCATTGATGACGTTGGCCTTCCCAACGTGAAAGCCAATATTGACATCAGTCATCTTGTACTGTCTGACTCCTCACCGGGTGATCTTGAGGCATTTCGCGGCAAGGCCACCCACGTTCACATCAGCGACTGCGATGGCAAGGTTCACGGTGATCTGCCACCGGGCAGAGGCGTGGTGAAGTTTGCTCCCTACTTGCAGGCCATCAAGGATCTTCAATTTGAGGGTACTGTTTCACTGGAACTGGAGTACTCACCGGACCCTGCCAAAATCATTGATTGGGTGGAAGAGGCTTACGAGGCGACGAACAGTCTGATGCAGTTGGTAGGGCTTCGTAGCTAATGCTCAATCTCGGAACCTTCCATCTCGGAACCTTCCATCTCGGAACCTTCCATC
>JAPKCI010000485.1 GCA_028823035.1 Rubripirellula sp.
CTGCCGGGCATCGTACGCAAGCCGCGTGTTCGTCAGCAGAAATTCGGCGGACAGCGTCTGCAGGTCGCGCTGAGGCATGTTTTCGACAAGGAACTGCATCGCTGTCCGGTACTTCTCCTCACAACGGGTGAGTGCTTTTTCAATTTCAGCCCGGTTGCTGCCAGCTGCCTTTAACTGTGGCTCCAGATGACTCTCGGCGAGAAGTGATGGGGTCCAGCTGATCACCAGGCCGAGAGAGAGGAATCGAATCAACAGCATTCGCATTGGGGTTCCCTTTCGTTTGTCCACAGTCTGCATCTCGACGGATTGTGAGCTGCTCCCGCCTGTTGTGCGACCCCGCCCCGGGGAATTGCTCTGTTCGTCCCGATTCATGCTGGATTGTATTAACCGGCTTGACCGAGCCCTGAAATCAGGTTCTGCGTGTGCAAGCAGAAAGCCGTAGACCCTCTGGAGTTTACGGCTTTCAAAGTGCCTTCTGAAGGCCTTGAACCTTTAGCCTGCTGATATAAGCGTCAATGGGGCTACGTGTCGCCGGATATACGGTTCCACGTCTGCATGCATAATAGTAATGCATTTTCTATATTCTGAGTGTCGGCGTTTGTAGACTGTAGACGATTCTGAGGGAGAACAGAAAGATGGCGAGAGAACGGACTCAACGTCCCGATCGTTAAAGAAGAACTGTGTTTCCGGAGCCAACGGGTCTCGAAAATCTGGGCGATACGCCTCGTCACCGGAGTCGTCTAAGATTGCTCCAAGTTGTAAGTCGTAAGTCCTGCGGCTGACGCGCGGTCAGGTTCGGCTGCATAGATTTACCTTACGCCACGAAATTAGGATTCCATCATGAAGATGTTGAAGACAAAAACCGTTGTGGCTGTCGGCCTGTTGATCTTTGCGACAAATCTGTATGCGGAGATCAAGGTCGACAAAGACGTTTCGTATGGCACCCATGAGCGGAATGTTCTGGATGTCTACTGGGACACCGACTACAAGAACGCCCCCATCGTGTTCACGATTCATGGCGGCGCATTCAAAAACGGCAGCAAAGCTTATTGCAACAAGGATATGCAGAATCTCTACATGGCCAAGGGATGCATCGTCGTTTCGCCAAACTACCGGCTGAAGAAAGAGGGAACACCGATCACCAAGGACGATTGCACACTCGACATTGCCATGGCAGTCGCATACATCCAGGCCAATGCCAACAAATACGGCGGCGATCCCAGCAAAATCGTTTCCACCGGTGCGTCTGCCGGCGGCTATATCAGCGCCCAGATTGCCTACAACAAGAAATGGAACTGGCCTGCCGATGCCAAATACAAACCAGAGAAACTGAACATCGTTGGCTGGTTTGGCAACAGTCCCTACCTGCCGCCCCACGTTATTAAGAATGTTGGTGCCAAAGACGCCCCCGGTTTCATCATGTACGGCGGCAAAAGAGAACACCCCGCCACACCAGCCCAACAGGGGCACGACATGCAAGCGACCTTCAACGACAAGAAGATCTGGAGCAAGATGGTCTATATCGATTCGCTGGGCCATGTCCCCGGCAAACGCGTACTTTTTGGTCCCCGCTCACGGGACAAGGAGACCTACGAGGCTTTCAATCAGTTCCTCGATATGGTTTTCTACGGCAAGGGAGAGCCCAAAGGCGGCGACGTAATCGAAGTGAAGAAGAAATAAGTGAATGTCACTCAAGTGACCAAAACGGGAGTGACGCAAGCTCCTGCCAGGTGTCACCTTGTGGCACACACAGACAAAAAAAGGCACCGCCAGTCACTGGCGATGCCTTGATGGAGGCGGCGGGCTTCCATAGACCCATTCACAAACCCCGCTTTTACCGGGGTTGCCGACAACGCGATTTTCTAATTGGACCCGCGAATGGACCTTATTGGCCACCTGATTGGACCTCTTTGTTTCTTAGCTCGAAACCATACCGACTGTGCGTCGACAACTACTGCAACGCCGTTCTGAGCGGTGAGATCATCGCGGAACGCAGCCTGCTGGCACAGTTCGGGCTGACGCCGAAGTCAAAACGCGGACTGGCTGCGAGGGAGGTGGTGGATGTAGCTGGATGCGTTGGGACAAATTGGCGAAGAATCAACCGGCTGAGATTACGATGTTTCAGATTTCGAAAGTTCAAGAATCACCTGCATTTGACGGTCGGCGGATTTTTTTGAACCAACAGGTACGAGGCCCAGGACAGACCCCGGTGGACTCCCGTTTCATGATTCTCTCAGTTGAGTTGGTTTAGCGTCCTGCACTCATTCTTGATCGTTGCAATCGTGGCCCAGGATTTTTCAGCTGGTCGTTTTTCGTGCGGATTAGAAGCGGTATTCCGTCCCATCACCTTCATCGAGTTCGTCTGTCCCGTTGATCATGCC
>JAPKCI010000204.1 GCA_028823035.1 Rubripirellula sp.
ACCCGCTTCTCCTGCATCGCCTCCAGCAGCGCGGCCTGTGTCTTGGGCGGCGTCCGGTTGATCTCGTCGGCGAGCAGCAGGTTAGTAAACACGGGGCCCTTCTGGAACTTGAACCGCCGCTCGTGCGTCTCCGGATCCTCCTGAAGCAGCTCTGTCCCGGTGATATCCGAAGGCATCAGGTCCGGCGTGAATTGGATGCGTTTGAACGACAGCGACATCGTCTCCGCCAGCGAGCTGACCAGCAGCGTCTTGGCCAAGCCCGGCACACCCACAAGCAAGCAGTGGCCGCGGGCAAAGATAGCGATCATCATCTCGTCGATGACGTCGTCCATCCCGACGATGGTTTTGCGTAACTCGGTTACGACCGCATCTCTCGCTTCGCCGAGTCTCTCCAGGGCCTGTATGTCCTCGGATTCATTCTTCATCGATAGATCTTCTTTGTTGATGAGTTCGATCATCGCGCTACCCAGCGGGTCGCCGACAAGCGTGTACGGTTCGATGCTTCCGTCATCGCCTGTCGCAGACCGCTCATCGTGCTCTGTCGAAAAACCAGTGGGTCGAATATTAGTCATCGCTGGCCCAACTGTAAACCAGATGGCGGGGCTTTAAGCGGTACCCATCGGTATTCTCTGACTACCAGCATGCGCCCCTTTGCACGACATCGTGATGGTAGGCCCGTACCGGTTAGGCCCGTACCGGTTAGGCCCGTACCGGTTAGGCCCGTCGGGTCAAAATACTCGAACGAACATTTTGTACGATGAATTTTCAGTTTTCGGCATCAGCTGAGACCCAGTTTTGGGTCGAGATTGAATCCAAGCGAAACGACCGTGGGGCCTCTGCGTCATGCTGCAACAGGACACACGAAATAGGGTACGCGGAATGAGATCAGGGTATTATGTCGGGACGCCAATAAAAAACCGCAAACACTAGGTTTCACGGGCTTCATGATGCCCCCCACGGGGTTATGGAAAAGGCCATCTCGACCGTGCTCTTATGCGATTTTTCCTTTCCGTGTACCTCTATGTGTACCTGACGGCCCCCATGATCAGATCTTGAAAAACAAAGAGAGTTCAGTGCAATGCCGAGACTACGATCAGACCTTGTAATTGAAGTGGTAGCGGCACGTCGAACCGAGGGGGTAAAGATTCTTCGATTCAGCTAGGCATGTGCTACTCTTAAACGCTTACGTGTCTTAAACGCTTACGTGGAACCGATTAAGTTTCAGAACTGCGCAAGCTCAGACGTCAGACGAGATTCCGGTCACGGAATCTGTCTCGCCATAGTAACCATCGTCAATACTCATGGCTTAGCGCCGGGTAAACAATGCAGCAAGGGCAGCCCTTCCATGCAAATACCAATGCCCCCACGCGATCCGTATTCGGGAACGGTACTTTTGTTGGTTCGCGATATCGCGGTCGCCTAATGGTATCGACAGACATGATAAACTGGAAAGAGAGCACAAAGGTGACGTCAAATAGGGAAACTCTGGCCTTCGGCTCGCTCGGTTCGACATAACGCCTCGCTACGAAACACGCTCTGGTGAGCCCACGGAATTTGATGGGCGCCGCTTCGGTCAGTGGCGGAATAACGAACCATTTCACTGCAAGTGCAAGACCACGAATACCTGCATTGCCTGCTGAAACCTGCGTAACGATCGTCCGTGATCGGGAAATCATTGAGCGCTGATTCAGTCTGGCACTCGCTACTGCGTCGAGCCAACTAACGGATCGAGGAACTTGTAGAATTCCTGCGTTGCGGGATCATCGGGCTTTCCAAGGTCGTTATTCAGGCGACTGTGGTTGCTATCACCCTTGCCATACGCCCGGGTCGGAACCTGCGCTGCTCGCAACACGCTCTCCAGACGCTTTGCCTGAACTCTCGTATTGGGATTTCCAGGGAAATAGAGGAGGAGGAACGGAGGTATATTCTTGCCCTTGGCGACGTGCGTGACGGCTGAAAAGTCAACGTGTTTCTCTGGGTTGTTACCAAATTTTTGCCGATGACCGAAAGAAAACATTTTGCCACCGTACAGCGTCTGCCGATGTTCCGCCGTCATGATAATTTTAGGAATATCATAAGTATCACCGTCAACCGGGATGCAACCTTTGAGCACGCTGAAAGAAACCCCTTCTTTCTTCAAGTACCGATCATCGGTGCAGAGCAACGCTGCCAACTGAGCGCCGGCCGAATGTCCGCCCACAAAAATGCGTTGGGGGTCACCCCCATACAGAGAGATATTTTTGTAAACCCAGCCGAGCGACGTCGCAACATCGCCAACCAACTCTGCCATGCTCGCTTCTGGCAAGAGTCGATAATTCGTCGACACAAAGATAAACCCTCGCTCGGTCAACGCCTTGGGCTTGAGTGCAACATCACTCTTGTCGCCCACCTGCCAACCACCACCATGAATCCAAAACATGACAGGCAGTTTCTTATCGGTCGACTCCTCCGGTGTGTAGATGTCGAGAACATGGCGTTCGTGACCGTTTTCCACATAAGGAAGATCA
Source organism: Rubripirellula sp. (assembly GCA_028823035.1). GTDB lineage: Bacteria > Planctomycetota > Planctomycetia > Pirellulales > Pirellulaceae > Rubripirellula. The sequence goes on from JAPKCI010000204.1 coordinate 2,508, forward strand.
GATTTCAACTGTTGGGCCAGCGCGACATTGCAAGCGAAAACAAGTGGCAACACAAAAGCGACTGGCGTGAGGTTCATGACAATGATTCTCTAATGATGATCGAAGATAGACGTGGTTGATGGTTTTGAATCGAGAACAGGGAGGCTAGCTAACAAAGAGAGTGCTGACGTTGTTGGCAAAATCATGTGGGCCCTCGTGCATCGAAAACTCTGCCGGCCAAACGACGACCTTGGCGTATCTTTTCGTCCGTTCCTGAACACAAAATCGGTCAACTCGAAAGTAAACTGCCGGCGGAAGGCTTGGGGTCGATGATCGCATTGGCTTCAGGAAGACCCACGACCTAGTGTTTCTCAGCGTCCCAATGATTGGCTTTTGCATCCGACGTGCCAATACGCCCAGCATACCGACTTCCGTGATGCAAGATCCAATCTCGACTGGCGAATAGTGCATGGACTTCAGGATACAGGTCGTGGCGGGCTGCCGGGAATAGCTGTGATTTTGACGAAGAATTCGGCGGGCGAACAGACAAGTTCCGTCAAACGCGGTTTCTGGAGAGTGCACCACTTACTTGGACAACACTTCCCACCCCCGCCAGCCGACGTTCGGAAATGCGACTGAGTATTGACTTGGATTATTGACCTGGAATTTAAGACGTAGCGCAGGCGAGTCGTTAAAAATTGCACGAAGAACAGCATGTGCCAGATTTGTTTCACTCTGATCTGCTCCTGTTTGTCATGCTCACACGCGGGTCAGCCCTCAGATGACCTGACGACTTTAACCGATGGCAAAGTTGGTTCTGGGCCGACTGGTCGCCGTCAACACGGAATCAGGTCATTCAATCGACTCGACTCGTTGCAGCAACGTAGTAATAGAACCGCACTAGAAAGTCAGGCAGCTGCCTTGCTGGAGCTACTGAGTAGTTGGCGACAGATGCGTCGGGCGCGTCGTGACAGAGAATCGCGGTAATAGTTCCTCTCGAACGTGTATTGGTCGGCTTCGACACAACGAAACACCAATTCAGGATGATCGATCGGCCCTACGTCCTGAACTGGCAGATCGGCGAACCGATTGTCTGCGTCAGTGCAATGGGTTCCTACACCAGAAAAACCGATGTTGCTGATCAAGTTGACGTCCGGAAGAATGGTCAGCGCATTCTGAGTCCAGCCGCTGTACAGCCACGGGTACGCCCAACTGCTGGTATTCGACAGACCGGAGTACTGCTCGTTGAACAACCGTTTCCAGTACCAAGCCTCAGTTGCCGAATCAGCCACCGTTGCCAGGCCTTCTCTATCTCGAAACTGCGGCCATGATTTCATCTCAACGTCAAAGTTTTGCCATGTCCGACGCCATGATGCCCAACCCCAACAGTGAAAGTATTTCGAAAAGTAATAGCTGTGGGGAGTACAGCTGATTCCATTCTGAAAGTTGCCTCCACTGATGGCACCAACACGCTGGTCGTCACGATAGCGGTCCAGCAACTCCTGACAGTAGCCAAAGAAACTGGGGTGAGGCAGACAATCATCCTCCAGAATGATTGCCTCCTCGACCTGCTGAAAGACCCAAGCAAGTCCGCTAGCAACCCGTGGCTTGCAGCCCATGTTCTGGTCGGCAAAAAGTGTTTGGAGATCACAGGGCCAATCGACCTGGGTAGCTGCCTCGCGAGTCAGGGCAACCTGCTCTTCCTCACCCGGGCGGTCGGGTCGGGCGCCGTCACCGACAATGAAGAGCTGCCGGGGTCGAGCTCGTCGGACCTCAGCAAAGACCCTCGCTGTCACTTCTGGACGATTGAAGATCATCATCGCCACGGGAGTCTCGAGCGAGGAAGGTGTGACGGAAGATAGCATTCCCAGGGAGTCCTTGAGAGAGGGACAAACGTCAAAGGCCGAACACGATCGAAAATCGTCCCTGAAACAGAAGGTGCGAGATGAAACACAAAGTGCTGAGTTCAGGCGATGCGGGGCAGTCTGGAGCCAATCGATGAGAAGGCTGCCTCCCTCACATGCTCGTACAAACGTACGTATTTCCGAGTTTGCTGGTCTAGATCAAATTCGTCGCAAACCAACTTGCGACTACCACACCCCATCGCCTTCCGCTGCTCGGGATGATCGATCATCCACTGGATTTGGGCGGCTAATTGCTGACAGTCCTGTAGCTCCGCTAGCAAACCAGTTTTGCCAGGCCGGACAACTTCAGGAATGCCGCCCACCGAAAACGCAACGCACGGTGTGCCACAAGCCATCGCCTCAATCACAGTTTGCGGCATATTCTCACCCAGCGACGGCATCACAAACAGATCCGATGCGGAGTAAACACGGCTCAGGTCCTCCGCCGTTCGAAGATAGCCGGTATTGTGAATCGGCGGGATTCGGTCCATTGCAGGCAACTCGGCTTGCTCGCCAAATCCGAGACAGACCACCTTGGAAGGGTCCTTTAGCAGCGAAACCGCTCGATAAAACTCCTGTGCACCTTTGCGACGATTATCCATCGGGGCTGCGCCGAAGCCGATCACCGTGACATTGGGTGGCAAACCCAACTCTCGACGAGCGACTTCTTTATCTCGCGGACGAAAATGTGTCAGGTCCAACCCGTTGTGAATCGTCTGTATGCTCGCTCGTCTGGTCAGACCGCTCTGCTCAGCATGACGTTACAACCACCGACTGGGAGTTACGATATGCAAGTTTTTATCAACGTACGACTGATGTTTGATATCAAAACCCATCTGCGAAATATCTTCGTTTCCACGCCGCTTTGCTGCTAACTGCGGGCAGTTCCCACAGCCCCGATGAAATGAATCACAACCATCTGCATGATGGCACCCACCCGTGATCGGATTCATGTCGTGAAGGGTCCAAACGACCGGATGTCCGGTTGGTAGCGTTCCGAAGAAGCTTTGCCAATCGAGCCAGCGATTGACCCAATGCAAGTGAAGCACATCGCCACCCAACTGCGACCGATCAAACGGCGTCGCAATTCCCTTCCAAGGGGTAGTGTAAAGTTCCAACCCGGATGGACGGCCTTTCAAATGGCGTCTATCACGAACCTTGGTCACAAGTCCGCCGATCTGCTCTATCAAATTCGGCTTCGTAAGATTCAGCAACTGACCTGCCGACTCTGGCGACATTGACCTGTTGCGGTTCGGCTTATTCCAAAGCCGACTATCAACTCCTAATGCTAGCAACCCATAGTGCAGTCGATGAGCTGCTACTGCCGCTCCGCCAGCTGTTCCCGTGTTGAGCATGTCAACGATCAGACTTCGATTGTGACGAGGCCGGTACAAAGCTAGGACTACCCTTTAAAACTCTTGAAATTGCGGGAAGCGTACACCCGGTTGTACTAGATACATCTGAGTACTAGTTGCAGCAAGCTCAGTTTCATCGATCGGTTCGATGACCACTCGATCTAGACCCTACTTCATGGACTTTGTGTGACCATTGAGGCACGCACGTCCCTTGGCAACTCGAACTGAGGCAAGTTCGCAGTTGCTACGAATGACGATATGCATTTTTACAATGCAAGACAATGCAAGGCTCTTGTCTGCGAAACTGTCGTTCTTTCGCGGCGTCAGAAGCGGTCCACCGCGATTCCATACGGAGTACGGTAGAGGTATAAATGAAACTGAAAATCAAGCAATCGTCCCCCATGATAGGGGCCGCCAAAAAAAGTCTGACGAAACATGTGCAAACAACACTGTATCAACAAGGCGGAATTCAACCCAACTGTATGCACCTATAGGTCATTGTCTGGAATTATCATATTGACCATCACGATCGTTGTGTTGCTGAAACCGAATCACTAACGGAACAGGATCAAACGTGAAAAACTATGCAATGAACACGCTCGCCGTCATAGCGGGCTTTATTTTCGGCAGCGTGGTGAATATGGGTCTCGTCACGATAGGCCCCTTCGTCTTTGCGAATCCCGAGGGCGTCGACATGTCGAACGTGGACAACCTGCAGGAAAACATGAAATTGCTGAAACCTGTAAATTTCATTTTTCCATTCCTAGCTCACGCGCTCGGTACACTTGCGGGCGCTGCCGTTGCCGCCCGAATCGCCGCAAGCCACCCAATGATATTTGCGATATTCATTGGTGTACTTTTTCTTGCTGGTGGAATAACCATGGTCGTTATGGTGGGTGGCCCCTTGTGGTTCATCCTTACAGATCTTCTGCTGGCTTACATCCCAATGGGAATCCTGGGAGGCATGCTGGCTTGTCACAAACTAACGCAGACAGCCGAGGATTGAATCAGCCCACTGCGTCCGCTAGTGGCGATCCATGGAGTCAGCCACCGACTCCACAATCTTCAACGCATGAACGGTGATCCCGGGCGGTAACAGTCGCTGTTTCCACAAATCGGTGAATTACTCTCCTCTTTTTGCGCCTCGCAAGGCGATGCGGCCCGCCTAGTGTTTTTTACCGCTGAAACAGCCTTTCTGTTCTACTAAACCAGACGAAAAAAGACATGAGCGATAATCCAGAAAACAAGAGTCCTGACAATCATCTCCACAGAAACATAGCGATCGGCTTGTCCATGGGAGTCGCTCTGGGTGCTGCCTTTGGGGCGGCGTTTGACAATCCAAGCACAGGTGTCGGGGTGGGAGTTGGGGTTGGCGCCGCAATCGGCGCAGCCATCGATCGCATTCAGAATCACAAACCTACTTCAGGCGACAGCCATTAGCCCTCAGGCCATCCTTCACACGGTGATATCACCATCATGAAGCGTGACGATCAAATTCATAACCATCATGATCACGAAACGCCTCGAGAGACCGGTGAATCGCCTGACACGGTGGCTTTCGTGAATGAAGGAGCAGAGTAGCCTTGGCATCTCTGCAAAACGGGGGACTAAACCGCTGAAAATTCCAGGTTTTGTTTGTCCGCCGTTGTACAATTCCATCAGCGTTAACATGATCGCGTTCGACCGCCATGCAAGACACTCAGTGACGCTTTCACTCAGCTATCTACAACATGTGTAAACCGGATGTCCAACCCGTACATTTCTCCATCGTCAGAGCAAAATCAACGGTCTAGCCGTGACGAAATTCGAGGACCTGCCATAGCACTGATGATAGTTTCGATCATAGCATTGGCCCTTGGATCTCTCGCACTCATTGGCGACGCCTTCGTTCTGGTGATAGGAAACCCAGATCCGCTGGAAATCCTCATCAGAAGCATCTGGGGAGTCGTTCTGTTACTCGCCTCGTCCTTTGTTTTGTTCGGCGCCATTAAAATGAAGAACATGACCGACTACGGTTTGGCACGAGCAGCGGCGATCGTAGCAATGATCCCATGCATTGGTCCCTGCTGTCTGCTCGGTATTCCGTTCGGTATTTGGGCGTTGGTAGTACTCGGCAAGCAACATGTAAGAGACGCATTTCGCTAGCCAAACCAGCAACGTTGACAAGGCGGATGCGTGTTTCATCGGCGTGGAATTCTGTTTCGTTTCGTGCGTTGGCATTGTGAATTCTGCTGCCCAAGCACAACTCCATCAGGCTCTTGGGAAAGCAAGCAACGTTAAACGGACGCACCACCAGCACTTGCATTGCTCAAACAGAGCAGTGCAATCGCGAGTTTCGGATAACATGTCAGTAGGATCCTATTTTCAATTGGCAGCACCAGAGTCGCCCTACAGAATGCCCGGGACAATCAAATGAAGAACCCAATTCATGCCATCCTCGCCCTGTTTTTGCTGGCCGGATGTTCCCCTTCGTCACAACAGGTGCCCTTACCTGATCCCGAAATTACAACAACACAAGATGCCCCTGCACAAAACGCGACCACCGAAATTCCTGACGCCCAAAGCACGCCGCCTACACTTGACGCGGCAGAGTTACTGAACACGGCTCTTGTCAATGCAAAATCGCAAGACAAACGTGTCATGGTCCACCTTGGTGCCATGTGGTGAGGTTGGTGCAAGGTGCTCGAGGAGTTCCTCGATACGAATGCTGAACTGTTTGAACATGACTATGTTGTCTTGAAGATTGATATCGAGGAAATGCAGAATGGCGAAACGGTCGCAACAAAACTGCGTCAAGGCCGTGAGGGAGGAATACCATGGATCACAATCCTCAATGCCGATGGTCAGGAAATCGTCACCTCGGACGGTCCTCAGGGAAACATTGGTTGTCCAATCACAAAGGATGAGTGCGACTACTTCATCACCATGATCGAGAAATCAAGCCAACATGCATCGGCGGAGCAGGTTACTGATATTGCAAAAGCGCTGGATGAATATGCCCAGAAGCGGCGTGAAAAAACCAATTGACATCCATGCCAGTTGAATCAGCAGCTGGCGAGGGTGAGTGTCGAAAAAACATCATGTGTCAGCGTGCATTGTACCGGTATCGGCAACGCTGATGACGATCGTCCAACAGCGCTCAGGATGCTCAGATCCTGGTCGCTGGTGCAGAACCGTAGGGACCGTTTTCATCAGATGCGGGCGCAGCAAAATGAAGTCAGATCGCAGCATTCCTCTGCAGTGGATAACGGATCCCAGCCGACGTCGTTCAGCACTCACCATCTCTGGCCACGTCAGCAGGCTGCAGGTCTCTTAAAGGCATGCCAGCGATCATTGCATTGGCCCCATCATGCCTCTTAACGGTGGATCGGAGGCATTTTTCTGCGCACCAATCCTATGTCAGGATCTTCACTCAAGTGCCCCCCTCGCAAGGCCTTCATAAGCTGCTCAATCTCTTTGTGAACTACATAAGTCGTATTGATCACCAGCGATTGACGCTGATTGACAACCGGCGCTATCACTGACGGTCCGCCGAGACCGTCCCATGTCTCCGGGTTTATAGTTTTTTGAACGGTATCCATCGCCATTCGGACGTCGAGCCCGCTACCATCAAGCCAGTACACTCGCTTAACCAACCCTTGGTACTCGGCCTCTTCCAGACTCATTAAGACAATCAATTCACCTCTTATCGTATAAGTCAGGTCGAATTCATCACAGATCATGCTAAGCGCGTCGCGCAGAGTCGTGTTATCAAGTTTTAGTGTGATTGGATCGTCCACCGACAGTCCAATGTCTTCCAGACTTCGTCGAGCAACTACCATCTTGAGCATGTACTTGTCTGCCCAGCTCTTGATGCATTCTCTTAACGGCGTATCGACAAATTCGAAATCTCCTTTCTGGTCAAGTTTTTCAGAAAACTCGCGTTCGACCTCTTCATCAATATTGATCCATGCATCGGTACCGATTCCTTTCCTTGAGAGCGCGGCGTGGTCGGCCGCAATCACCATCCCATCATTTTCGATGTTGACCTTGAGTTGCAGCGGCCGCAACATTTGTCGCATGGCAGTCCGAAGAGGTATCAGCTCCCGCGTATATTTGATCGGCGCTTCCAAATCTTGCTCGGCTAGCATGACGGCCCGCTCATTCAGCAATACAGGCTGGCCTGTCAAGTCGTTAAGAACCTTGGGCAAACCAGAAAGTGGCACATCGATATCAAATTTGTAGCTGACATCCATCGCTTTCCGAGCACCTTCCGCGGTCTTACTGTCGACTTGCCATAAGTCAAGACTCTCTGTCATACCAACGCCCACGCCGCCGCCCATGCCTCCCATGCCCATGCCTGGCATCATGGCTCCACCCGGAACGCTACTCCCTGGCGCCGACGACAGTCTTGCGTTGCCGCCTATCCCTTGCGCCAAAGCTTGAGACGGAAAAGAAAGTGTCACCGGTTTCTGATTTGCAGAATTCAAGCCCCCGCGGGAACCCTCACCTGCTTCACCCCAAGTCAAGAAACCTATCAGTGCAACGCATCCTGCGATCACCGTACATTTAGAAAGAAAAGATGTCATTGTTGATCCTTTCAAGAGAAGAGATTCGAGAAGAGAAGTATCAATCGGAGGATCTGGCAACTGATCGCCAGCCATTTCCTCAAGCAGTCTTGCCGTTGCTTCAGCAGCCTCAGACCGGGGAGCGTTTCCAATTGAGAGGCTCGCCCAGGCGACAACGGGAACCAGACCACGTTTTCGAAGGCGTTGGGCAAGCATACGTTTGCCGCGTTGCAGTCGTCCACGAATCGAACCCACCGTCGTACCAAAGTGCTGCGACAGGTGCGCCACCGATTTCGCTTCATAATGATGCAAAACAAGCACCGCACGATAATGCTCGGGCAGATCGGCCAGTTCTTCATCAAGTACAAGGGACTCATGCCGATGCGTTAACTGATCCAGAGGATCTTCGATTGTGTCGGGGGGGTCCGTCATCAGATGTGCGTGAAAGCGGAGCGATTCCCATGTTGCAATGGCCGCTCTTTGTGCAACGCGATGCAGCCAGCCGGGAAGCCTTTCAGGCTGACGAATGTTCTTGCTGTTCCGCGAAAGATACAAGAACGTGCTCTGAAACGCGTCTTCCGCATCAGCCTCACCACGACATCCACGCCGACACACGCTCAGCACCATCACGCTGTATCGATTGATCAGTTCTGCCAAGGCAGCCTGTAGTTGGTCCTGGTTCCAGGCATCCAGTAAATCTGCGTCAGACATCTGATCCCACAGAGGTTCTGAAACACCAGATTCGGTTAGCACGCCCGGCACCACAGCGATCGTGTCAGCTAAGTTCCCCATATCTATGAATGTAGTGCTTAGCGAAACCGATTCGGCGCGCTGAATTTTGACTTTTCCGGGGAAAGAAAGCATCCCCGTCACCGCAAGCTGCAAAATACCGGTCTTTTTCTTCTGTTTTCCAGTTCCAATGGCGGAAAATGGCCGTGGAAAATGCAACGCCCAAAGCCCGTTTCACCCCATCCTCACTCTCTGCATCGAAACGACAGGGTGAAGACGCACAACATGCTATGACATGATCCAACGCATCCTGCTCGCTGACGCACGGGCGTCACATTGGTTTGCTGCCAAAATAAGAGACAGCTTCATCAAACCGCTGACGGATCAGTGCAACCAGCTTTGCATGGGTTCAGCGATGCGGTCACAGCGATGCGGTCACAGCG
>JAPKCI010000486.1 GCA_028823035.1 Rubripirellula sp.
AGCCAGCCAGGTCGTAAATCCGTCTGCATTGTGATCGCGGCCGGTGCCATTCTTTTGAGCGTAAGGCGTGCGGCCAAATTCACCGCTGAACCAGACGATGGTATCTTCCAACAGCCCTCGCTGCTTGAGGTCCTGCAGCAGGCCAGCAATTGGCTTGTCGACCGCCTTTGCCTGCTGTGCATGTTGGGACATTTTGGAATGCTGATCCCAATTGGAAACCCCACCCGTAGCGCCAGAGGTGACCTGAACAAAGCGAACTCCGTTTTCGCACAGTCGCCGCGCCATCAGACACTGGCGACCGAAATCATCAGTCTCCTTTTCGCCGATCCCATACATCGCCATCGTTTCTTGCGTCTCATTCACTAAGTCGAGCACACCAGGAGCATTGTTCTGCATCCGCCACGCCAACTCGTAAGAACTGATGACCGCCTCTAATTCAGAGTCTCGTTTTCCGCTCTTCAATTGTTCTGCATTGAGACGCTGCAGGAACTGGAGTTGTCGTAGTTGCTCGCTTTTCGACAAATCAGCGTTACCCAGATTCCGAATTGTCGCGTTCTTGTCAAGCTTCCCATTCTTACCAATGGTTGTGCCTTGATTTGCCGCTGGAAGAAAAGCGCTGCCGTAATTGCGAGCACCGCCTGATGTGGATAGCGGGGCCAGAGACATGAACCCCGGCAAATCCTGATTCTCGGACCCCAGACCATAGTTCACCCAGGACCCAAATGATGGTCGAATAAAACTGGTTGAACCACAGTGCAGAAACAGCGTTGCCGGTCCGTGAGCGACCCCCTCGGTATGCATGGAGTGAATGAAGGTGAGGTCGTCTGAATGTTTCGCTGTCTCAGAAAACAAATCAGAAACCTGACGCCCCGATTCTCCGTAATGTTTGAATTTCCACATTGGTTTCATGACACGCTCAGAAGTAGCACGTTTGCCCGTATTCGCAATCGTGCGTGCGTCGTCGAACGGCATTTTCTTGCCGTCATTCTTGTATAACGTCGGCTTATAATCGTAGGTGTCGATGTGACTCGGACCGCCCTGCATAAACAGGAAGATAATCCGCTTCGCTCTCGGGCGGAGATGCGGCTCTTTGGCTGCGTTCGGATTCGCCGCTCGAACCGAGTCAGCACATAATCCGGCCAAAGCCAGACTGCCGAACCCACAACTGGCCTGCTGAAGTGCGGCTCGTCGTGTCAGGCAATTATTGATTGGATTCATGCGAACGAAACTTGACTAGCGGATGTAGCGGAATTCAATGGTCGAAAACATTGCTTGTACCATCTGTGTCCAAGCGTCGGCCTCGCCATTCTCTATCGTTTCGGTGACCGATTTTAAAAACTGCTGACTGAGCGAGATCTCTGCCTCGGTTGCGTTGCGACCGAGGATCAGCAGATAGGCATGATCAATGCGATTCGCCGTTGTCAGTTGCGATTCGCTCAGAAGACGTTCTGCAGTGAGCCTGCCCTGCGTGCGAACGAACGTGTGATTCATCATGTACAGTGCTTGCGGAGCAACGGTACTGACGTCGCGGCGGCCGGTCACCATGCTTGGATTAGCAAAATCGAACACTTCAAAAACTTCGGGCAAACTACAACGAAATACGGGTACGTAAACACTGCGTCGTGGCGTCTGGAACTGAAAGCCGATGTCCGTTTTAAGATTAGCGGGGAAAGTCGCCCCTCCCATCTCGAATTCCAACGTACCACCTACGGACAGCATCGTGTCACGGAGCGACTCAGCGTCCAGACGACGACGGTTCATGTGCGCCAACAGTCGATTCTCAGGGTCTTCCTGTTGCTCACCTGACGCGGCCGAGAGGCGATAGGTTCTCGATAGCACAATCGTCCGGATCAGTTTCTTAACAGACCAACCTTGTTGAACGAACTGGACGGCCAGATGATCGAGCAGCTCGGGATGCGATGGCGATTCACCAGTTGTGCCGAAGTTATCGACGGTGCGAACCAGTCCTGCACCGATCAGCCAGTGCCACACTCGATTCACCATCACGCGCGACGTTAGCGGGTTCTCTGGATCGACGATCCAATTGGCGAGTTCCAGACGCCCGCTGCTGTTGGTGGGCATCTCTGGTACAGGTCCGTAGTTGGCGACCTGTAGCACGCCGCGAGGGGCAATGACGCCCAGATTATCGATACTGCCACGAATATGTATCTTTAAGTCCGTCGGCTTTGCCTTTTCGACAGCTGAATTGACCATCTCGCGGGCTGGTTTTTGTTTCCCGAGCGCAGCCAAATCCGCCGTCAGTTTCGCCATGCTTTTCTTGAGGGCCTGTCGTTCGCCCGCGGGAAGTTCCTTCTCCGCTTGTGACGCCGGGCTGGTTGTCACTGTGCTG
>JAPKCI010000487.1 GCA_028823035.1 Rubripirellula sp.
GACCTCGATCTCTGAATTTCGCATGGCCTCCTTTAGGAGTCCTTCGCCGCTTTGGACAAGGCTCTTGAGCCGTCGTCCGTTGTTGCGCTCGCGGTTGGCTTGGTCTGCCAACCTTTCGAGTGTCTCTTCGGCGGCGAGATCCTCGGCGGGAAGATCTCGCAGTTCCTTGTTGGTTTCGTGAAGTTGCATTTCACGGTCGCGTACGTCAAGCGACATGCGGTGCCAGCGGGCCAGCTGCGTCGTGATCCAGATGGCGTGCTGTTCAGCGTCCAGAACGTCAAATATTGAAGTGGGTGAATAAACTCGTTTGCGGCCCGGCAGATAGTCCTCTACGAACACCCGTACTGCCAGTGGTTGCGGTTGCACCTGGTGGGTTGCTGGGCAAAATACGCCAGCCAATTCAAGGAACTCCGCTTCATGGTTTCCAGCGCCCAAAATCGAATCGCCCGAAGCGGGGTTGGCAATGGATTCATCAAGACCCTGCCATTCAATGCCTACGCGCTTGACGCCAAAGTCGTCGCGGGCACGCACACTGAAGGTCAGAACTTCAGTGTCCAACATTACTTTTCGTTTGGGAAGATCATCGCAAATTAACGTGGGTGAGCCGTCATCGATCGCTTCGATGGAAAGTTCAAACGGTTTGCTACCCGTCAAGCCAAACTCATCGCACCACTTGAACTCGAGTGACTGTGTTTGTTCGACTTCAATCGGTTCGGTTGAGAATGATCGAGAGTCAGGTTGCCGTGGTTGGTCGTTGACGCTTGCCGTCGCCAGAGAGCGAGAAGCCGATGCGGTAAGCGTAGTGGCGCTTCCTTTGACAACCGATAATGTGGCGCCGCGGACATCTTTGGTCAGCGGTTCGGTTCGCCCGAGATACTCGGGGAGATTCACGGATGCCTTGATCGAGTTCAATTCTGGTCGAAGTTTGGGCTCAACCGGTAGCGAACTTTTGTAGTCGCCAACCTTCACCGCGAGTTCTGCCGGTTGGATCTGGCCAGGCAGGGCAAACTCATATTGCTGGGATTTCAGAGATTCGGTGTGGGAAGGTTGCCCCGAAATACTGATGCTTGCTGTTGTAGGTGACCATTGTGTGTCGCCGCGGAGTGAGATAGCCAAGTCGAATGCTTCCCCATGCGGAACAACCAATTTTTCGGGCAGAGCGTTAACCGCAGCAAAGGTGTATCGAGGTGTATCCGACCATGGTGTCAGGAAACGGACCCATGCGTTTTTTGCTGCTGCTGCGGTCCCAAAGAGCAGCAGCAGCGCTGTCGCAGCTAACAAGCAGGCTGCGATCGAGCGTTGACGATGCCGTGGATTGGGAATTGCCTTTGACAGATCCTGCTGTTGAACCGAGGCAGATACTTGTTGGATCGCTGCTTCTACCAGTTCCGGTGATCGAGACTGTTCCGAGGCATCCTCGGATAGCTCAATTACTCCCAGCAATTGATCGCCGGTTGCCGGTTGCGTCTCTGAAAGTAGCCGAGCCAGTTGGTCAAGGTTCCGGCGCCGCATCACCCAACGGTGAAAAGCCATCGGGATCAGGCTGCAGGTCAGGGCTGAACCCAGCAGGATCAACCCGCGAATGAGTCGCGGTGTGTCAACAAGACGGTCGAGCAGATACGTCAGGAAAAACCCGATGAGGATGCCAATGGCCGCCCCGGCGACTGCTTCGAGCAATTTCAGAAACCAGACGCGGCGACGAAACGCCAGCAGTTTCTCTTTTAAAGAAGCTGGGATTTCGAGGTTGCTGTTCCTAGTAACCTGCATTCACATTTTCCTTGACGATGTGCCAATTTGAGTCATCGCGGTGACCGACATTGGCGTTGGTGGGAACACAATCGCGGTGTCGCGTTGGTGCGATTGTGATCCTCAGATGATGTCCGATTTTGCAATATCAAGGGGCGCAACGGGCTGTGGCGTCTGCAGTCTGTCACGAATTCTTGCGAGACGCATGGGCTCCAAGCGTCTCGCAAGGGTAACGGTAGGCGTTTTTCCACGGAACTAGCCTACCGTGACTGCCGGTTTGGGACAAACTGAAACCCGCTTGTTGGGGGATTTGAGACCATTTACAGGCAAGAAAACCTGTTCAATTGTTGGTGTTACTTCGTTTCCCACCAACCGAGGCGACTGAAGGCTCCAAGACGTGTGGATTCAGGTATCAACGGAGGGTTGCTCAGAATTGCTGTTCGGGTACGTGCTGAGAACATGGGTACACGTTTTGGAGTTGTATTTTGCGGCGGCTTGCCGGTGCTAACATTGTCCCGGACCGTTGGTCGGCAGCATTGTCAGGAGATGATCGGATTGTCGGTTGAACGGCAGATCCGCCAGAGCTGCGAAAGCCAGAGCTGC
>JAPKCI010000488.1 GCA_028823035.1 Rubripirellula sp.
ACATCAGGCATGTCCACGACTGTCATCACAACGACAGCTGAGCCATCTGCGATCAGAACTCAAACCATGCGACAAGGCACAGGCTGAACGCAACTCGACACGCCTGCTTTACAGTATTTTTGAACTTGAAGCACCCCTGTGTCAAAGCCAAGACTCCCATTGGCATGGTGTGTGCATCCTGAATGTGACACTCCACATCACCTTTCGAACGGGAATGTTTCATGCACAAGCTATTCGCCAGTATCGTCTCAACTATCACTGCTACTCTCTGGCTAGCTCCGGCCCGCGTCAACGCAGCTCATTCGACGCCTCTGTTTCACGCCATCTGTGAATACCGTCATTCTGCCTACGCCTTTGGGAAGATGCTCATCCAATCTCCATCCCTGGATCACTCTCAAAGGATCCTGATCCATCGCCTCATCGAAACAAGCGATCGACTGTACGAAACAGCAACACACTCCGAACAACGCGAGCGTTTCCTCAGTGATTTGCTTGAAGTACAGTTGCGATTCAGACAAGTGCGATTGGTCGTCAGCGGATCCCCCAACTGTCCCTACCAAGGCAACTCAAGCACCCACTGGATGCAACTGAGCTGTGCGTTTCAAGCCCTGTCCGAACAGGTCGCGTTGGCTGAGTGCCTGCTTTGCGATGCACGTTGCCTCGGTGCGGAGACACGTTACCAGGGTTCAGAACGGCGTTATCTGCGTTACGACGCTCAGTATCTGCAGAATCGACTGCAAGTCAGCCTGCCAACCTTGGCAAATGCCAATCGCGAAAGCGACCGGCTCGAAACAGCGCGTCCTCGACATCATTCGTTCCTCAAGCCTTCAGAGCGTCGTAGTCCCTCGCCAAGCGAATGGCAACTTGATCATGTTCAAAGAAGACATCGCAGCTCAGTCCCGACACGCGCAGGGGGCGCAAATCTGGGAGCAGACATCTCACGGTTGGGTAATTAACAGCCGGCTGCATTCCAAACGGATTGGAAATAATGCCGCTCAACAAACCTTCAACCAATGTCGCTTTGCAGATCGATTGTGGTTGCCTCCGTCATCCGCGGTCTTTCACACCACCCGCGGTCTTTCACACGATCCCAACCATTTCGGTTGATGAACTTGCTGATGACTTGGCAATGTGGTTCGGTTTCGACAATGCGACGGATATGGAGTTGGTCTTGCCCAAGGTCAGTTCTTTCCGTTCCTAGAGTGCCGTTTCGCCTCCGCTTGGATTATTCTCCTGATCACGGTAACCCGCCTGAACTGGCGGCATGTAGTCTTCCTTGCAACGCCATGCGATGATTTGGGTCGGCTACGAACGAAGTGCTAACTCATTGGATTCTGATGTCTGAATTTCAAATTGTCTGTATTACAACAGACATCCCCGTGGGGGAATCAAAATGTTTTGAAGTCAACGGTCAGATGGTTGGCGTTTATCATCTGCCAGACGGGTTTTACGCGATCGATGACCCATGTCCCCACGCCGGGGCCTCACTCGTACGCGGTTGTATCGAAGGAGAGATCGTCCGATGCCGCATCCACTACTGGGGATTTGGTATCAAAGACGGTCTCTGCGTCGACCAGGAAATTCCGCAGCACAATGCAAAAACATACAAAGTGAGAATCACGGGTGATCAGGTAGCAGTCTGCACAGCACCATCCTGAAACGTGGTCCCCGCGCGGTTGGTGAGCAACCCCGACCTCAACCCGCCTAGCGACCCATCGCTCACAAAACCTGACGGTGAGGAAACCCGGTCGCGATCCCTTGGGATGGAACTCGGGAATCCTCTGGGTCACCGTTTCATGTTTACTGAACCACTGCGGCTGGTTGATCGTTGAATCGGAATTCTGTTCCGTCGTAATCGACATGCACGGTGGATCCCTCTAAATAACGGTCCGTCAGCAAGGCTCTTGCCAAGGGATTCTGTATTTCCCGTTGGATCACTCGCTTGAGCGGACGTGCTCCGAATATGGGGTCGTATCCCACGGAAGCAACTTCATCCATGGCGTCTTCCGAAACTTCCAGAAGCAAACCACTCTCAGCAAGTCGTCGAGCCAATTCGTCGAGCTGCAAGCCAACGATTCGGCGAATTTCTGTCATCTGGAGCGGATGGAAGATGACGATATCATCGATTCGATTCAGGAACTCGGGCAGAAACCGCGTCTTCAATGTCTCCTGCACTGCCTCACGCATTTCTTCTTCATCTCCTCCCTCCTCGGTAACTTTCTGAATGACCTGACTGCCCGCATTGCTGGTCATCACGATCACGGTATTCGTAAAATCAACCGTACGACCGTGACCATCCGTCAACCGCCCATCATCGAGTACCTGGAGCAAAATATTGAACACATCCG
>JAPKCI010000033.1 GCA_028823035.1 Rubripirellula sp.
CTGCGCAACCGTTTACTGCGCAACCGTTTACTGCGCAACCGTTTACTGCGCAACCGTTTACTGCGCAACCTTTCACTGCCCCACCGTTCACCAATTCGGGCGTCGTGGCATCTGGCGTCAATGGTCCAAGTACTAACCCCCGGACCAATCGGGGTACGGCGTGGGGGCAAGTCCCTGAGTTGGGGACAACGACTTCATCGCCGGCTGGGACTTCGCTTACCCGCAATTCCAATCCAAACCAGCTGGGACCGGCAACAAACCGGACGTCGAGTGGTACGGTCGCGAGTCCTATTTTGGCAACCGACACATTTGGCCGGACACCGAGTGGACTGAACGCATTACCCGCTAGCAGATCTTCACAGCCGAATTATGGATTTAATGGTCAACCTGCTGCGAATTCGGGGACGCCAAACTTTGTACATGTGCCGACCACCGGCAGCATTTTTGGCGGAAATAATTCGGCCAGTAGCTCCAACTCCAGCAATGTCGGGTCGGGTTCGGTCGCAGCGGCGCCGGCCTATGGAGCAACAGCGCCCCGTACCCAAGGTCAAGCTTCCAGTTCGTTTCCAGTCGGGCCACCACCGATGGGTCGTTTTGGCGTCAACCCCTCAATGCCGTTCACCCAACCTTCAGCGAGCGGCTATCCAGCAAGCACAGCCAATACAGGCACATCAGCAACACCCGGGTTTCCTCACTCACAGCCTGACGCACGTCTTTCCGCTGCTCAAATTGCTGCAGGTGCCTGGTCCGTGGATGCTTTCGGCCAACCTGTTGATCGGGCAGGACAACGGATCGCCTCGGCTCCCGCGACCACAGGTAATTCAGTTGCCAATACGGATTATCAACCAAATATCTGGAGGTCTCAGCCGAGTACATACCCTCCAGCTAATGCGGCACCCATCAATGACCGCCTAAGTCATCGCGATGGGCAACGACCACCTTCCGGGATTGGTAGTCATTTGGCATCTCAATCAGGAAACAACTTCACGAGTGGCCATACCAATGCTACTAACCGAGGGATGGCTGCAATCTCGGCACCAGCATCCAAACCAGCCAACTCAATGGCAGCTCTGGAGTCGCCGCCCTTCGTCGACCCTTTGGCTGCTTCGAAGCGTTCCAGCCCTTCAATGGCACCGAATGGACAACCTATGCCGCAGGCGGGGCAAATGGCAGCTCAGCCACTTTTCAATGGTTTATTGCTGATCTCCATTGTCGCCAATATCTACCTTATCTTCTGGCTCAAAAATCTCCGATTGCAGTACCACGACATGGTCGCCGCCAAAAGAATGGCGAACTCCAATGCGTCTTCCAACTGACGATTGGATAGGCCAGGAAACCATCTTGACCATAATCAACGCGGCCTGATCCAAGAAATAGACTGCTTGCTGTCCGGCATTTCTGAGGCAGGCTTTGCCACTCTACCGACTGACTTTTGCGGGACTGCGATTCCAGGGACTGCGATTTCAGGGGACTGCGATTTCAGGGGACTGCGATTTCAGGGGACTGCGAGCGACAACTGAGCCAATTGGTTCCGCGGTGGCAGTTTGTTAGTGATGGGCGATTCGGGCAGCAGACGGTTGATTAACCATGCAGATCGCCTGCACTTGGCGAGAATGGGGGACGGCTCATTTGCCTGGATGTTGCTTTACTCATCTGTCGTCGCGTGAGAGCCATTAATATCCCTCCCAAAGGGGCCGCTCAACGAATCGGAGAGGCTGGACCGTTCGCTACCCTGTGGACACATGTTGATGCCAAAAGACTAGGTTTTCAGCCCTCTGGCGGGTGACTTATTTGCACTTTCAAAGGAATAAACTTTCAGGCAGACGCGGTATTACGCTATTATATTTGGCAGATGGAGAGGGTCTGATCACCCGGTATGACGGGTTCGGGTCCACTCTGCTCTGCCCCCCGATAGCGTAGTGCTGAGCTGTCGATGTTGTTTTTTCAGGTGTTATTATGTGACATCTGGTCGTCAGACGTGTGCTTTTAGGGCGTATGGCAATCTGAGAGCCATGTGACAGTGCAATTGTTAGGGCAGTTGTTTACAAACTTTTCTACAGGTGAATAGATAGACCTGTTGCTTTGATACTTGGAATTTCGATGAGCAAAAGATTATTAATTGTGGATGACCACGAGATCATCCGGCTTGGGCTTCGCTCCATGTTAGAAATGACCGATTTGGAAATTTCGGCGGAGGCGACCTGTGCTGCTGAGGCACTGGCATCGATTCAAGATTCGGTGCCAGATGTGGTGCTGATGGACATCCGTATGGAGGGTGGCGATGGCCTGAATACGTTGGGCCGGATGAAGCTGGATCACCCTGATCTGCCAATCGTGCTGTTTTCTGCTTACGACAACCCAACCTACATCGCGCGGGCAGTTGCCTTGGGGGCTTCAGGTTACGTCCTGAAGTCTGCAACGGGGGAAAGGCTGATCGAAGCTCTGCAGACTGCAGTCGCTGGCGAGTCGGCCTGGACACGCGAGGAATTACGTCGGGTGACGGGAGCGTTGGCGACGCCGCGTTTGAGTCAGGATATTGAGGTTCCGCTCACTCAACGTGAGAGCGAAGTGCTCCGACAAATGGCACTTGGGTTGACCAATAAAGAGATAGCCAAAATGTTGGGGATCAGCTACGAGACAGTAAAAGAGCATGTCCAGCACATCCTTCGCAAGATTGGTGTGAGTGACCGGACCCAAGCTGCTGTCTGGGCTGTTCGAAAGAACCTGGTTTAGTTCTACAGCACGCTTAAACGAATTCGAATTCGAATCCGCTCCGTTGACCGACGGGGCGGATTTTTATTGCGCGAACCGTGTGGGTGCTCTCATGCAGTCGAAAGTGAGATGCCAATGGGAGCCCGGTACCGCGAGATCCATGGCAGACTGCTTCCCTCGACAGCGATGTTTCGGTGTGCAAAGTCACCCCGAACTGAGTCACTTTCCGAACTGAGTCTCTTTCCGAACTGAGTCTCTTTCCGAACTGAGCAGCTTCCGGTCGTCTTCGAAATCGATTGGACGTTCTGGCGTCCATGAAAAAGGCCAGCTCCGCAGGTGCGGAGCTGGCCAAGCATGATCCAAGAATTTTCAGCTGAGCTAAATCATTCGGTCGTTGGGATGAGAGGGCCTTCGCCGCTTCCCAAACCACCCTTGAGATCGCCATCATCAGCGTTCGGAGCGCTGCTACCGGCTGCTTCTGCTTCTGCGGCAGCCCGCTCTTGCTCCTCGCCCCAGTCGACTCGCTTGAGTGACAGGCCGATCTTGCGTTCGTCGGTATCAACACGAAGTACTTTCACTTCGAGTTCCTGACCAACCTTGACGATCTCTTCCGGGTCTTCAACTTTGTGTTCGGCAAGCTCACTGATGTGCAGTAAGCCTTCCAAACCGTCCTCCAGGCCGATGAAGACACCGAAGTTGGTGATCTTGGTGACCGTACCTTTGACCAATTGGCTAGGTTGGTACTTGTCTGGAATATCGCCATCCCAGGGGTCATTATCAAGCTGCTTGAGACCAAGAGCGATTCGGCGACGTGATTCGTCGACACTGAGGACACGACACTTGATTTCTTGGCCTTTTTCCAGCAATTCGCTGGGGTGACCAATTTTTCGGGTCCAAGACATATCGCTGACATGCAACAGACCGTCGATTCCCTCTTCCAGTTCGATGAATGCTCCGTAATTGGTGAGGTTTCGCACCTTTCCGGTGACGTCCTGACCTTCGGGGTATCGATCGATAACTTCGTCCCAAGGGTTCTTCTGGGTCTGCTTCATGCCAAGTGACAACTGCTGGCCTTCGGGGTCGACACCTAGAATCTTGACGTCGATTTCGTCGCCGATGTTGACCAATTCGCTTGGATGATTGACTCGTTTGGTCCAGCTCATTTCACTGATGTGGACCAGACCTTCAATGCCGGGCTCAAGTTTGACGAACGCACCGTAGCTCATCACGTTAACAACTTCACCTTTATGGTCCGTGCCAACGGGGTACTTGGCCTCGATGTTTTCCCAAGGATTGCGGTCTTTCTGCTTCAATCCGAGCGCGATTTTCTGCTTTTCGCGGTCGATGTGAAGCACTTTGACTTCGATTTCCTGGTCGATCGAGACCATCTCGGTAGGATGCCCGATTCGTTCCCATGCCATGTCGGTGATGTGCAACAAGCCATCGATGCCACCCAAGTCAACAAACGCACCGAAGTCGGCGATGTTCTTGACAATACCCTTCCGGATTTGGCCGACTTCGAGTTCCTTCATCAGGTACGCGCGATCTTCTTCGCGTTGGCGTTCGATAAGCGAACGGCGGCTGATCACGATGTTGCGTCGGGTATCGTCGATCTTCAACACTTCGGCTTGAATCACACGGCCGATGAAATCGCCAATGTCCCCTGGACGGCGGATGTCGACCTGACTTCCCGGCAGGAATACGTTGACACCGATATCGACGAGCAAACCGCCCTTGATTTTCCGGATGACCGTACCAGTGACCACTTGCCCCTCGCTGATCTCTCCGATGATCTTTTCCCACTCGATGATCTTTTCCGCTTTGCTCTTGCTAAGCGCGATCATGCCGTAGGGGTCATCTGCGGCCCCAAGTTCGTCCTCCATCTCTTCGATCAGGACTTTGACCGTCAATCCGACAACCGGCTTCTCCTCATCAGGACCCCATTCATTGAGGCTGACGGTACCTTCACTCTTGAATCCGACATCGATCAAGGCCCATTCGTCATTGACTTCGACGATTCGGCCGTCGACGATCTCGCCTTGGGCGTAGTCTTGCTGATCCTGTTCCAGCCACTCGAGCAGCCACTCGTCGGCCTCTTCTTCAGGGGCTAGGACTGCCAACTCGTTGACGATTTCTTCGTCGTCTAAGCTGCGGATTAGGTTGCGATTAACCATGTGATTTTCCAGAGTTGAGCGGAGCATGACTGACGACCCAGTCGCTCTACGTCTCGGGGGGTTGGAGTAAGAAACGGTCGTCCTCGAGCGACCCAATGTCGCGCGCAGTCACGTAACCTATCAAAGGCCAAAAATCGTCACAACAGCTAACGCCAGAGTTTCACGGCATTTATTGGCGCGTTCCCTATCATGCCGTGCAAAGCGTGGGAATCCCGACCCAATGGGTGGGAATCCGGACCAGGATTCCGGTGACCTGGCTACTCAAGTTATGGGCGATCCTGAGGTTCCCGCGTCAGTTGCCGCCTGACTTTGCTTGTTCTGTAATCCAGTCGTGTAGAGCTGAATTAGCTCATTAGACTGAGGTCAGGACCGTTACTGTTGTCGATTCAGACGCTGAGGCCTGCCACGAAAAACTGTCTGAAACACTATCGTTTTGACCATCTACTCGGTCAGGCGTCTCGACCCCGACCTTTGCTGCTGGTCCTCGCAATGTCGCATGCTAGTCGTTTTGATTCACCTTTAGCAGCATTTCGAACGCCCCCCTGTGGGCAGATAGTGAATGGAAAGGTAACAATGCCTTCTCTTCTTCTCATTGCTACCAGGTTCATATTCAGCAAGTCATGTCCGAATCAACTTCTCTACGAATTGCACTCGGCGGTGATCACGCAGGTTTTCCTCTCAAAAAGGCTGTCGCCGAGCGGTTCAACGCTTTGGTAGCCTCATTGACCGATTGTGGCACGAATAGCGTCGAAAGCTGTGACTATCCCGACTTTGCCATCGCGGTTGCCAAGGAGATCATCCAAGGGCGTGCCGACCGAGGAATTGTGGTCTGCGGCAGTGGCGTAGGAGTCAGTGTGGCAGCCAATAAACTGCCGGGGATTCGTGCAGCAGTGTGTCACGATACCTACTCAGCTCACCAGGGAGTCGAGCATGATGACATGAATGTCTTGTGCATTGGTGGCCGTATCATCGGTTCCGAGTTAGCGTTTGAGATTATCGATTCTTTCCTTCGGGCACGCTACGTACCAGAGGACAGACACGCTCGTCGCCTCGCGAGAGTTCTTGAAATAGAATGTCAGGGACTTGGTATTTTCGACTGAGCATCTGAGCGTAGACGTCAGCGCGATGCACATTTTGGCCACACGAATGTGAACTCACGCCAGCACTGTTTCTATCTCGGCGGTGGGGCATCAAAGCCCCCTTTTTGCCTGGCGCTGACTTTCCCAATCAGAACAGTGTGGGGGCATCGATGTCGATTCGCTGCGTCTGCTGAGCTAGGGCAGCATTCATGAGTTCGATTGCAACGCGTGATTCGAGTGTTACTCCGGCTCGAACACCAACGCATGGATCGTGGCGACCTTTGGCCAGTTCGAACTCAATCTCGCTGAGGTTTTTTTGAACAGATTGTTGCGGTGAGTTGATGGTGGAAGTTGGTTTGAATGCCACACGGCACACGACTGGCATTCCCGTGGTGATTCCTCCCAGTAGTCCTCCATGGGAGTTGCTTGTGTACCCATGGCTACGTATCGGGTCGTTGTTTTCGCTACCCAATCGCTCAATGACTTTGGATCCTGCACCAATTTCGCACGCTTGGACGGCGTTCAATCCTCCCAGTGTGCCCATCAGTCTGGCTTTCAGGCTTTGGTACAACGGGTCGCCCAGAAGAGGAGGCACGTTGAGTGCAACGACTTCAACGGCAGCTCCGAGAGAATCCCCTGCTTTGCGGGTTGTTTTAATCAGTTCGCCAGCTGCCGCTGCGAAATCTGCATCGAGTGAGTGGATCTCAGAAGCCTCCATTCGCTGGATTGCTTCCTGAATTGTCTCGGGGGCAATGGTGGCTGAACCAGTTTGGGCAATCACTTTCTCGAAGTGTTCTGCCAGAGAGTTTGATGAACGCAGTGATCCTACCTGCGAGATGGAAGAGAGAATGACAGTTCCAAACTGCTCTTCAAGAAACATTCTTGCGATCGAACCACCAATGACATCGCTGATTGTCGACCGGTAACTTGATCGGCCTCCACCTCTCACATCGACAAACCCGGATGATTTGTGGAACTTAACCAAGTCAGTGTGCCCAGGTCTGACCTCGCCTGTCTGGCCGCTGAACTGGGTGTAGTCACCCGACTTCTTGGATGTGGATAAGACGATTGCCGAAATTGGCTCTCCCGTTGTGAAGCCGTCTTCGTAGCCTTCGGTCTCGTATGTCTGATTTTCGACTTCGACGGACAGTTTTGATCCGGTGAGTAGCTGTTCGTGATCTTCACGGTAGAGACCGGAAAGAAAGATAACCTTGTCTTTTTCGTTCCTAGGGGTGCCGTGCCGGTTTCCGCCCGGACGGCGACGGTCCAAATAACGCTGGATATCGGTTCGGCGAATCAGCTGACCAGCAGGGCACCCGAAAACGATGGTCGTCACCGCTGGGCCGTGTGATTCGCCAGCACCAGCCACGCTGTAGATGGGTCCGCCCAGAATTTCCATTAATCAGTTATCCCAATGTGGATTCAAGTAAGCTCAACGCCCAGCATAACGTGGAACGTTTTTTTGATGTAGATGCTCTGTCGTGGGTGGATGAGATAGGCAGAGCTGCTTTTACCGATTCATCCGGTGGAAGGCGGTGGTCGGCTCTCTTCAACATCCCTATCGTGATGTTCGTTAAATTAGACCCTTCAAGGGATCTTCCGGTCGGGTTTGCTGACGGAGCACGCTCAATTCAAGATCAACGACACCTGAGTGAGGTTTTGGGTTCGGGTAGACTTGTGTTTGAAGTTCCGTGCTTATTGATCTGACTAACAGACTTTGTGCCAGTTGGTTCCTTGATGTTGTTGTCGTATTTGCGGCACCTTCAGTGTTGGGACTGAACCGTCGCGGAAAGCCTGTTGCCCCTATCTTCATATATTGAATCGTGTCATGCACAAACTCAATTTCGTATCGGCCTCATTCATTGTTTCTATAGCACTTCTGGCGGCGGGTAGCTCAGGTGGCTTAACGGCAGAGGAACCTCAGATCCTACAGGTCAGTAGCGAGGAAGCTATTGCGTCTGATTATTCGCATCAGCGAGCGGTAGATTTTTTGGACCGCACTTCGATGGCCTGGACAAAGAAGTACAAGTGCTTCACTTGCCATACCAATTTTGCTCACCTCATTGCAGTTTCTGAACTTGAGCAACGGCCAGAGTATTTCCAGGAAGTTCGAACAGCACTGGATGATCTCGTTCAGAAACGCTGGCCAGAGAAAGGCCCGAGATGGGATGCCGAAGTGGTGATGGCAGCAATGACGCTGACCGTCGTCGACAGAAATCTTGGCGAGCCTCTGAGTCAAAGCGCCAAGCTTGCTTTGGATGAAATGTGGCAGGTTCAGCAATCCGATGGGGGATTTGATTGGTTGAAATGCGACTGGCCACCCATGGAATCTGATGATCAGTACGGCGCCGTGGTAGCTGCGGTTGCTGTGAGTGCCGCCCCCGAGGAATACCTTCAACAGAAGCAAGTTCAGGACGGCATTGCGAGTTTGGAGAATTATCTGAGCCAAAGTAAGAAACAGGATTTGAGATTGCATCATCGTGCGATCCTGTTGTGGGCTCAGTCACTCAAGTCAGGTTGGCTGACTCAAAAAGAAATCGATTCAACCATTGCAGATCTGACTGCACTGCAGAGGCCAGATGGTGGTTGGAATACGCCTTCGTTGGGAAAGTGGGACAGGGAGGATGGGGGTGTGGCTGATGTGACGACCAGTGATGGTTACGGAACGGGCTTTGCCGTCTTGATGCTCATCAAGGCAGGAATGAACAGAGATAATGTGGTGATCAAAAATGGACTGTCCTGGCTTAAAAAGAACCAGAGAGAAAGCGGGCGTTGGTACACACGATCGGTGAGTCGAGATAGCCGCCACTTTCTGACGCATGCGGGAACTGCGATGGCCATCATGGCGATGCAGGCATGTGCCGAGCATGAAGAAGGCTGATTCTTTCAGAGTTTGCACTTGCCGGTTGTGGTTTCGATCAACTCTTCCCAAGAGTTCTGCTGCTGGTCATTCTGTCGGCAAATCGATGCCGATATGCTCCAGATGATTCCTCACCAATCCGGCGACCTGATGATTGAGGGTGCTGTCAGAGCTCCCTGTCAGTGGCATGTCTCGTTCGGACGATTTGACTATGCAGCTTGTCATGCCACTTGAAAGCGACGGGGTTGTCGCTTGGATGTTGAATGCTGAATTACCGATTCCCAGATCCTGTATCGAATGAGTAGAAATTCGAACGGTCTTTCGAATGAATAACGCGCCGATGGACCCACTCAGTTGTTCATGGTCCATGTTGATTTTCACTCTTCCTCGGAGCAGAAAAATGAGAACGCTGAGCGGTACAAGTCCGACAGCAAGGAACAGGAGCGGAAAAAGGGCGAAGAGCAAACTGACGTCATCAGTGGAAAAGAGGATGCCAAAGAGTAACACCAATGTGATGCCGTACCAGAATGTACAGAAGACGGCAAGGAATGCAGTTATGATGTACATAATGGGGTGAGCAATCTTGAATCGATAGCTGAATGCCAAAGTTTCGTTGTCGTCAAGTTCAATGCGAATTGAAGAGTCGCGTGGTAGTTTGTCGGGCGAAATTGACGGTGGGCGTTCGAGGATGAATGTCTTACGACCTTTGGGGTCTTCTAACACATTTTGCAGATGTCCTTCACGGTTGGTGCGGGGCTCCGCGTACCTGCCCTTAATGACATGCTCTTCATTGCACTGCTTGCATGTAATGTTACCGTTTCCCTGTGGGAGTTCAGCACCACAGTTGGTGCACGGATAGGACTGATCTGATAATGCATCCCCATAGCTGTTGCGGAGGAAATTATTGATGGCTCCCGCGAGCCAGCTTTTTTCCTCGTAGGAGAGCCGCGTGGCAAATTTGGGTTCTTTTTGGAGTTGATCTGCGGCTCGAATGCGAATTGCATAAACAGGCGATTCGTTTTGCTGGTAGGCCTCAACTAGTTCCGCCAGTGAATTCTCATCCAGTGAAACTGTCTCGAATTTTTGGCGTTTAAACCATGTTCGCTGGAGGGCGAATTGGTCAGCTGTCACTGCGATTGAAATTTTGGTGAATCGCATCCGCAGCCATGCGTACAGAATCCCAAAACCCAAGGCGTAAAAGACCGAGAAGAAAAGCAGTAAAAATAGTTTGGGAGGCGGTTTCCCCCCGTCCCAGTTGTTGTCAGGGACCAGCAGGAAAACAACGCTAATTGGAACGAGGATAGCTAGCCATGCAAGTCCGAAGAAGCCAAGAAATCGGCATCTTGCTCCCCCCGGTGGAATGGTGACGACCAGTTGCTCGTCTGATGACTCAACCAGTTCAATGCCGACACCGGCGGGGGGCGGAACGGTATTCATGGACGATTCTGTTGCGGTTTGTGTTTTCTGATCGGGTTATTTGGCTGCCGAATTTCCAGTATCACGCGGTCTATTGTGACTTAGTCGCATGATCAATTAGTTTCCCGACATACTTCCCGAGTCGAATGGGTGGTTTTTTTGCTTGTCGTGGAAGACTCTCCAGTTGTTTTCTTTCCGCAGCAGTCAGGTTTGCATTCATGTCAAGAACATTCAGTGCAGCGACAGCCGCAAAGTGACCGTGGCGGTTTACGTCAGCAAGTTCAATGAGCCGCTCGACAGCATTTCGCCGAGTAGAACTGCTTGCATTGGAAAGCAGCCCGTCGCAGGCGGTGATCGCCACACTGGGTGACTCATCGTCGCTGGCAGCAATCAAAGCTTTGTTTCGCTTGGTATCGGTTGCAGACCGCGTCGCCAGTCCACGGACTGCCCAGAAACGTATCCCACTTTGAGGATCAGTCGAAAGTTTCACCAGTTTTTGAATCGAGTATCCATTACTTTGGTCCATCGAATGAAAAGCAACGTCCGACAAACGGGCAAAGAGTTCCTTGTGGCGTAGCGCGTATTCCCGAGGAGATTGTGAACCTGCCAGACGGTGCATTTCAGCTTCGGGTAATAAACCCAAGTCAAGCGTCTCTCGCATCCATGTTTGTAGCGTGTTCCGCAGTTCAGCTGTTTTTTCTCGGTGCGCAGGTGAGTCTGCCAGATTGCTTATTTCATCAGGATCATTTTGCAGGTCAAATAATTCCTCGACGGGTTTGTTTTGCCAGAATTTTGCCTGGGCGGCGTTCAGTTCTCCGGCCCGGTACATTTCGTTCCAAACCCTCGTTGTTGGCGTCTGGAACATGTAATCGACATGCTTGAGATAAGGGCGGTCCGGATAGAAATGACGCATGTAAACAAAACGACCATCGGTACAGGTGCGAACCATATCGACTCGTTCGTCCATTCGTCCACGGTATCCAAATAGATATTTTTTTTCCGGTCCGATGTGGGCTCCAGCAAATGGAATCCCCTGCATGTTGGCTGGAGGTTTCGTGCCTGTGAGGCCAATTGCGGTGGGGCCTAGGTCGACGAAAGAGACAAGGCGGTCGGAGACTTTCCCAGGTGCATAGTCGGGTGGGGCTAAATGTCTGAATTTCCCAGGCACATGCAACAGAAGTGGTACACGAAGTCCCGAGTCGAAGGGCCAGCGTTTGCTGCGCGGCATCCCGCTGCCGTGGTCCCCGTAGTAGAAGATGATGGTTGAGTCATTCAGCCCATCCACTTTCAATTGTGCCAAAAGATCCCCAACTTGCTGATCCATCTCGGTCATCTTGTCGTAGTATTGTGCCCAGTCCAGTCGGACCTCTGGGGTGTCAGGATGGTAAGCTGGCAGCGGTGCTTTCGCCGGGTCGTGTTTGAGTTGGTGTGGTCGGGTTCGAATCTTGCTTTCGTGGCTGACCGTGAAATTGAAAACGGCAAAGAACGGTGTGTTCCCGTTGGGACGATCTCGCCAATGTGCTGTTCTGCCACTGTCGTCCCACCCGCCGTCTTCGCTGGCGAAGTTGTAGTCCTTTTTGGAATTGTTCGTGCAGTAGTAACCTGCCTTTCGAAGGACGTCGGGATAGGTGCTGAAATTGTCAGGCAGTGTGACGCCACTTCGCATGTGATGACCGCCCAGGCTGGTGGCATACATTCCAGAAATGATCGTTGTTCTCGCTGGTGCGCACACTGGAGCATTCGACCAGCAACGATGATAACGCAAAGATTTTTCTGCAAGCGAATCAATGTTGGGTGTATTGGCATAGCTGTCGCCATAACAGCCCAGTTCAGGGCCATTGTCTTCACTAGTGATCCAGAGAATGTTGGGTTTTTCTGCGGCGAATGAAGTAGTGGCAAGCAGCAGCGCAAAGAGAATCGGGTTGCTGAATCGTGCGGGTATCATGAGAAAGGTTCCAAGTGAAAAGTCAAGCGATGAGATCGTGTACTACCTGACCGTGAACATCTGTTAGACGGTAGTCTCGACCGGAGTACCGGAATGTCAGGCGTTTGTGGTTGAGTCCCATTTGATGCAGGATTGTGGCATGCAGGTCATGCACATGGACACGGTTTTCCACGGCATGCATCCCGAATTCGTCCGTTGCCCCGTAGGTCAAACCGCCACGGATGCCGCCACCCGCCATGAACATGGAAAATCCAGTGTGGTGATGGTCTCTTCCAGCGTTTTTTGTGTTCTTGGATTTGTCAACTTGAGCGTAGGGAGTGCGTCCAAATTCTCCACCCCAGATGACAAGGGTGTCATCCAGCAGGCCCCTCTTTTTTAAATCGGAGATCAAAGCTGCGGTGCCACGATCAGCGTCGCTGCACAGCTTGCGATGTGAATCGTTGTTGTTTTTATGAGTATCCCACGGTTGTTTCTGACCCTTGCTGACATAGAACACCTGCACGACACGGACCCCGCGTTCCAACAGGCGGCGTCCCAGCAGGCAACTGCGTCCGTATTCGCTGTTGCCATACGATTCACGCGTGACCTTTGATTCCAGCGACAGGTCGAACGCTTCGGACGCCTCTCGCTGCATCTGAAATGCAAGTTCCATTGAACGGATGTGTGTTTCCAGCGAAGGTTCACTCTGGCGGGACTCGAGATGTTGGGCATTGAGTGCACGCAGTAATTGCAGTTGTTTTAATTGTGAGCTGGGACTCAGGTTGGGATGACTGATGTTGTCGATCAATTTGTCCACTTCCGTGTGGTTTGTATTGATTTCGACACCTTGATGTTGTCCGGGCAGGAAGGCGTTGGACCACAGTTGAGGTCCAACTACAGGCAAACCAGGGCATAAGGCAACGAATGCTGGGAGGTTCTCGTTTTCAGTGCCTAAACCATAGGACAGCCACGAACCCATGCTGGGCCGTGTTGGCTGTTGATGACCAGACTGCATTAACAATAAACCGGGTTCGTGATTGGGGACATCGGTGTGCATGGAGCGAATGACGCACAGGTTGTCCGCGTGTCGCGAAAGCTTTGGTAATAATTCGCTCATGACAACTCCGCTCTCGCCCTGCGGAGCGAATTTGAAGGGTGATGGCATGTATCCGGCGGCACGGTTCTTTCCCGCGATATCTTCCGCCGGGGATTCTCCTTCGTGGGTGGCCAGCATTGGTTTGGGGTCGAAAGTGTCGACGTGCGATGGGGCTCCATTCATAAACAAAAAAATCACCCGTTTCGCACGGGGTGCATGGTGCACGACTCCTGGAATGTCACCGTCAGTGGATCTGATGGTGGTCCCACTGGCTGACTGGAGAGCACCGCACAGACCAATCGTGCCAAAACCGGTGGCAGATCTACGGAGCATTTCGCGACGTGAGTACAGTGATTGCATTTCAGTCCACCATGAACATTTCGTTGCTGATCAGCAGTGCTTGAGCGTATTGTGTCCAGATATCTGCATCTTCTTGGGCCACAAACTTTTCTGCAAGTGATATTTCCGTTGGGTTGGGTTCCCTCGAAAACAGCAGTTTGTAGGCCCATTCAATCTTGGAACGATTGGAACCGCCATGCTGGGTGAGTCGTGTTGCCAAAGCATCTGCCTGATGGGCCATGAATGGACTGTTAAGCAGAAACAGTTTCTGAAGGGGGGTGGTAGTTTCGAATCGAAGGGCACTGTGCGCATTCGGATCGGGAAAGTCAAAGCGAGCGAGCATGGGATTCAGGTTCATGCGACTGATCTGACTATACAGTGTCCTGCGATGTTCTTGAGGCTGATCGGGCTTGATCGAAGGTCCTCCGACAGTCGAACTCAGGCGGCCCGAAACCGATAGGATGGCATCACGATAAGACTCGATACTCAAACGTCTTAAAGTCATTCTACTGAGTAGGCGATTTTCAGGGTCGATACGACGTTTGGCACTGCTGAGGTGGCTGCTTTGCGCGTAGGTGGACGATAGCACGATTTCCCGCTGCAACCATTTCCACGACCAGCCATGGTCCATGAACCTGACGGCCAGATCATCCAACAATTCGGGATGGGTCGGTTTTTCTCCCAGGGCCCCGAAATTACTGGGGGTACCCACAAGGGGTTGCCCCAACAGTTGTTCCCAAACTCTGTTCACCAGTACCCTCGCTGTCAGCGGGTTGGATCTGGCAGTGATCGCAGCAGCAAGGTCGCCTCGGCCGCTGCCATTGTTGAATCGAACAGGTTCCGCAGAGAGCACTGTAAGAAATCTTCGCGGCACAACTTCTCCCTGTTTGTTGACGTCGCCGCGGATCATCAAGTTGATATCCTTTGGTTGGCCATCGCGAACGATGTGGTAGGCGTCCTTTGGTTTTTTTGCTTGTCCATTATCCTGTTTTTCAACGGTTTCATTGACAGGGCGATTGAACATTTCTGTGCTCGCAAAAACCCCTGCCAACGCGTAGTAGTCGGATGTTGGAATGGGGTCGTATTTGTGGTCATGGCAACGGGCGCAGGCAACTGTTAAACCCAGCAATCCCCGTGAGACTGTATCGATGCGATCTTCCCACTCATCCGCCAACACCTCGGGGCTGTTTCGGCGGTAGTATTTGGGGCCCAATCCGAGGAATCCTAACGCAATGTGCTCACGCTTATCGTCGGGAACGATCAGGTCGGCTGCCAACTGCATTCGAACAAACTGGTCGTAGGGAAAATCATTCGCGATGGCATTGATTACCCAGTCGCGGTAGTGATGCGCGTTGGGATAGGTCAGCGAATCATTACTGCCAACTTTATGTGCTTGGTCTTCGGCATAGCGAGCCACGTCCAGCCAAACACGGGACCACCGCTCCGCATGCTCAGGTGAGGCAAGGAACGTATCAACGAGTCGCCGCTTACTGCCAGGGCGATTGTCGCTGACATAGCGGTTCACTTCACCGGGCGTCGGTGGTAAGCCGCGGAGATCAAATGACAGTCGGCGAATGAACGTAGCACGGTCTGCGGCGCTGTTGGGACTGAGGTTGGCGCCTTCTAAATCAGCCAAAACAAAACTGTCGATGGGCGTTGTGGGCCACGTCGAGTTGATCGTATTCGGGGCAGCGTGGATCATGGGTGACTGAAAAGCCCATTGCGAGCGCGCGGCTGGCCAATCGATTGTGGGTTCGTTGCGGGCGGATTCTTTTTGTTGCGAGTCCCGTGGATCGACCGCGCCCGCTGAGATCCATGTTTCGAAGTCGCGGATGATTCGGGGTGCCAGTTTTCCCCTTGGGGGCATTTTGAGATCGCCATACTGAATCGCTGCGATTAATAAACTGTCATCCGGTTTACCCGCCGCTATCGCCGGTCCGGAATCTCCCCCACGAGCCATCGCAACCGGGTCATCTAACCTGAGCCCACCCTGAACCGCATCTGGATCCCCGGCATGGCATTCGTAGCAGTACTTGACCATGGCCGGACGTATTTTCTGTTCAAACAAATCAGTTTTGTCATCAGCCTGTACACTCAATGGCAGGCTGGTTCCAAGGACTAGCCAAGCCAGGTGGAAAAGTTCACGTGAGAAAAAAAAACTTGTTTTCAACACGGTCTACTTGCTTGAGGGAGGGATGAGTGGAGCGGAGCGGAGTAATCTCGGCGTATTTCGGTTGCGTGCTGCCGCAGCGAGCGTCTTGAATTATAGAGCAAACCCAACGTGTTACCAAACGAAAGCAGACATTCGGATTATCGGTTCGCGAAAGTGAAATTGTCGGTCGGTACAACAAAGTAATCAATCTGCAACGCGAATCCTTGCTCGCATTTTCTTCAAGTTCGGTGGAAATGAACATGCTTCCACCGGCCGTCGATTCGTTGCCATATCCGTGTTTCCTGAGTGGAACTGGTGGTGCTTTTGCCGTCGCTTCCAACTCGCTGGGTCAAACGGATGTAGGCAATCAATGCCGCGTCTGTCCCCAACATCCGGACAGATGGGCTGCTTAGTGTGGTGGTGACATTCGCATACGGAGATTCGTCCTGCATATCAAAATAGTGCTTGTGAAAGCCCATGCCTTGGACCAGATAACCCTGAGCTTCAGGTTCATACGCAGTCAGGTCCTCGGCGCATAAATCTGTGTAGGTTTGCCAGTCACAATGGGTGATCGATTCGACCAGTCGACGTGTTAGATCAATGATTTCAGTGAGTGGCATGATGGAGGTGTTCCGTTGTTTATGAGCCGTGGATGTAACCTTGTGGCGAGAGGCGTTTCAGTTGCCCCTGCTCACGTTGCCACAGTCCGGTGCGACCGACAATATTACCAATTTGCGTCAGAGGGACTCCGAGTTGCTGTGCGGCCAGGCTATCTGCGTGTTCCTGACTCATCGTTATCAGTAATTCGAAATCTTCTCCGTCGGACCAGGCATGTTGAAAGGGGGTGCGACCCGACGTTGTCGACAGTGCATGGGCATCCTCATGAATTGGAATTCTTTCAGTGTCCAGTTCAGCTCCTACGCCGCTTGCTGCGCATAACCTGTCCAGATCCAGAGACAGACCATCGCTGATGTCGATGGCTGCAGTGACTTGGGCATATTGTCGAATGCGTTTTGCCAGTTCAAGTCGAGGGGTTGGTCGCAGGTGTCGGCCACGGATACTGCCACCGACCGCACCTGAGACAAGAATCGCATTTCCTTCTGTGGCTCCGCTACGCAGAAAGGCTTCATTTTTATCAACGTAACCGAGTAACGTGACCGAAATTGCAAGTGGGCCGTCATAGGTTGAAATGTCCCCGCCAGCGATTGCCAGATCGAACTGGGCTGCCGCTTCGAGGATTCCCTCGTACACTTCCCCGGCAATTCGCGTCGAGTTCTGTTCGGGCAACGAAAGGCTGACAAGGGCCGTTGTTGGGGTTCCACCCATCGCGGCAATGTCACTGAGATTGATTGCCACCGCCTTATAGCCGACGTCTGCCAAAGCGTGTTCAGCGGAAAGAAAATCAACTCCGTCGATGATCTGGTCAACACAGGCGATCTGCTGGCCTTGAACTGCTTCAATCACGGCTGCGTCGTCGCCAATGCCGACGGTGACTTGTGGCAATTTACGGCAGCGGCCACGAAGGTAGGCGAGAAATGAGTGTTCCACGGTGCGTGTTTGGGAGAGGGGGATGTGTGCGTTGAGGAGTGGAATCAATGCGGATGACTTGCATTCAAGTAAACGGTGATCCAATCGATGCCACAAATGGATCGTACAGCATGGAATCTCACATGGGTTGAGTTGTGTCTGGCGGTCACTATCCGAGGAATCATGCCCCCCAGGTGGCTCTCGGAAATTCTTAAACCACTTTTACACCGGATCTTATCGTTGTCCGTCCAGTTCCCCGAAAAGTGAGTCTAGTCGCATTGGACGACTGGGGAAATCGAGAGTCGTTGCCGGCTCGGACTGGTCCAGCGATTTTGGCACATTATGGGGTAATGGATTCTGACGATTCCATCCGGTCTGGACAAGCTGGAGCGATTCCACACGATTACCGTCCGTCCGCTACAATTTTTGCAGTTCCAGCTTTTTTACTCGCTCGAAATTCGAGATAATCATGCCCACTACACTCCCCGGCAGCGTTGACATCGAAATCACAGAAACTCAATGCTTCATTGATGGAAAATGGGTGCCCGCTGTCAGTGGGAAGACGTTTGCTACCATCAATCCAGCGACGGAAGAGGAAATCATACAAGTTGCCGAAGGCGATAAGGAAGATGTGGATGCCGCGGCGAAAGCCGCGAGGGAAGCCTTTGATAATGGTCCTTGGCGAAAAATGGACGCCAGAGATCGTGGGCGTTTGATGTATTTGCTGGCGGACCGCATGGAACAGGAAATTGATGCGCTTGCTCGTCTCGAAACACTGGATAACGGAAAACCCTTCAATGACAGCCGCAATGTTGATTTGCCTTTGGCGATCGATTGTCTCCGCTATTACGCAGGGTACGCTGACAAAATTCATGGCAGCACCATTCCAATTCGGGGAAATTATCTTTGCTATACCCGCCGCGAGCCGATCGGAGTTGCGGGTCAGATCATTCCATGGAACTTTCCCATTTTGATGGCCGCTTGGAAGTGGGGACCTGCACTCGCAGCTGGCTGCACGATTGTGATGAAGCCTGCTGAGCAAACACCCCTGACATGTTTGCGGCTGGCGCAACTGGCCAAGGAAGTTGGGATTCCCGACGGTGTGATCAATGTCGTGCCAGGTTTCGGCCCAACGGCGGGCGCCGCCGTCGTGAAGCATCCATTAATTGATAAAATTGCTTTTACGGGTGAGCACCGAACGGCACAGGTCATCACACGGGACTCAGCTGACACTCTGAAACGCTTGACTTTTGAGCTTGGTGGCAAGAGTCCGAACGTGATTTTTGCAGACGCGGATCTCGATGCTGCTGCGATGGGAGCCTACGTCGGACTGTTCCTGAATCAGGGACAGTGTTGTTGCGCAGGCAGTCGTGTATTCATTGAAAAGAGTCAACATGATGTATTCCTGGAAAAATTGAAGAAACTGACCGAAAGTCGCAAGGTCGGTGACCCCTTTGCATCAGATACCGAACAGGGGCCGCAGGTTGATAAAGCTCAGTTCGACAAAATCATGTCGTACATCGAGAAAGGAAAATCAGAAGGTGCGGCTTGTGTGACCGGTGGAGAGCGTGTTGGCGACAAAGGCTACTTTGTTGCACCAACCATCTTCGATGACGTTCGTGACGACATGGCCATCGCGACCGATGAAATCTTTGGACCTGTCCTTAGTGTTCTGACCTTCGATGACAAGGAAGACATGATTCGTCGTGCTAATGACACTTTTTATGGGCTAGCGGCGGCTGTCTGGACGCGGGATATTTCGATTGCGCATGACTTTGCTGCTCGTGTTCGAGCTGGAACCGTTTGGGTCAACTGCTATGATGTTTTCGATGCCGCTGCGCCATTTGGTGGATTCAAAATGAGTGGCTACGGTAGAGAATTGGGTGAAGAGGGTCTGAAAGCCTACACCGAGTCCAAAACCGTGACGGTAGCCATTTAATCTCTGTTCATCTCGATGAACGCATATCTGTGAGGTTTCGCGACAAGGCTGTATGATCATTTCACGCAGACCCCCAGTTGCATCAATGTCGGATCGGGCAGGACCGGAGAGGACGTATTCAGAATGAAACTGGCATGAACGAATCAGTGCTGAGCGTATTGCAGGAAGATGTGGGCAACTACAGCCAGCTACCGTGGCTGACGTTGATCGTTTTGTCTTTGCCGCTGGTCTTTGCCGCATGGAGACTGAAAATCTATCCAACGATTTGGTGGATTCTCGTGCTGTCAGCTTCATTGCTGACCAGTGTTATCACGATTTTCCAACTCAATTTTTTGGTCGTTGCGGCGGGGATTGACCTTGGGTTGATTGGGTTGGCATCAGTGGACTTGCTGTGGGTCTATCTCAATGCCAATCGCGGTATCAGCGTGACGCGTTCAATAGCACGGACCTGTTCGTTGGGTGTGCCTCTGGACAGCGAGTTGACGCTGGAAAACCGTTGCTCTATGACGCTCAGAGGATTTGTCAGAGATGACTTGCCCGATCATTTTGAATGCTCGCCAACCGAACATCGATTGCGGCTGCCGCCGTTAGGGCGGATGACAGTACGACGCAAGCTGATCCCTGGACGGCGCGGTGCCTTTGAATTGCAGAATGTTTATCTTCAGTTTTTCAGCCCCCTCAGATTGTGGAATCGCCAACTCTGTATTCCTGTGCGGAATCAACTGAACGTGTATCCGGACATGAAGCAGTTGTCCGATTATGCCTTGCTGGCCCGAACCAATCGGTTGAGTCTGATTGGTGTCCGAAAAACCCGGCGAATTGGTCAGGACAGTGAGTTTGAAAGACTGCGTGACTATTCTCGAGATGACAATTATCGCCACATTGACTGGCGCAGTACTGCTAGACGACGGAAACTTACGGTTCGACAGTTTCAAAATGATCAGAGTCAGCGAGTCATCTTTCTACTCGATTGTGGAAGGATGATGACCAACGAACGTGATGGTTACACGCTGTTGGACCATGCGCTGAATTCTATGTTGATGATGGCTTATGTGGCGCTTACCCAAGGCGATGCCGTCGGCATGTTGTGTTTCTCGGATACCATTCATTCGTTCATCCCGCCCCGAGGCGGCAGCAGCCAAATGAACCGGCTGATTCAGGCGGGTTTTGACCAATTCCCACGTTTGGTCGAGTCTCGATACGATCAAGCATTCCTCTATCTGTCGACGCATTGCAAACGACGCTCACTGGTCGTTCTGGCGACGAATGTGATTGACGAGGTAAATGCCGGAGCCGTCGTTGATTATTTGGGTAATATCAACGGCCAGCATTTGCCATTAGGGGTTCTGCTAAGGGATCGAGAGATGTTTGACGCAGCGGACTCACCTGATGAGGATCCCTTTCAAATGTATCGGGCTGCTGCTGCGGCTGACATTCTGTTGTGGCGGGATCAAGTCGTGAAGGATCTGACACATCGTGGCGTCCTGATTGTTGACGCCTTTCCAGACGAACTGACCGCGCCGTTGGTCAACCAATATTTGGAAGTCAAAGCGAAACACTTGCTGTAGGTCCTTCAGGTGCGGTGGCCGTCGTAGGTGCAAGCCGCAGGATTCACGATGAGATCGATCCGCACTTTTGACAAGATGCAACTTTTTGCGTCCCAATAATTGAATTTCGGTTCTCTGGAAGAGTGATCTGATCGGCGGAGACCGTGCTGTGTTGTCATCACGCTTGAAAAGTGTCGCGATATTGTTGTGGGCGTGGGTAGGGTTGGGCGTTGCGATTGCCGAGCATTTTTCGAGCGGAAGCGTTGATAATCGACCCGTTACAAGCCCCGATATTGCTGCGGCGGTCTTGGATCTGGCTGGGTTGCCGATCGACGAAAAGGCAGATGGAGTAAGTGTGTTGGGCTGGTTGCACAAACCCGGCATAGCAGCGCCTCATGAAAACATTTTTTGGCGGATGAGTGGGGGCAAGATGGCTTTGCGCAGCGGCAACTGGAAGATTGTCCGACCAAAGCAGAACGCTTCCATTGAAATTTATCATCTACTGAGTGATCCGGGTGACAATCGCAATTTGGTTAGCCAGCACCCGGAAAATTTCAAGAGTTGACCGTGCGATTCCATGCCATGAACGCACAAATGCAAGATCGGATTCGCTTGCCACGTTGAGCCAGATTTAAAACCAACTATCACCGCTGGAGGAATCCAAAAAACCGCGGGACGATGGGGCGACTGTTTACCAACACCTCAACTTTACCAACGCATCAACGCAGTGCCCCAAGCCAAACCGGCACCGAAACCGCAGAGTAGGATGAGGTCACCTCGGTGGATCTTGCCCGCGCGGGTCGCTTCATCCAATGCAAGCGGGATGCTGGCGCCGGATGTGTTGCCATATTTGTCGAGATTAACGAACACTTTTTCTGCCGCTACATTGAGGTCAGAAACCGCTGAGTCAATGATACGTTGATTGGCCTGGTGCAACACGATAATGGCAAGTTCGTTGGCATCGACACCGGCATTCTGAAGGACCTGTTTCGCGCTTTCGTTAAATACGCGAACGGCCCATTTGAAGACGTTACGACCATCCATGGTAAGGAAATGTTGGCCACTGGAGTACATTTCTGGTGTCAGTGCTTGACGTGTTCCCCCTGCGGGTATGCATAGCATCTCACCACCACAGCCTTCACTGCCGATCTGGTAGGATAGGATTCCTGAACCAGTTTCTGACGGGTCAGCCGTCAGCAGCACTGCACCAGCAGCATCGCCAAATAGTGGGTAGGTTTTATTGTCATCGGGATTCACTGTGCGGCTCATCAAATCGGCCCCGACCACCAGCACACACTGATTGTTACCGGCAGCGATGAATTGCGAACCGGTCACTAGGCCGTACATGAATCCGGCACAGGCAGCGTTCAAGTCCATCGCCGGAGCGACGGCTCCTAATCGCCGCTGCAGATGGCAGGCCGTTGACGGGGTGGGATGATCGGGAGTCATGGTTGCCACGATGATCAGATCAATTTGATCGACACTGATTTCCGCTTCTTTCATGCACCGTACAGCCGCTTCATAACAAAGATCGCTTGTCGCCTGATCATCGCTGGCCCGCCGACGTGCACGTATGCCCGTACGGCGAATGATCCATTCGCTATCACAGCCCAACGCTGCCAATTCTTCGTTGGTAACTATTTTATCGGGAACATATGAACCGGTTGCGGCGACTTTGACGCCTGCAATCTGACCCATTCGGCCACGGGTGGAGATCGGGGATTTGTTCAATGGTGAATTGCGCTCCGAATGGAGGACATCTCCCGGGGAAGTATCATGAGTCATTAAAGACGATTCGGTCTTGGTTGGCAGGGGTTATAATTGCTCGGAAAGCCATTGGAAATGTCTGCCTGGTAACCTGCCAATAGTATAGCCCGAACCGAAATTTCTTGTTAGATCACAGCGGAAACATTGCACCTGACGATTTTGTGCCAAACGCGGAGTACCAAGCATCCCGTAAACAGCGGGTGTCATTGGGTAAGTCGGTTGATCGACGCCGCACTGTAGCAAATCTTTTCTTTCTGGTTTTTTTGGCGGTAGTGATCGCATGGATTGGCTGGCATCGGGGGCGTGCGCCCGCCGGGCTGTTCGCCATCCACGGGTCGTCAATGGCACCGACACTTCTTGGTGAACACCATGTCGTCGGATGCGTTGCTTGTGGATTGGATTGGCCGGTCACAATGTCGGGTGATGAGTCACCGATTTACTGTTTTCACTGCGGTAAGCAGGTCCAAGTATCAGAGAGAATACATGCTGCCAGTAGGGTGATTCTGAATGAAAAACTTGCTGTGACGACAGATGTCTTGCGGCCCGGTGACGTGGTAGCACTTCGCGGCGAATCGATGTTGAGAGTCAAGAGAATTGCAGCGGTCCCAGGGGATACGATCGAACTTGATGGAGCTTACCTGATTGTCAATGGTAAGTCGGTCGTTCAGCGAATGGGGCGCGAACAGCAACTCACTCTTCCGCTTCCCATCCTGCCCTTCGAATTGGACCATCGCCGGTCGCAGTCGCGCTGGAGCGGAAAAAGTTGGCGTCGGAGCCATCAACGAATTTGGGAATCCAGTGATGCGAGTTGGCTTGTTTACCATCATCGCAGCATCCATCAACAGAATCAGTCGAGCGTTGTTTGGGATGATTATCCTTGCAATGTTGATGTCGATCGAAAACTGCAACTGGCAAATCGGTTTGTGTTGACGGCTGAGGTTGCTTGCCAAGGCGAAGCTTTGCTTGAGGTTGCTTTCTGGTTGAATCAACAGCCTTGTGCTGTTGTTCAGAGGGTGACTGTGGAAAGCAATCTTGTCGTTTCTTCCGATGATGCCACCGTGATGAGTCTGGGACCAGTCGCTGGCGAATATCCGGTAGCGATCCGGGTGCTTGAGGGGAGCGTGCATCTATCCAGACTTGTAGTTGCCCGCCAAATCGAATACCGACTAAGGCCCCAGGACGATCGCACTCTTTATCCGATTCAGCTGGGACGAGGTGAGTACTTCGTCCTTGGGGACAATGTACCTGTGTCGGTGGACAGTCGCGATTTTGGCGTCATTTCCTCCGATTCCATCAAGGGCAGCGTCGAGTTGTTTCAGTCGCCCTGATGTACTCCGTCCGTCGTTGAACACGTACCCTTCCTGTAAGTTGTTCGTGCGACGATCCTATGACGTTGGTAACACACCGCGTTTTCTTTGCCGCAGTTCAGGTGCCTCTCAAATGGGCTGCTGTCGTATGGAAATTGTGATGATTCCGTTGTGAACTCGGTTCTTAAGAACTGGTCTTCCACGTATTTGGAATGCCAATCCGACGCAACGCGTTGCTGTGATGCTGTTGATCAATACAGAGTTCTCCTGCTCGGCTGATAAGTAATCCCTGAAACGCGAACACTGCAGGTAAGCCATGTCCATGATTTACGGTTTGCTCGACGCTTATCTGACAGAGTATGAAACAGAAAAAAGCGAAGCTGAGTTTGATCGACTGAGCGAGGCTGTCGATCGGCTGGAGGATGCATTGGAAGAAGAGTCGCTTGAAGATCGCTTAGGGGGTTTGCGAGCAGCAGTTGCAATGTCTCGGCGATTGGACGACCAGCAGGTGTCTCTGGTTTTTGCGTTTTATCTGGGAAGCGAGTTGATTGGAACGGCAAACGACATGATCGAGGGCCTTGCGGTGGTTCGTCCCGCTGCCATCGAGTCACGTTCCGCGGTCTATGATCTCAAGGCACATCGTATCGGTTTGAACAATATGCTTGCGAGTGCCTACACGTTGGTTGATCCGCTCGGATATGCCCAGGAAATCGAGCAAATTGGGAACCTGCTGGAAGCGGCACCACTGACGGATAATGAGGATCTGTGCATCGGTGTCGGGACGCATTACGAGGTCCAAATCGCCCGTGGCAACTTCGAGGCGGCCGAGTCTGCGCGAGATGAAATATGGGCGCATGCCCGTGTCCTCGATGATTCCCTTTATTTCCTGCACGCAACTACCTTCGATTGTGAGTTGGCATTCCTCGCGAATGATTGGCAGGGCATGGTCGATGCAGCCACGCGTTGCTGGCAGATGATTGCTCTGCCGGACGAGCCAGTGCAGATCGATAAGCCAACCAGCGCTGAGCATGAGACAGATGATCCATCAGACGACGATGGAGACATCGAGAGCGACTCAGATTATTTGGTGGTTTCAGCAGCCCATGCTTGTGGTTTAGCCAAGCTGGGCCGTGCTGAGCAGATTTTTGATCTAGAAACGAGTAATCCGGATCCGGAGCAACCGGCGGCCTACAACTTTTATCTTTATTGGGTCGAGTGTCATCTGGCACTTGAAGACCATCAGGCGGCCACCAACATGGCTACTGAAGGGTGGCATCAAATTACCGGTAAGGGGCAGCACTATCGCGAGATTCAATTGCTGTGCCTGCTCATGCGTTCCTTGCGGGCTGCTGATCGACGACTGGAAATCCCTGACTGGGCGGATTTGGCCCGATCTGTGGCCGGGCAACTGCGTGATCCCGTGCCGATGTTGAATCGGATTAAGTCTTTGGATTGATTCTCACGCCCCGGATCGACGACGCGATCGAATCACTGCCCTTTGCCGAAAAGCGGCTGGGAATGGTACGTCTGAGGAATTACAGGCCTGCAGGCGAGGCCTACATTGGGGAAATGGACCGCTTAGGATACATTGGCGACCTAAATGATCCGTTTTCTAACTCCAGCGACCAGCACTCCCTTGAAAGCAAATCTCGTTTTACTACCGGGCGACGGCATCGGCCCTGAAATCGTAGCGCAAGCCCAACGCGTTTTGGAAGTCATTTCGGAACGTTATGGACATCAGTTTGAGTTCAGTTCCCACATGATTGGGGGGATTGCGATTGATACCTGTGGTGATCCACTGCCACAGGAGACAATCGATGCTTGCCGCGGATCGGATGCGATTCTGCTAGGCGCCGTGGGAGGGCCCAAGTGGGATGATCCATCGGCCAAAACACGTCCCGAAGTGGGCCTGCTGAAGATTCGAAAGGAACTGGGACTGTTCGCCAATCTCAGGCCAATCCGATTGTTCGACGAACTTCTTGATGCTTCTCCGCTGCGCAGGGAAATCATTGAGGGAACCGACATCCTGTTTTTGCGAGAGTTGACCGGCGGTATCTACTTCGGCGAGTCTGGCAAGACTGGCAGTGGGGATACCGAGTCAGCCTATCAGTCCATGGTGTACAGCGTGGGTGAAGTCGAGAGGATTGTCCGGCTCGCTGCCAAGGCGGCGAAGGGCCGTGACAATCGACTAACCAGCGTTGATAAAGCAAATGTATTGGAACCGAGTCGCTTGTGGCGCCGAGTTGCGGCAAGGGTCATGGCAGAGGAGTTCCCTGATGTCGAGTACGATGTCGTGCTGGTTGATGCGATGGCGATGCATCTGATCAATCGTCCCGGCGACTTCGATGTTGTGGTGACAGGAAACATGTTTGGCGACATCCTGACTGATGAAGCTTCGATGTTGCCGGGGTCACTGGGAATGCTGCCAAGCGCCTCTCTTGGAAATGGTGGTCCAGGGCTGTATGAACCGATTCATGGTTCAGCGCCCGACATCGCTGGTAAGGGAGTCGCAAATCCATTGGGCACCATCCTTGCATCAGCGATGCTTCTCAGACATTCCCTCGAACTTGAGGCTGAGGCTGATGCGGTCGAAGTTGCCGTCCAGAGGGTTCTTTCTGATGGTCTGCGGACTCATGACATCGCTCGGGGTGGGGACGCAATTGGTACCGAAGCAATGGGTTCGTCTGTCGTTGAACGTTTGAGAATTTAAGCATGCCTGTCGCATTGCAATGCATCATGACGAATTCCCTTGGGCAGGCCAATTGGCATGACCCGCGGACTTATATTCTGCTGGCCGTGGTGCTGGCAGCGTTGAGTATTGCCTCCATCGTGGGCTTCATTCTTTCACGCCGCGAAAAAATCGGTATCGAGTCCGCATTGGTCCAACGTTTCAACCGCAAGTTACAGGTGTGGTGGATGATGGTCGCCATTTTTGCCTTGGGCTTTTTGCTCTATCGCATCGGCATCGTAATACTGTTTGGCTTTGTTTCCTTCTGGGCGCTTCGCGAATTTATCACGATGACACCCACGCGGCGTGGTGATCATCGATCACTGTTTTGGGTTTTCTTCTTCTTCACTCCCTTGCAATACATACTGATTGCTTTGGGCAGTAATCCACCGGACTTTCTCGGTGGCTCGAAACAGATCGACTACTACGATTTTTACAGCATCATGATTCCGGTTTACGCCAGTCTGTTTATCCCTGCTCGTGCCGCGATCGCAGGCGATTACAAACGGTTTCTGGAACGCAGTGCCAAGATCCAGTTTGGGTTGCTGATTTGTGTTTATTCACTGAGCTATGCCCCTGCCCTGTTGGACCTGAATCTCGCATCCACGGTCCGACCACCCATGAGTGAACCTGAACAGTGGCAAGGCAGTCCTAGTAGCGTCCTCGTGTTCTTTGTCCTGATCGCCCAGCTTGCTTCTGTCTTTGAACGTGGCTGGGGATATCTGGCGGGACGGCATGTGATTGCAGAAAAAATCAATGCATCAAGAACATGGGAGGGCTTCCTGGGGTCGATGGTGACCACTGGTATCGTTGCTGCATTGCTCTCATGGGCAACGCCCTTCTATTGGTGGGAAGCCGGGATTTTGGGAGCTGTCGTCACGGTAATGGCCTGTGCCGGAACGATGACGATGAGTGCGATCAAGCGGGACCGTGGCGTTACTGACACGGGAACACTCGTGCAGGGTCATGCTGGCATCCTCGATCAGATCGATAACATGTGTTTTGCAGCACCTGTCTTTTATCACCTGACGCGATTCTTTTGGGCGATATGACACTTTCACTCTTTGATACCCATGCCCATTTGAACGTTGACACATTTTCGGATGATGTTGATGCAGTTGTGCAGCGTGCCCAGACCAGAGGCGTTGTCGGGATCGTGGTCATCGGCATTGATGTTGTGACAAGCCGAAGGGCCTGCGATCTGGCGGCCCAGTATCCTGGTTTCATTTTTGCTGCGGTTGGGATTCAGCCGAACTCAGTAGCCGAGGCGGAGCCGAACGACTTTGCTGTAATCGAGGAACTCGCCGGCATGCCGGGGGTCAGAGCCATCGGTGAAACGGGGTTGGACTGTTATTGGGATGACACGCCGTTGGAAATGCAGCACGAGTTTTTTGATCGTCATCTGCAATTGTGTCGTGACACTGCCTTGCCGATGGTCATTCACATGCGAGAGAGTGGGGCATTGATCGCAGAGCAGTTGCGGCGTCAAACCAGCGTTCCGCCCGGAGTGATGCACTCGTACACGGGTGACTTGAAACTTGCCTGGCAGTGTCTCGAGTTGGGCCTGTACATCAGTTTTGCAGGGATGGTGACCTTCAAGAAAAGTCAGGATCTTCGCGATGTTGCCAAATCAATTCCGGAGGATCGCCTGCTGGTCGAAACGGATTCTCCCTACCTGAGTCCTGAGCCACTGCGTGGCAAGCGTCCGAATGAGCCTGCCCGTGTTGAGCATACACTGAGATGTCTGGCCGAAACCCGTGGCGTCACAGCAGAGCATTTGGCAACGGTCACCACCGAGAATGCAAAACGTCTTTTTCAATTGCCTTGATAGCGTTGC
Organism: Rubripirellula sp.; assembly: GCA_028823035.1. Lineage (GTDB taxonomy): Bacteria > Planctomycetota > Planctomycetia > Pirellulales > Pirellulaceae > Rubripirellula. The sequence goes on from JAPKCI010000033.1 coordinate 28,405, forward strand.
GGTAACCATTGTTTCGCGATTACGGTTGATGGCAGATTGATCGAACCTTGCGGGCACAGCGGCGAAGTCCAGTCGTTAGGAATGTCCTTGTTTCGATACAGGTCATTCGGCTTTTCCAAAGTGAAAGAGTGAGTGCGCGTCGTCGCCTGGCTTCCCGATTTGAAAGATTGGTTGCATTCCGTCGTCGCTGATCACGCCCGGTGTGGCTTTGCAACCAGAGTAGTCGATAAAGAAGAGTGCATCGGTCCATCTGGCCGGAACCGTCGAGCGAGAGCTTGTAGAGATCGACCAACGGCTGTTGTTCACCGAACCATGCTCAGTCAGCGTGTTGGTGCCATCCGGAAAAATGCCCTCCGCGGCAGGGTGAAATCGAATGGCTTTGTGTGGTTGAGCTGCGTTCCTGTTTCCAGTTGCTGTGTTCCTGTTTCCAGATGCAAGGTGAAGCAGACCGTGTCCTCGTTTCCAACGTTCAAACCTGCATGGGCTTGACGCTGGAGCCGACAATCAGCGCCGCGGGTCTGGAAGTCGGCGTATGGTTTCGACTCAGAGATCCAGTCTTAGGTTAGCAGCCGGGTCAACGCAGCGGCCTTGACCAACTCACGTGGCTGATTGAGATGGTTGTACACAATGGTCTCAGGGTGTATCCCGAAACTATGGTAGATCGTGGCAAGAACTTCCGCTGGGTGGACGGGATCTTCCAGCGGAGCCGAAGCAGTCTTGTCACTCTTGCCGTGTACGTAACCACGCCTAACCCCGGCACCGGCCATGACGGCGGTGTAACAGTATGGCCAGTGATCACGCCCATCATCGCTGTTGTTGTTGCCACTGGTACTGACCCCGCGTTGCGGGCTGCGGCCAAATTCACCCACAGCGACCACAAGGGTGTCTTCCAGCATGCCTCGGTCATCCAGATCAGAGATCAAGGCTGACAATCCTCCATCCAGCATGGGGGCCGATTGATCTTTCATTCGCTTGCTGAGGCCGGTGTGATGGTCCCACGAGTGATTGTCACTGTTGGCAACTTTGGGCCAGATGACCTCGACGACCCGTGTTCCCGCTTCGACCAAACGCCGTGCCAGAAGGCAACTTTGGCCAAAGGTGTTACGCCCGTACAGATCACGGGTCTCAGGTTTTTCACTTGCTAGATCAAATGCTTGTCGGGCCCGACCCGACACAATCAATGACAGGGCTCGATCATAGTACTCATCCAGTTCAAATGACTCGACTGCTTTGTTGATGTCGGGCATTTGTTGATTCAACAGGTCACGTAACTTCGCGCGTCGTTGTAATCGCACGCTAAAGACTTCCGGTCGCAGTTTTAGATCATCGATCTTGATGCGATCCATCTTGTTCATGTCGAGGTCGTCCCCACTTGGGTACAGCGTGTAGGGATCGAAGGATCTTCCGAGGAACCCGGCAGTGCCACCTTTGCCAATTACATTGGATTCCTGCAGCGGGCGTGGGAGCATCACGAACGGTAGCATCGGCTCATCGACCGGTCGCATCTTGACAATGTTACTTCCGTAGTTGGGAAAGTCTTTGGGTGATGGTGGTTCAAGTTGACCTGAGGGACTGACCTTATCAGTCGTGTATCCCGTCATCATCTGGTAGATCGCTGCCGTATGATTGAACAGACCATTGGGTGTGTAGGACATCGACCTAATCATCGAAAACCGATCGTTCAACTGGCTGAGCTTCGGAAGGTTTTCGGTGAATTTGATGCCCGGTATTTTGGTGCTGATCGGATTGAAAATGCTTTTTACGTTGTCGGGAACGTTCTCCTTTGGATCCCACAGGTCCAGATGACTGGGCCCCCCTTGGAGATAGACCATGATGATGCTTTTCGCTTTTCCCCAACCGGGGCCACCTCCCTTTAACGCCTCGCCCGAGATGCTTTCGGCTGCTGATGTTGATTGCAGTTCCAGCATGGTCGGTAGTGAAAGTCCCAACGCGCCACAACCGCCGACACGAAGAAAGGATCGGCGAGTTGCTGCAAGATGGGGATCACAGAGGTCTTTTGCCTTGAAGCCTTTAAAAGAAAGCATGGCAAGTTCTCCGAAGGGTTACGGTGGCGAATGGATTCAGGTGAACGAATTAAAATTTAGTGATTGAAGAGGAACGCAGGACTGTTAATCAGTGCCCATGTCAGATCCTCAGCAGCCGTCAGACGGATGCGTTTCAATTGTTGTGCACTCTGCTTGGCATCTTCTCTGAGCTGAACCAGCTGTGGGGCATCGACGGTTGGTTTGGAAAGTTCAGCCTTTCGTTTTTCCAGTGAGACAAGCTTTGCATCGGGTGGAACGGCAGCTTGGGCTGTGGTGATTGCAGTTTGTGCCTTCTGAATTTCACCATCTGTTTTTGTCAGATACTCGGTCAATAAGCTGTTGGCCTGTTCATTACGACTTTCCTTCGGCGTTAACAGAATGGCGGCGAGCTGTTCCGGAGTGCCAAGTGGGATGTTTCCCTGGGTTGTGGTGGCGCTGAGACGGAATCGACCAAGCGTGTGCTTGGCGGCATTGTGGAACTGGTGGATCTTAAAGGTAAGAACCGTCTCGCCTTCTTGCTCAATTGGCGTTTCAAATTTAAAGGTTGCCCAATGGAAAGTGCCCATGGCTGGGGAGATCGCCCATCCTTTTTGGTCGTTGGTTTTCCCGTCGAACGCTTGTTTAATGTCAAAAGTGGGTTGTGTGAAATCGGCAAATCCGCTTGCGATCTTGACTTTGTTTGGCTTGTCAGGAGTCTTGCTGGAAGCGGACATCACTTCGAATTCGGTCACAACAAAATTGCCATTGTCGGCGAGCCCCGGGCCCTTTGATGGTAGATTCGGATCGCTCAACGCTTCGAGACGAATGCCGGTGATGTTGTTCAGAGACGTCTTGGCAGTCACCGTGTAGATGGTCTTGTCCGCGTTGCCGCTGACAATGATTGAGCGGTCGGGTTGCGGGGTCAGGACCGCCTTGTTTGTCGAGTTTCCAGAACTCGCAGACAAGGGATGCCACTCGTTCGCTTTCTGCTGATCCATGGCCAGTTTGTCGATTTTGGTTGCCAGCTTTTGCTTTTCCTTGTTCAGAACTTCTTCCGCAGTTTTGATCCGATCTTCACGCTCTTTGGCAAGCTTTTCTCGCTCAGGTTTGATTGCTTCGGTTCGTGCTGATATTTCCTTGATCGTTTGAGCGATTTTTGCTTCCCTTGCGGCCTCCAACTCGATCCTCCGTTCTTTCCATTGGGACTCAGCGGACGCGACCTGAGACAATAACTCCTGATGGCTTTCCTTGATTAATTCCTTCATGTTGCTGAATGCCTGCAGTTCCGGTTTATTTGGAAGGCGAGCAAGTGCACGGATGAAAAGTTCTTCTGCGAGGTCATTATCATCAGGATGGTCAGCCACTAGTTTCTCAAGCACGTTCTTTGGATCGGCAATCGCTGTGCCAACCGTCGGTCCACTGACCAGTGCCATTACCGGCCCCAGTTGCAGATCTGAACTCCGCTCACATTCACACGCACTCTCTCGGGCGGGTCGCCCAAGATTTTGAAGGAACCCATCAGCAAGTTTTACACCAGAGTCAGTAATGGCTGCCGCTCGGGTCCCCTTCGGCATGCCCGGGATGTTGCTGATGGCTCCCGTGAGTGAGTGAACTGCATCAAAGATGACCTCGGCCGGCAAGCGGCGCGGTAGTGCGTGTGAATAGTTGACTGAATCATCTTCGTTCAAAGCGTTTGTCTTGATGTCAAGTTGGTAGGTGCGACTGTTGCAAATCAGCCGGTGCATTTCCGCGACATCGAAGCCGGATTCGATAAATGATTTGGTCAGATGCTCAAGCAGGTCCGGATTGGTAGCCGGGTTACCGGCACGAATATCGTCGATGGGTTCAATCAAACCGACGCCGAGCAGATAGCCCCACAACCGGTTGACGTAACTGCGTGCAAAGTAGGGATTGTCGCTGTCGGTGATCCACGCTGCGAGTTGTTCACGCCGAGTCGCTTCGTCAGCAGCGTCGTGCGGCACTTCGAAAGGGAATGTTGGTGGTACGACTGCATTGGTCTTCGGGTGTTTGATATCACCCTGTTTTCGATCGACGACCTTTTCGAAAAGTGGTTTGGCGCCTTCAACGGCTGTGCCGCCAATCTTGCGTTTCCCCGATGCGGGATCATTTTCCAGGGCTACCTGGGCGAAAAACGCGGACATCTGGTAGTACTGATCCTGCGTCCAGCGTTCGAAGGGATGGTCGTGGCATTTATTGCAATTGAATCGAATCCCTAAAAACAGGTGCGTCGTGTTCTCCATCGTGTCCTCCGGCGTTCGCAACACCTTGTAATAGGACGCTGGCGGGTTCTCGTTGTTCGATCCCGTTGCCGTCAGTACCTGTCGTGTGAACAGGTCGTAGGGTCGGTTCTCAGTGATTGCCTTGCGAATCCATTCCCGAAACTTGGTGCTGCCCTCGACACCAAGGAATTTTCGATTGACTTGCAACAGATCGGCCCACTTATTGGTCCAGTACTCAATGTAGGGTTCGCTGCCGATCAATTGGTCAATGACAAGGGAACGTTTTTCGCGTGTTGGTGATTGGTCCTTGAGGAACGTTCGCACCTGGTCACTGCTGGGTGGCAGACCAGTCAGATCCAAATGAACCCGTCGCAGAAATGTTGAATCGTCGCAAATGTCACTCGGAACCACTTTGACACGCTGCCATTTCTCCGAGACAAGTTTGTCAATGTCGCCCCACTGCTCGACTTCTACCTGCTGGTAACCATCACGATTCCCCATGACAGTGAGTGTCGTCGCCGCATAAGCGCCTTCGTACCTTGCCAGAATAGCGGCTTCGCCACGCCGAACGGCAGAAAGCAATCCAGTTTCATCGACGGTTGCAGTTTCAGTGTTGCCACTCTCAATGAAAGATTCTTGTGTGACGTCGCGCTGACTTCCGTCCCGATAGTGCGCGACCACACGTACTTGCTGCCGCGCATCGGTTTTTTGTGCTATCGGATTGACCGGAAAAACTTCGATGTGTGACACGCGCGCTGATTCAGTGTTTAGTTTGCTTCCGTCGGCAATCCATCTTCGCAAGACCGTGTGATAGGGGTCACCTTGTGCCATCAGAACACCACCTTGGTGAGGTGATAGGCCCAACGGCTTTCGCAACATTAGTGATTCGTCAGGCGAAGCGGGGTTGATTCGCCGAGCAGATAGGTCATCGGTCAAAGCACGCAGGTCATATACGGGATCGTATCCACGAAGCGAAAGCTTGAAACCATTTTTTCCTTTTTGCGCTCCGTGGCAGGTTCCCTGATTGCAACCGAGGCGGCTCAGGATCGGGCCAACATCCTTGATGTAATCGACGGCGCCGTGTCCCGGGTCATCGGCTTTCTCGGGCGTGACGCCTTGTGCGATGATTTCGATCGTTGACGACTTGCTGCCGTACTCGACGGAAATAGTGGCTTTGCCGTTCTGTGCTGCGCGGACCAGACCACTGGAAGTAATCGTTGCCCAACTGGGAATTGCTATGTTGGCCGAGCGGGTTACGTCCTGTGTGGTGTCGTCACTCATGACTGCGGTGACGACCAATTGTGAGTAGTCGTAAGGTGAGTTGATCTGCACCTGTTTTGGCTCAATCAACAGTGAAGCGACTTGCTCATTTATAGGTGTAACTTCAGTGGGTGAAGTGCTGGTTTGGCTTGCAACCACTTCATGCCATGCTTTGGCATCGAATTGCGAGGTCGCCAACTTTGTGTTGTTGGCAACTTCGATGGCGTCAAACGTACCTGTTAATTTGCCAGCGGCATCGAGTCGACGGATTTTTCCGTCCGCGGCAGCGACCAGTAGGGCATGATCCTTGCCGAATTCGATCGAGAACACAGCCGCATCGTCGATGGCGAATTTACTGAGTTCGGTGATTTTCGAGTTCAGGTGGTTTTCCAGTTGCTTCTTTTCTTCCGGGTTGCGATCAGCGACCTTTTTTGCCTGAATCTTCTTGACTTCGGGTGAAATTTCGCTGCTGAAATCATATTTCCAAACACGGACTTCACTTTTGCCATCGAGTGTTGATGCTGCTGCCAAACGCGTTGCATCCGGGCTGATTGCCACGCTGAAAATGCGACCGGGCATCTTGGGGAGCTTACGTATAAGATTCGCATCGTCTCCGATCTTGCGAGCAGTTTTCCGAAAGACGCGATAGACCTTCGCCACGCCGTCCGCACCTCCCATAAAGATCTCATTTCGTTTGGGATGCGCCTGCACGCTGCTCAGACCACCCGACAGTGCTCCAGGTGTGATCGAAGTGATGTTGTCAATGAAGCGTTCTGTTTCTACCTCGGTGAGCTTACAAGACATGTCACGCGCTACGGAGATCACATGTTTGCCATCGGGTGTGAAGGCGGTGTCGCGAACCCAGTCGTTGTGGGCACCTTGAAAAAGAATTTGTTCACCTGAACTCGTATCAATGGCCCGGACGACATTGTCCGTTGCCCCGAACGCAAGTTTGCTTGCATCTGGAGACCAACTGGCGCCGCACAACGTGTCATACGTGACCGATCGAGAGAGGATCAGGTCTTTGGAATCTAAATCCCATATCTGGACTTCACCTCGCACTGAAGGGGTGCCACCAACCGCGGCCAGGCGTTTTCCATCGGGCGAAAATATGACCGAGTTGATTCTGGGGCTCATGCCAACTAACCGAGCGACTCGTTGTCCGCTCTCAGCATCGAGAATGATCACTTCATGAAAAGCGGCCACCGCTATCTTGCTGCCATCGGGCGAAACGTCAATCGAAGCGAGCGATGGTGGGCCTACGTAGATGGGGGGATTTTCAGGATTGTATCTCGGCCCCGCGTCCTTGGTTGAATCGTTCTTCGCGCCTTGTAGAATCCAGTTGCGAATCGTTTCAATTTCGACATTGCTTAGGGGCTTGGAGGGTTCGTCCGGCATTTCTGCATGACCATCAATCGGTGTGATCTGCTGGATCAAATAACTCTGATCAGGTTTGCCTGGAATAATGGCCGCTAGATTCGTTTCCCCACCTTTTAGCAAACCGCTGAAATCAGTCATCAGAAAGGAACCGAGTTGCTTTGCACCCTGATGGCAGCCGTAGCAGTGCTGGCTCAAGATGGGCTCAACATCCTTGGCAAAGCTGACTTCAGCTGGCTGCTGGGATGCGTCCGACGGATTCTCAGTTGCTGGCTCGTCGGCACCAAGACGCGGCACAGCAAACAGAAGACAGCAGATCACTACGGTTGCGTTGGGGGCGAATTTAGCAGGCACGACTGAAACTCTTGAAAGGAATGTCACTTCTCTTCCTTGGGGCGGCTGGTTTGAGAGGACTTCGCGTTGCGTCGTGATCAAATTTGCATTTGATCGAAGTTTCTTCTCAGTGGATGAATAGGACCACCATGCCGAGCTCAAGAAGGAAACATAAAATCGGTACAACGCCAATCCAGCGAAGCCCATGAGCTGTCGCAGGTAGCCCAAGCGTGGGCAGGCGGGAAGTACCGGGCACTGTCTTGAAAAGGGTTCATGGAAGCTCACGGTACCCTAAACCACAGTCTAGTGAGCAGATGGGTTTCCGTCAATTATTCGGTCACGCCTGAATACCAGATTTGTCTTCGACAATCACCGTCATATTGGTCTCCGTTGCCGGATGTATGTTGTCCCCGATGTCCCCCGTTCACGATTCACTGATAAATCGGGTGATTTACACCCGATGTGCTGAGGGATCGGGGTATAGAGAAAGACGTATCGAAGTTAACATTCGGTCTTTCAAAGCAACACAAACAGGTCATGCCCGTGCTCGCCTTCTGGCTTGGTTTATCTGCCGAACTCCGCTGCTTCGTTGTCGCAGGGCTGGGATTGTTGGGTGGAGCCTTGGCGAATTGGATGATTTACCGTTTTGCTTACTTTAATCCCCGCCCGATCTCGCCGTGGGGGCCTCGTCCTGAAGGTGCCCAACCTCGCACGTTTCTTGACCGGTTGCCGGTGATCGGCTGGTTTTTGCTGCGTCGCGAAGTGAAATGGCATGGATCCGGATTCTGGTTTCGGCCTTTGTTGATCGAAATTGGGACGGCGGTTGCACTCGTTTCATTGTTCCGATTTGAAACGCAGACCGGTGGCTTGTTACCGCTGTTCTTGCGGTCAAGCCCCTTTCTGGAGTTGTTTGAACCGTATGCCAACCAGATTTTTTTTACCCATGCAATTCTTTTCGTCCTGATGGTGGCAGCAACGTTCATCGATTTTGATGAACGAATTATTCCCGACGTGATCACCATCCCCGGAACTTTGATTGCTTTGGTATTGGCCGCCTCGTTTACAAACTGGAATGGTGAACCTATTGGCGGTATGTCTTTCATGCCAATGATCACCCCGCAATTGGATAGCGAACTGTTGTTTCCAACTGCATTCGTTCCAACCACTTTTGAGGCACCTTGGTTTGAAGAAAACCCAATGTGGTTTAGCATGTCTGGCCTGATTTGGGGGTTAGGGATTTGGACGGTCTGGTGCTTTGCTTTAACTGATCGACGCTGGAGCGGAGTCATTGTGCGTCGTCGTGGTTTTGGACGTGCCCTGCAACATTTTCGCAACGGATTGTTTCACCATCCTTTTTGGAAAGTCCTGGCAGGTATTTGGATTGTTGGACTTGGGTTGCTTGCCGCAGTTTGGACGGTTGGTGGTCCTCATTGGGAGGGATTGCTCACCGCATTGATTGGCCTTGCCGTTGGGGGCGGCGTGGTTTGGTCGATTCGCATTGTCGCAACGTGGGCGTTGCGTATTGAGGCAATGGGATTCGGTGACGTCACACTGATGGCGATGATCGGTGCATTCGTCGGTTGGCAAGCCGCGTTGATCGCTTTCTTTCTGTCACCTTTCGCGGCCATCGCTATTGTTGTGATTCGCTATATCATCACGCGAGATACGTACACGCCTTTTGGGCCGTATCTTTGTGCCGGAACGATGTTGTCGATCCTTTTTTGGGATCGGATTTTTAATTACTGGCTGGCAGGGAATCTTCTCTTGATGGGGTCGACGCTGTTGTGGCTTTGCGTTGCCATGCTGGGTTTGATGGCCTTCATGCTCTTTATCTGGCGGTTGATCAAGACAATGTTTCTGAAGCGTTAGCAGGCTTGCGGGGGTTGGCCTGTCCGCTGTGGAACGTGAAGGGCTTCCCATCGAAGTCCTGCAATCGATTCAAGCTCTTGACCAGACTCGCCATGAGTACTTTCGGTTGGCCATCGACTACAACGCCGAGGCAATCGTTTTGCGCATGATCATGAACGCACCGGCAATTGCAATCACCAGAAGAGTTGCGCCAAGGAGTTTTCGCCAGATACCGGTGCCTGCGGTTGGGACACTGGCATTGGGCGTTTTTTCAGTGGCTGTCGCGACGGGTTTCGGCGTCGATGATGCGGTGGAATTGTCGCCAGGTTGTTGGGATGGCTGGTTGTCAGGCACGTTCGCGTTGCTGACGGTATCTCGCAACTCCTTTGCGATATCTTCGGCTTTTTCGCCGGAGCGCAGCGGGGTGGCAACCATTTTCGACAGGTTGGTGATCGCTTTGAAACCGGGCGAATCTTCGGGCATGCCGAATGCCATGATGAGCAGATCGCCAGGCGGAATATCGCCCCTGTTGAGGGCGGTGATGGACAACTTCACCGGATTGGCGTTGCCATCGGCTGTGGCAGACCCGGTCAGAACAAGGTGGTATTGCCGAACGTCAAGTCGTGCGTAGAGCGCTGAGTATCCACTGCCGGTGTGATAGACCGTGGGTATCGACGCGGCGTCGCTCTTATCATCCACGGGCCAGATGGCAAACCTCACTTGGGGGTTGAGTGTTGGATGATCGATGCGAATCTGATAAAGCCCTTCCGTGTCAACGTTGAAGCGAAAATGATCGGCGTGCGGGGCATTGTGCAAACAAACCCAGCCATGAAACGGAAGCCTGGATTCCGTCGCTTCGGTTTCCGTATCATTCGGTTCATAGATGTCAACAGGTTCGACAGCGTCGACGCGCAGAGCGAATGGTGATTTGGATTGTCCCTTTCTCGCATGAGCAATCACGTGGTAGATTCCGGGGGGATACAGGCGTGGGCCAGCGGCCGCAATGACCTCGCCGTTGGGCGAGATAAGTTCAACCGTGAGTTGTTCGATCGCGGTGGGTGGAAAGAGCGCGTTGACGGAGAAGAAGCCAGGGGCGGTTGACCGAATCGGCGAAGTAAAGATTGATCCTTCGGTTGTCAATTTCACCTCAATCCCATCGCCCGGGCGACGGATCAGTTCAGGTGCCGGATTGTCGGGCAAATAGATCGCGGTCGCGCGGACCGGGTTAGTGGTAATCTGCCGGCGTGCTGAGTTTCCTATCCTGATGTAGACCGTTCCCGCCTCGACGCGTGCCCCCAGGTCGCCGATTTTCTCTTGGTGTCGGTTGAAAATCTGTGCCCATGGCCTCAGGTTCGTTGCACGGGTGTTGTCGAGACGGACCTGGACGGAGCCAGGTCCGGGAACTTCAAACTTGTAGCAATCCTGATCGGTGTCGGGCATAAGGTAAACGTCGGCCGGTTCGCCAGGTGCAATCGTGCGGGCAAGGGGAAATCGGTCGTCGGGTTCGCCTTTGTCCGGGTCAGGAGTCAGCGTGAAACTCACTTTGAGTTGTTGCGTCGACCATTCGTCGTCGTAGCTGTCTCCGATTTCGACATACACCTTTCCTTTCGGAACCCGCGCGGCATTGTCAGCAAGTTTGCGGAAGTTGTGATCGTAGATCACCGCAAAGGGGTCCAGGTGACCCGCGCCCGGGGCGGATTTGTCGATAGCAATCTGGAGGTAGCCGGCGGTAGGGCAGTCCAGACTGAAGTAATCACGATCGCCCATGGGCATCAACATGAAATCGACTGTGCTTCCCGATTTGACCGTGCGAGCCGTGTGACCGCTGTTGTTCGGTTCAGACGTATCGGTTTCAGCGACGAACTGGAAGGTGGCCTTGATCGGCTTGTCAGAAAGTTCATCGTCGTAGCTGTCACCGATCTGCACAAAGAAATCACCCGGTCTGACACGCGCGCTGTATTTTCCGACCTGTCGTTGGGACTCATCGTAGATGACTGACCATGGGTCCAGGTGGCTTGCAACGGACTTGTCAATTGTCACGGCCAAGTACCCCGGTTTTTCGATTTGACCGTAAAAAAAATCACGATCGCCTTTTGGAAAGAGTGTGAATTCCACAGTTTCATTCAGTTTTACTTTGTGCGCAGCGGCAAAGTGGAGGTTGGGTTCGTGCATGTCGTTGCCTGCATCATGCGCGAACGTGATGGTCCCGTTTGATGCTTCGCCAACACGGTCAGGGTTGACTGTTGCCACGACATGAATCGTGCCCTTGGGTGCCGCGGCACTCCCGGACGCTGTGCTGCCCAGATAATTAAGTTGTTCGTCATAGAGCTCCAGCAAGACCTTAGGTGGCTCTGGAGTGGTCCATTTCAGAAGGCCGGACAACTTGCCAGCGGAGGGTGATACCACGCGAAACACCTGTCGCGATTGCTCCTTGCTGAAGCCGATCACCGAGTCTTTGCCAATTTCGGCGGCCAGTGCATCGTCGGCAATGGTAAGGCGTGGGTCGTCCGCCGCGGCGGCTGTGAAGGTGAAGGTTGCCTTGAGCATTTCAGGGGACGATGCATTATGTTGTTGCTCCTCGATCCAAACATAGACCGTGCCGGGACGCACAAAGGCGTTCCGCTCGCCGATTCGCTGTCCCCGCTGGTCGTAGATGAAATAGGCCAGGTCGAGTTCGCTTGCGGCAGCCTGGTCAACTGTGACCTGAAG
>JAPKCI010000205.1 GCA_028823035.1 Rubripirellula sp.
TGATTAGCGAGGGAAGATCACCTCCACGTTTGCCCCCAGCCATCGATGAGCCCCGATCCATGCCAATGACCATCAATGGGATCGGAACCCAATACTATGGACGCAAGAACCCACGAGTCTATTCGGGAGTTTGTGATTCGTGCCAAGGCAATGGAACTCTGACGGACTATGAAACCGGGCACTATTTCGTTGTCGTGTTCATTCCGGTCATCCCTCTGGGGAGGAAACAGATCATTGCTGAATGCTCGTCGTGTCGCTGCCACCGCGACATGCCCCTTCGGCAGTGGGAACAAATGCGTGAAGAAAGCCTGAATTCAGGGCTCGAGCAATTGGGTGACAGCATGGATGATCCCGAAAAAGCGATCGAATTGCTGTACAACATGACGCTTTTCAATCAACTGGACGAGGCAATGGAGTTAGCCGGAGTCACCGCAAAGCAACACGCTCAAGACTTCGACACAATGGTGAACATCGGGTCCTGGTATGAGCAGCAAAACCAACCCGAGTTGGCATCCAACTGCTTCTCTGCAGCAATAAATCTCAACCCCGAACATCCATCGAGCAAACGGATCCAAGGGGTTCAAGCAATCGAAGACGCTAATCCAATCGCTGCCGCCCAGCATCTTGAATCGCTGCGACTAGCTGTTGCCAGCTACGATCCCTCTCTGTTTTACATGCTCGCGATTTGCTATCAAGACCAGTCGATGCATGAAAAAGCGATCGAGGAATTCAAGGACATCATCCAACGAACCCCAGATATCACCAAAGACAAATCATTCCGAAAAGCAGTCAGAATTTCGGAAAAGGCGGCCGGCAGCCCAACGACGATTCTGCCAAAGGCAGGCCTGTTTGGCTGAAGACACAAAAACTTGGTTCCGTTGCCCTTGATGGCCACGATCACCTTGCCAAAGGTAGGCATGCCCCACAACAACTGTGCAACATCGGCTCGCACAGACGGGGGCTCGAAGAGACGGGTGGGAATACCCTCGTTACCAAATCACCGACTTTCCGCACCCCTGTTGCCGGGTGGACGAGGTCTTTGTCGTTCATTTCTCCCGGGGCGCTTCGGATTCCTTCCCCCGCCGCCCGCTGGCGGTCGCGGTCGGTACGTCTCTGTCCGGGTCCCTTGAGGCGAGATGAATCGAAAGGTTGCCGTGCCGTTCTCTGCGACTGAATATTGAATCGACCGATTTTGACGATCCACGACGTATCGCACCACGTAGTTACCGGGTGTTGGGTTTTCAAACCCAACAATCTTCGCTCCCCGCAGAGGTCTGAGAGCAGGCCGAAGTCCGTCTGATCGCGGTTGCGGATCGACCTGACCCGCGCGTTCAATCACCTCACCGAAAAAGCCCCCATTCACGTACGGATAAGTCTTTGTTGCGTGATAGTGGTACTCACCATCAGGCCCCTTGTGACCGTTCAACCAGTCAAGGTCCGTTGGGGGTCTTCCGTTGGGATCGTTGTAGCCGTAGATCGGATAACCGTCCAACGCGACACCAATCGGGTTTCCCTTCCCAACAAGCTTTTCAAGATGAACAGGCGCAATATGGTAATGGTAATCGTCGCCTCGACCACAATGACCGCCCCATTGATCAAGTTCACCGGCTTTCAATGTATCCGTACGTCCGTCATTTTTGATTGGATTGAAAATGGGTACTCCGTTAACAGCCAATGCGATTGCACCCCGAAAAAAATGATCCTTTGCCGACATGGGGTTCTTGGCGGGAACTGGACTTAACGGAATTTTCCACGCATTATTTCCCTTGTACGACTGTGGCAAAGGTACCTGCTGTTGCCATGCAGTGATCCCGATCATCATTGGGTGATTGGGCATCCCGTCTGATTCAACGTACAAAAATGCGTTGTCAGATTGAACTTCTACCTTGCCAGCAAAAGCGTCAAAATAACTGGCTGTCAGGGGCCGAATTCCGTTCTGCCTGGGTGCTGAACTGCGCTGGACAATCAACTGCTCGCCGGTATCCGTATTCAGATTCTCGATCTTGTTCTGGATCGCTGCTGTCGTCGTATGGGCGTGTCCATCGTGCGCGAACGTTGATACTGAAATCAGCAGCATCAGTGTTACTGGTAACAGGAATTTCATGGCGTTGTTGTATCTTCAGGTTTTGATGGCCGTAAAAAATTCGAACGTCCGCAATCAGTGAATCGTCAGTTGGTAGGCAGGTCTTGCTCGTGAACCCCCACTGCCTTGCGCAACGCGTGTTGCCGCCCCCTGTTGGATTAAACAAACATTGTGTGTATCGCAACACAAAGCTCGTATCATGCTTGGTCATCGGAAATCAAGAATGCAATATTGGGCCGGTCAGCAGAAAGGACAGACACAATCGTGCGACAACGACATTGCAAGTATGCTTCGAACCAACACTTGCGACTAGGGGCGTGATGTATGTCCGAGCCCGCCGGACCAAATCAGTCCGAATCCACTCAAAACGCGAGCCCATCGCCAGCACCTGAACCTTCCTCGGCAGGCCGTTCCTACGGGGTCGATCTCGCCAACTGACCACGCCTAGACAACCAGCGGTTCGTCGGCACAGTCGGGGCAGCCATCAGCCAATCCGATTGTCGGCATTTTCGAAATTTTCATGCCTCTACTCACCCGATGCCAAGCTCGAGTCGAACTGCCCCACGATCTGTGCCCAAGGACGATCTGTGCCCAAGGACGCAGCGTCGCCCCATTCACCGCCCGGCCACCGAGCGAAGATCTCGCTTGGTCCGCATCGGTCGTGACATTGCGTTGATGAATAGCTCGGGACTTCGCTGCCGCGAGCTATCGCGGCTCACCCAATACTTTGTCCAACGCAGTTAGAATTCGTTGCTCACTGCCGGGCGCTACCCACAACCAATTGTCTTCGAACCGCTCATCAAACGTCGAATCAGTCGGTATGTAACCTGGCCAACATTCCCCATAACCAATCGACATCACGAACGACTCGGGTCGCATTTTCTGAGCCATCAACTGATAGCCGACAAAGGATTCCCCCGGAAACAGAACAACTTGGGCACAACCGAAATCAACGCACGGGAAATCAATCCCCTGCCCCTTTTCTACTCGCAAACGACTGGCGAGTCCCATTGCGGCCAGAATGCGTTTTTCGACACTTCGGTTGGTGTCATTGAGCACCTCTCGCAACGATTCCGAGGTCAAGTCTGCGCCGGGATGAAACTCAAGCGTCAAGTTTGCGCTACGAAACTCGACTCGCTCGATCGGTTGACGTTCTGTCTTTTCCCACGCTTGAAGCATCGCATTATAAAGACGATCTATCAATTGTTGGCGGTGCAGCGGGGACCCGTTGTTGTACTTGCCGGCCGTCACATCTCCACTGCATCCACTAACATAGATCTGCATGATGCCCGGAGCGTCCCGCTGCCGTCGACGCCGCGCCAATCCCACGAAGTCCGAACTGACCTGTCCCTTTCCGTAAGAACTCATTGGGTGAGTTGCATAGGCATGCAACGCCAAAACGGCTGTGTCGCCATTCCAGAATGAAATTGTTTTCAGGAAGGGATCAATCAAACCTTCGGGAGCATCTCGATGGAACGGATTGTCCCCACTGCGACTTCCTCTGCCAAAATTAACTCGACCGTCGGCAGCGACAACGCGACGGTTGGAAGCTATCTGTTCGACAACCGCCTGTCCCATGCCAAGGTGCGTGATTGGGGTCGCATGCTGCAGGCTCTGACGCAGCGCTGCCGCAACCCGTGCAATCGTACGCTCATGGAACGCCTCATCGTAAAGTTCTCCCGTCAAACCAACCTCGTCCAGAAGTTTTGCCGCACCCAAATCGGTCACCGGAGCATCATGTTGGTGAAGAGAACTGACCAATACTCGTTCAACGGTTGTGCCAGCGGCGTTCGCAAGAGCCCGTCGCCACTGCTCATAGGCATCATTGCGGATCTCGCACCAATCCACCGCGCAAAGAACGATCGGCTGATCCGAGCCCAGCAGAACGAACCCGCGCGCTAAAAGAGGGTCCACAATCTTCTTGGATTTTGTCGGTAAAACCCCCATGCAACGATGGCCCAAGGGGATCGTTGCATCGGCCGAAAACGTCGCCAACTGAAATGGGGACTCGCCATTCACTGAAGCGGGACCAAAGGCAAACGTGTACGCCACAACCACCGATGCGAATAGTTGCCAACCAGCCCGCCCTGCACGAGAAACCGTGTGAGTTTGCGGTGGGTTTGATCGATAACCTGAACCTGAATGCTCGTAAAAAACGTCGATAATGGCCATGCAGTAATCTCGTTGCGTTCGTGATCAGAGACGGGTCAGTCGAATTCGATTCAACGCGAATGACCAATATAGCCTTGCCACACACTTTCGATCCTCTCAACCTTGACACAGTCCGGCACGCCCGCCCGAAATGCGTATTTCACATGGTTCCCCCACCTGATCCCTGCAGTCGCTGTTCGTCAGGGGAACTGGAAACTCATTCGCCAGTTTGAACCGCACCCTCAATACCCTGACGTTCGTGAACTTTACAGTCTCAACGACGACCTCAGTGAAAACACCAATCTGGCTGCCATGATGCCAGACAAAACTGCCGCTCTAGACCGTTTGATCGACCAGTTTGTTCTGGACACGCACGGAGTACCCAAAGCCCAGTCCGAATTTTGATCCAAACCACTTCAGTGCAAACCACAATGAGTCCAGCGCTGAAACCAAGAGTGATTCGGATCGTATTGCAGGCCTCGTTACCAGAAATTGCCAACTTTCATTGATCGACAGTGCGATTGGTGTCACGGCAAGCAACGACCAGCCCTTTCTCGGCACGGCTCAAGTGAAATTCAATGGGCCGTTGATCCTGAAACTGCTTTGATCCTGAAACTGCTTTGATCCTGAAACTGCTTTGATCCTGAAACTGCGGATCCGCAGCCCAACCGTCGGTCCGGGCCGCGTTCAATGGAGGACGATTGGGCGGGACGCATTTCCCGCCGCGTCGCAAACTGTCACGTACAGGGTTGCTGCGTGTCCCATGTGGCAGGACATTACTGGCAAAATTCCGGTGGTAAGCAGACCCACGAGATAAATAGCATTGAATCCCAGAATAGTGGTGGCAAAAAGAAGGCTTGGAATTTCAGTGAGTGAACGCTGCAAGAAACGTCAGAACGTCCCGCTACGCGGCAGTGTCAGGTTGGTTTTATCCTGCCGCCTGGAATCACGCAGGCAGGTGGAGCGACTGAAGCCGTCCGCCGAACCCTTGGAACGCTTTCAACACAGCGATTTCAACACAGCGATTCCGTCCTGCGTCATTACAAAAAGCTGTCATGCGAGCGCACGATGAATGGCGTTCTTCCGCAAAAGCAATTCAGAGCCCCCCCTATCAGTTCCGAGTCCTGTAGTCTGTGAATACAGCAAAGCCCGAAAACCGGCGTCATCCACGGCGCATCCGTGATCGCTGTTTTGAACGTATTTGGATGCAGGTCGCGAACCAAGTCGCAGCCAGCACAGCCCAAACCCTAAATCGATCCTGAAACACGTCATTTGAACAGCCCGTGCCCAGCCGCCGGATTACCCAAACTCCACTTTCCATCAGCCAGTCCGATTCTCACACAGCAGCATTTCAGACTACAATGAAAGTCAGGAGCAGGCGGCTCCACGCCACCTGCCTTCTCGTCCCCCCCGACCCCACTTCACTTTGACCTTCAACGATTCGCCGTGAATGCCAAGGGAAGTTCCAAGCAAAACGATAGTAAATGAGCATGAATTTTAGCGCCTCCGCAATTTTCAAGAGTCCCCTCGCGTTGTTGTTGATTGTTTGCGCGACGAACTCGGCCACAACCGCCCAGTCATCCAAAGCCGCCGAACCGTTTGCATTCCAGCCAAATGATGTGGTAGCTGTTTATGGCAACGGATTGGCCGATCGTATGCAACATGCCCCGTGGGTCGAGACGGTGCTACAGAGTCAATTGAAGGGCAAGCAGGTCAGCTTCCGCAACATGAGCTTTGCGGGGGACATGGTTAACAAACGCCCTCGCAACAAGGGGTTCACAAATGACGCAGAGTACCTGCAACACGTGGGTCCGAATGTTGTCTTCGCATTCTATGGTTACAACGAATCGTTCGGTGGCCCGGACAAAGCTGATGCGTACCGCGGCGAGTTGGTGAAACTGGTTGAGCGTTACACCGCACTAAGAAAAGAGAAGGGCAAGGAAATCAGGTTCGTGCTGTTCAGCCCGATCGCTTATGAAAACAAAGGCAATCGACATCTGCCCGAAGGAATTGAACTGAATGCAAACTTGGCTGCTTACGCTGACGCAACCCGCTTAGCAGCTGAACAAACGGGACAAACCTATGTGGACCTGTACACGCCCTCACTTGAACTTTTCCGATCAACGTCCGAGCGTTATACGCTCAATGGCATTCATCTGAATGCCAAGGGATACGAGAAACTGGCCGGAATCATTTCTCGGGCACTGTTGGGAAGCGAATCCAGCTCGACAGAAAACACCAAAGCGTTGTACGCCGCAGTCGAAGACAAGAATTGGCACTGGCACAACCGCTATCACGCAACCGACGGAAACGACATCTGGGGTGGTCGCTCGGGATTGACATTTGTTGACGGTCAAAGCAACGCCGATGTCCTCAAACACGAGCTTGTCATGCTGGACGCCATGACTGGCAATCGTGACAAAGGCATTTGGGCGACGGCCGAGGGAAAGAAATGGACGGTGGACGATAGCAACGTGCCCGCCCCTGTCAAAGTGATTTCCAACGTTGGCGGCGGAAGCAAGAGTTCCAATGCCGCAAAGGAAGGCAGTGTCGACTACCTGTCACCGGCGGAATCACTTGCCAAGATCAAGGTGCCCGAGGGTTACGAAATCAACATCTTTGCCTCCGAAGAGCAATTTCCCGATTTGGCGAACCCTGTTCAAATGCAGGTCGATGCCAAGGGAAGACTCTGGGCAGCGAGTTGGAACACCTATCCCAAATGGGAACCTGGCAAGGAGATGAATGACAGCCTGATGATTTTTGAAGACACCGACGGTGATGGTGTGGCTGACACACGCAAGATATTTGCAAACGTCCACAACCCGCTCGGATTTGAATTTTGGGGAGGTGGAGTGATCGTAACTTCCGGCCCTGACTTGCTATTCTTGAAGGACACGGATGGTGACGATAAAGCCGACGTTCGTTATCCACTTCTGCAAGGTCTGGGTACAGCAGACACCCACCATGCTGCCAACAATCTGGTCATGGGACCCGACGGTGGCATCTACTGGCAAAGCGGAATTTTCCTGGTCCACAACCACGAAACACCGTGGAAGCCCAACCTGAACATTGGGTCATCGGGCATGTACCGATTCAATCCACGAACCTTTGCCATCACGCCGCACGCCGGCAACAGCCCCAATCCTCACGGTACAAGTTTCGATCGCTGGGGTTACTGCTACGCAAACGACGGAACCGGCGGAAAATCGTATCAGGTCCGGCCTGAGGGCAAGGGATTCAAGATGCATACCCTGCTGACGAAAGAGTTTCGCCCCGTGGCAGCCAATGAGATCATGTCATCCGAGCATTTTCCGGAAGACATGCAAAATGACTTTCTGATCTGTAACACGATCGGGTTTCTGGGCATCAAGCAGTACTCGCTTGACCGTGAAGGAGACGGGAAAAACAGAAAATTCGGCGAGGTCTGGGGTACCCCCGGCATTGAACTGATTAACAGTGAAGACCGTAACTTTCGCCCCACCGATGCAGTCATCGGATCGGATGGAGCTTTGTATATCGCTGACTGGCACAATGCCATCATCGGACACATGCAGCACAACATTCGCGACCCGAATCGAGACCACAAGCATGGCCGAATCTTTCGTCTGACCGTCAAGGGGAGCCCACTGCAAAAACCGGTCAAGATCGCTGGGGAGCCGATTGAGGTCCTGCTCGATAATCTAAAGCATCCGATCGATGGAATCCGCCATCGTACCCGCGTTGAACTCAGTGGACGGGATACAGATTCCGTGATCGCTGCAACCAAGAATTGGATCAAGGGACTCGATCCGAACGACGAAGTCGAAGCCCACCACCTGCTGGAAGCACTTTGGGTTCATCAACAGCATGGGGTTACCAACGAGGAATTGCTGGACACGCTGCTGAAATCGAAGGTAGGACACGCTGCCAACGCAGCAAACACGGTCAAGCACCTCTGGTACAACGTAGAATCGGGCGCCAGTGGATTCGCAGCACCTGCCGAACTCGATTTCGTCAAGTTTGATCCGCCCAAGCACCTGAGCGGCGCAGAACGCAAAGCCTATACGCTTGGCTCTGAGGTCTACCAACGGGAATCGCACTGTGCAACGTGCCACCTGGCTCACGGGAAAGGCAATGCAAACGTCTATCCATCGCTCGTGGCCAGCCCATGGGTCAACGGAAGTGAAGAGCGACTGATCAAGCTGGCTCTCCATGGACTTTATGGGAAATTACGAGTCAACGGAAAAACGTATGACCCCGCCCGCGGGGTACCGCCAATGACAGCCTTCCGTTCACTCCTGAACGACGAAGAGGTTGCTGCAGTGCTGACATTTGTTCGAAACACGTGGGGCAACAAAGCCGCACCCGTGAGCGCGGCGAATGTCAAGCGTGTGCGAGCTGAGACAATCGATCGCACGATATTCTGGACACCTGAACAACTGGAGGCCGAGCATCCGCTGGAAGCTGAGTTGATGACACAGGCAGACCAGACTCCAGAGGTTGAGTTCTCAAACGAGCAACTCGAAAAGGAACTCATGAGCGCCACTCCAACCGAACTTGCTCAAGTGGCGGTCAAGCAAGGCAATGCACTTCGCGGCAAAAAGCTGTTTTACGAATCGGCGTCAGCGTGCTATGCCTGCCACGATCCTCCTGGCGGTGTTGCCCGCCTTGGACCAGATCTGCCGCGTCTAAGGACGAAGCTGACAAACGAGCAACTTGTCGATTCGCTTTTACGTCCTGCTGCGTTGA
Organism: Rubripirellula sp.; assembly: GCA_028823035.1. GTDB lineage: Bacteria > Planctomycetota > Planctomycetia > Pirellulales > Pirellulaceae > Rubripirellula. The sequence continues at coordinate 8,963 of JAPKCI010000205.1, forward strand.
TCGAGAAAGACTTTGCCCAAGTCAGTGTATTGACGCTCGACGGTCAAATCTTCACAGGAATCCGGGTGTCTGAAAACGACGATGAGATTGTGCTTCGCAATCTCGCCATGCCGAAACCATTAACCATTGCTCAGGACGACATCGAGCAGGTCAAGGATTCAAAAGTTTCATTGATGCCCGCTAATCTCGTGCGTCAGTTGAAGAACCGCGAGGAATTTAACGACCTGATGAAGTACATCATCGAGGTCCGACGGCGGTAATTGAGAATTACCCAAACCGGAGTTGCCTTCAGCGGCAGAGCGATTGAATACTGTTGCCCGTCTACAAACGGATATTCCTGCTTAGCATGGATATCCGTTTTTGCGTTGCTGGTCGTCGCAGGTTACCCACCAATGATTTCTGCTTCGCCTTTGGTATCTGAGTGAAACAACCTTGAAATGTCGCAGCCCAGCCGGCACCTCCCTACTCAACAACCCCAGTTCATGACCCACTGATTCACCCGTTGACTGATCCCAACTGCCATTCTTTCCTGTCCACGAATCCTTGGTTTTCGGAGTTCTTTGCGACTGTGTCCCACAGTTCTCATTGAAAGGCGACAGATATTTTCAGTGCCTGCGAGTTACGGTTGATGGAACCCGGTTCATGTTCCCGCTCATTGATCCGCGGAATCTCTGGACAGTGCTAGTTCCACGGCTTTAATCGTCTCTGCCGATGGGCGAAAGTTACCGGGGCGGTTTCCCTGTGCGATCATTAATGGCGTCCATCCGAAGCGATTCTTTTTATCCCAAATCTTCTGGTCGGCTCCGTTGTCCACTAAGAAGGCGATTAGCTTTGTCCAGCTTTTGAATGCCGCGCCATGCATCGCGGTATTGCCATGTTTGTCGACAGCGTTGAGATCAGCCCCTAATGTCAGCAAGAGGGCAACTGCTTCAATGGCCTGTTCCTGGGTGCCAGCAGTGTCATCACCGTTACTGAGTATCCCAACGCCCGCGGCTGCTAGCAGCGGCGTGCAGCCGTCTGCATTCGTAAGCTTTGGGTCCGCGCCCAATTCCAGCAACAGCTTCATCAACGAGAGATCGCCCGTCTCACAAGCCAGCAGAAACGCTGTGGCATCCGTTCGATTCAACTGTCCGTTGCCGCTATTCTTGCGACCATGTTTTCCATTCACGTCAGCACCAGCTGCCACAAGATTACGGACAAATGCAAGTGAACCAACACTGCCCGAGCCAATAGGTGACGGATCCCCGTCACCACGAATCGGCTTCCGCACCCACGTGATGGCGTGCAGCGGCGCATAACCGACGCGCGAATCATTGGCATTTGCCCCAGCACTCAAGAGAGCTGTCGCCAACTCAAAGTGACCATTCTCGGTCGCCAACCCAAGCAAACTTGTCCCTTTCCTGGGGCCCTTTCTGGCAGGCTTTTCAGGGCTGATTGCCTCGTTCACATCGAGCCCCGTGGCCAACAATCGAAACACTACCTGCTGTTTTCCCTGCCGCGCTGCAAAAAATAGCGGAGTAAATCCAGACTTCAGCGCACGCCGATAGTCAGCATTTGCATTGATCAAAGCATCCACAACATCAAGATGCCCTTCGGCGGCAGCCCACATGATCGCTGACTGACCGCCGCTATTTTTTCCATCGACCTTTGCGCCACCAGCAAGCAGGGCTGAAACTGGTCCCAACCTACCTGTCCGTGCTGCGGTCATCAGCGGCGTCTCGCCACCTGGCAACGAGTAGTTCGGATCGGCACCCGCTTTTAGAAGCAAACATGTCGTCTTCTCATCCCCGTTCTGGCAAGCAATCGAGAGCGGAGTGACCCCGTAACGATTAGCAGCCTGCGGGTCGGCACCGCGTTGCAATATCCCCTGTACCAAATCGGAAACTTCGTATGACGCAGCCCAATGCAACGCCGTCATTCCGTCGGGTTGGGTTGCGTTGAGACTCACACCGTCGGCCAGCATTTTGCCGGCTTGCCCGAATTGCTTCGCCTTGAGCGCATCAACCAGAGGGGTCGGCGAAAGCACGGTGGACAGATCACCAGCGGAAAGATCACTCGAATCCTTGACCAGCGGGTCCTGAGCATCGACCCATGAAGCCGCTACCAATAGAAGCAGAACCGCGACAGGCTGCTGGGCATTCAAAAATGAAATGGGCAATTTGATCGTAAGCATCAAACATCCAGCGGGTCAAAGAGGTCTTCTAACTGTCCTTCACTGTCACCAAAGGACTTTCG
>JAPKCI010000034.1 GCA_028823035.1 Rubripirellula sp.
GCGGCTACCGGCTGGAATATCCAATTTTAAGCCGTGCAGGAAACGATTTATGCCATTTTCAAACCCAAGCAACCTGAGGGAAAAGTCATAAGCGTGGCTGCTCTTGTAGAGTCTTGCACTAACCATCGTTTTTCAGTATTTGCAATCCTTCGGAGGTGCGTAAAGCATCCAAGACATCTGGCGCTTTGCGATAGAGTGTATTTGACTAGATACAACGTGTTGCGGCAATCAGTTGCAGTATCCAAGGGACAAAAAAGGGTGGGGTTGTTGTTGACGCTGCAAAGTAGCAGGTTGATGATCTGCTGCGGTACTCTGCCTTTGGCTTGTGTATTACACATTGGAACAATGGTGATACGTACCTTCCCAGGCCAATGGATCTTGAAAGACAAAGCAGATGCACAACAGGCAAACGTGTGGAAACTGAGTGATTTAGCGTGTTGGCTGTGGGATCGTTTCTGATGCCGTTAATTGCTCCAACGCTTCGATCAATTGTTCAGCTTCGGAGAGTTTTCCTTGCTGAAGCAGCCTGCTGATCTGCTGCATGGTTTGCTGGATCTGCTGGAGCCTGCGTTGAATACCTTCGGCTTTCTGTGTCACCTTTTGCAGGCGTTCGGACATTTGAACCGGCATGCCATGATTTTGTTGGCGCGGTTTGGGACGCAGTCCCGGATTTTCCAGTTGTGACTTTGCTGTCTGGTAACGCTTTCGAATGAATTGCTTAATGGACTCAACGATGTCATCGTAGTTTTGGTCTCCAGAAACAGTAGCTCGTCGTTTTGGAAAAGGATCGGTTGCCAGGGCTTCGCGGATCAATGCGTACTTTGCATCGACAATTTGGCATAGGCGATCCGGTTCAAAGTGGTTTTCGAGGATGTCACTGGCATGGCTCCGATACCGTGCAAGGAGTGCCGGGTTGCCGATGATGCGTTCCAACAGCGGATTTCTCACGCCCAGCGGAACTGGCCACGCGGCATGCCAGTCCTCAAGTATATGAATGCGTCCAAAGGCAACTTCGCTGAACCCGACATCCAAGTCCCATGGAAGATAATGCCATTTTTCAGTTGCGGGCTCGCGATAAAGGTAATAGTTGTGCGGTCCCCAGCCGGTTAATTGATCGAAGGCTCCAGAGAGCAGCATTACAGCAGTCGTCTGTAGAAAATCGTCGAAGTCAAAGTTCTGCGAGAGCCTCTGTTCGAATTCGTCGTCTGGTACCTGATTGATATGTTTGATGAACGTCAGGAGTTGACGGACTTCCAGTTCTGACTCTGCTCGCTTGTTTTTGGGTTCAAATGCCTTGCTGTAATTTTTGGGATTGTCACCGATATACTGCAAATCTCCACCCGGACCACCGGTGTCGTTCTTCCAAAGTCCTCCATGTTCGCCAGGAAAATGACGCCTGATGAATGAGTCGTCAATGCGTTCAGCATTCACGTAAACACCGGCGAATTGATCGTTGACATACAGCTTGGCAAAATTGCAGCGATGGGTTTTGTGCCCCAGTTTCCGCAGGATGTCGGTAATGATTGGCTCGCTGAAAAGGCTGCCGAATTGAACGCCATTGTCCAGCGAAATACGCTCCATTCCGAGGAATCGTTGCTTCTTTTTGTATTTGCTGAATTTGATCAGGTAACTGCGTTTGTGCTTCTGGTTGGGATTGACAGAGCTGTTGCCCTTGAATCGCACTCCGACTTGACTCAGCGTTTGGTTATTCCATCTGAGTTGCGATGGGACATAGATGCATTCAGGCAGTGCTGCCCTCATCTTTTGTTGATCAAGGTCAGTGATTTGCAGATGAATGGTTTGTACTTGATCGGCATCGTAAAAAATTCCCTGATCTCGCGCATTGTCGGCTGTAGAAACCGATCCACTCGCGACGTGATGTTCCGTTGGTGGGAATGAATCAGAGATGTCGGGGGTTTGCGCGACAATGTTCGAGCATGCTGAATGAAGCAGCAGCACAGTGGCTGCAAGCAGAATTTTTACAGGCATGTCGATTTCCAAGAGCAAAGGCAAGAGTGATGCCTCGATATTCTAAACCATGATCGCCAAGAACAGCGAGATTTCACCCATTGAACCAAAGAGTTGGTCGAGTCGGCTCGTCAACGAGAAAAGGGAGGGGAGAGAAAACGGAGGGGAAGTCCCAGCGGCTTGCCGCTGCTAAAGTGCTGCTGGCTCGCTTGGGGATTCCGGTGACAGGCTATCCGTAGTCAAACCATGTTGCTTGAGTTCCTTCAGCAGGATGCCGCTGCGGTTTGGAAACCAGTCTTGCAACATGCGTTGCTTTTGCGCTTGCCAATGTTCCATGGGGGTGTAAGGTTCCTCCGAGTGGATGTCGCCCCAGCGGGCTGACTCAGCAATCAATGCAGGTTCGATCTCATTGAGCAATGCCTCATATCTTCGCTGGCAGGCGGCAGATCCCAGCACACCATCTGTTCCGCACCATTTGTCGACGCGATCAGCAAACATTTGCCGGAATTTATCGCTCTTCATCAATTGCCTGAATAAGTGGACGAAAGAGCCTTTCTTACCGGATTTTTCCATGGGAAGCGGATAGTCAACGTCCTCGTTTTTCCACCCGGATGCAAACGTTGAGTCTGCATCCCAAAGCATGAACTTAAGCTTCGCGTAGTTCATTCTGCGGCGGTAAACCCTCATGTTGTTTCCATTGACCAATGCCCAGTCTTCATTGCCTGCGTACATGTGGAGTAGGCAATAATCAATCAAGTCGACCATGTCCATGAGTTCTTCCAGCTCGGCAAATTGAGCTGGATCGTTGAGGTCACTACTAGCAACGGCTGTAATCCTGTTCCACAGCAATTCGCCAGCTTCATCGGTGTCAATGCGTCTGACCCTACTGCGGATTGTGATGTAGTCGTCTTCTTTCCCGCCAAGTTGGTGTGCCAGGTATTCCTCGTCAGGCCGTTCAATCAGATTGTAAAGGCCCCAATAAAGACCGTTGATGCATACGTGGACAAATCGACCACGAGCAGCCAGTTGCCCCATTTCCTGTTCTGTCATGCGGGCCCATTGGTCACGCATGTACTGAGCCCTGGAACGCACTGCCGGGTGATGTGATGCCCACGAATCATCCGTGCTTCGGAGCATCAGGCTTGAGCACCGATCTTGACCGGGAAACGCGTTGACCTTGTACCCCAGACTTTCCCAGTAGCGAATGGCAGCTTCCCATTGCATTCTGGTCATGCCCGCGGCAGCACCAAATCTGCCAGATGTTGGGTTGATGCTTACCGTTTCAGTTGACTCAAACCAAACCTCGCCTCCAAGTGAGGCTCTGCGGCTCAGGTTTGTGTGCACCACCTTGCCTCGGGGTGTTGGAAACGGAGTGGCTTGATGAACGACATTGATTCCACGGCCATCGATCGTCCATAGATATTTCGTTTTCTTGTCACCGTACTTGCCAAGCAGGACGTCATCAAAGCGGTTCGACGTTTTGGACTGCAATCCGTGTGTTGAATCTATTAACACGTCTTCGTTCTCTTTGAGTGCTACCGCAGGTTCTCGCAAAGGACCAGTTCCCCTGTTGGGGGCATCCACCGTAGGCGAATCGAAGATAGGGTATTCAAGGACAGAAAGACCGTAACGAGAGCGAAAGCTAAGTCGCAAAGAGTGCTTTTTCCAGTCCGGACGTCGGCTTTCGTAACCCGCCAGTCGTAATCCACAGGGTGCTTGGAAACCAACTTCGTCCTGATGCGGCAGAAGTTCCATGACAGCCGGCACTTCCCACTCAAATCCCCGGTTCCATGAGTTGGTGTAGATGCCCTCGGTTCCAAAGACGTCCTCACCGTTCGCAACGACGGATATCATGGGCAGTTGGGTGATCGCAGCTTTGATTTCGGCTTGGTGCGGCTTGGTGATGCGTGGGTCCATCTCATAGTCGGCCTGCATTTCGTCCCACTGACCAGGAAAGCCTGCCGGATTTGACGGCTGGTTCACCAATTGATTCAGGTTCAGGTAACTGCGTGTCAGGACTTTGGATGCAACTTTGTTCGCAGCCACCGCTTGAGCACGGAGTACCGTTGTGCCGCTGATGAGCAGCGGTTGGGTATAGGTTTGTCCGTTGCTTTCACTCGGCATACTGCCGTCGGTTGTGTAGCGAATGCCAGCAGCATCGGTGGAGCACGACAAAGACACGGTGAAGTGTGTTTCAAACAGGCATGAGTTGTGCGTGCAAACGACGGGAGCGGTAAATCCATTTGCCGCCTGCGTGTTTTCTTTCAAGGGTGTTGGGTTAACCAACGGCTGCGGATCGTGGCTGGATGGGCCGTACGTTACGCCGTGTGGAGAACTCGACATGCCGACTGATACTGACTGTTCAATGGTGGTCTTGTCGGGCCGAACCAGTGCCAGCGTTTCTCCCGATTTTGAGAGGCGAAAGTTGGTGTGCAGTTCATCTTCGTCGCAAAAGTCCAATCCTGATGCAAACACCAGAATCCGTTCATTGGGTGACAGTACCAGTTCAGGGATCTGCCACTTGAATAAGGTGTTCAGATCATCCGTCAAATACCAGCCGCTGGCATTGAAGGGCTGGTCTCCCGGATTCCATAGCTCGATCCAGTCAGGACATCCGCCTTCCCAGTCAACGACCTCGCCAGCATTGGAGGTTTGAACTTCGGTGATGACAAGTCGTGCCGAATCGCCGGGAACCGTAGCGATCCCTGCTGTTGAAATTGCTCGGCTGGGGGCCGTGCGAAAATCCGCTCCCAGGCCCATTCGTTCAGGCAGCAACTCGTGGCGGTCTTGGTTTCTGAGCGACGTAACCGCAATGCTCACGGCAGAAGTCTGGATTGTCGGCAGGTTCAGGTATCGGTTCAGTCGCTGTCGAGCACCGCTGAACTCAGCCACTGCGAGAAATCCCAGTAACGACAGAACATAGACGCAGACATGCCTGCGAATAGCAGATCCTCGATTGTTGGATCGATGGTTTTTGAATTCCGCCCGCTGCGTATCATCACGGTGGAAATCGATCTCACTCATCGGATTGTTCATCTTGCCGTGACCGGGAATCGAAACTGGAAGCCGGAGCAAAGCGGATCTTGTGGGGCCTTATCAGCCGCGCAGGGGCACGGGAGCAATGCCGATAGGATCGCCGCAGCACTGTTATGTCCAACTCTACGACACGCCGGGAAAGATGTCGGCAAACAGGTACCGATTGTGCGGCTTTTGACGAAAGCTCTGAAGAAAAGTCCGCCTGAGAGCGTCCGGTCACCGGGGCTTCCGGTCTTGATTGGCCGGACGGAGCGTCACGGAGCGTAAATCGAGCAGCCAACCCTGGATGTTTCCCGCTGGCCCGAACTGAACAGATGTCTCACCTTTGACGAGTTGAATCGCTCCCAATTTCATTTCCCGGTACTGATCCCAGCTTCCTGTGCTGGTCACGCTGCTCTTCAAATTCTTGCCCGCGGCACTCAGTTTGCACTCGTTGCCTGCGGCAGCGTCAGGGCATGCGTAGTCCATGAAAACGTCATACGTGCCAGACTCAGGAACTTGGACGGTCCATTCGACGAACTCATTCGGTTGGTTCCAAAAACCGATGTTGCCGTAACGGGATTCAAATCGAAATTGTTCGCCATTCATTTGGCAGGCGGTCGCGGGCAAATGAATGGTTCCATCTGCATTGGCTTGCACTGTGACCAACGCGTTTTTAGTTGGTTGGAGTGTCGAGCCGAAACCTTGATTGAGAAACGTTATCAGGTGATTCATTTCCTCAGTTGTGATGTTTTTCTCCATTCCCTCAGGCATCAGTGATTGGCCACTGGATTGAATCCTTTCGATATCACTGCGAACGATTGTCTTGCGTTTACCATCAGCAAATACCAGTTCGATGGCAGTGCTGGATTCTCCCGCAATGATTCCCGCGTGCACGACTCCGTCGATCGTCAGGACACTGTAGCCAATGTATTTGTCCTCGACTGCTGCTCCTGGATCGATGATGGCCGTGACCAAAGCCTCGGTGGATCGGTTCTTCAAGGCGGTCAGATCAGGTCCAACGATATTGCCGTTCCCATTGAAACGGTGGCAGGCCGAACAGTGTTTTGTGTACAAGGTTTTTCCAAGTTCGACCTTGCCGTTCCCGGTGACTTTGGATTTGTACTCAGCCGCGATCTTACGACGCTCACTGGTTCCTTGTCCGGATTTGAATAGTAACCGTGCTTCGGCTTGAACCTGCTTGTTTGCATGATTCGTCAGTTTCTGCCGATGTACCAAGCCTATCGAATTCAATGGCATTGTTCCATCTCTCGCTGCTGCCAGCAAGGCAAGGGATGTCGATTCACGGAGCAGCAGAATGTCGACAGCAGCACTGCGTACAGTGGGGCTGAATACGCTGAACCGCTTGAGTACTTGCTGTGGTTGCAATGGTGCAACAACACCGGCGGTCGCAATCTGTATTTCAACAGGCTCGGTGATCGACAATAATTTCAACAGCTTCTGTGCATTGCGGCCATCACTGCCCGCTAATTCAATGGCCGCAACTCGGATACTGGGATCTGTCTCTATACTGCTGGCGGTTTTCATTGCGAGATTGATCACCCCTGCAATTCTGTCCTGCAGTTTCCGCGGCAACGCATTGCCTTTGCGATCAATCACAGCGAGGGTTGAGTTGAGCGAACGCATGCTGAGCGTGGACGGTTCGGCTTTGTCGATTTGATCCAGCAGGTCGTTGACAACACTGGCAAGAAACGGCGATGCATCCATGCGGGCAGCCATTTGCAGAATTGTTGGACGATAGGCCTCGGCAGTTGAGGGGTGCTTTGCAATCGCTTTGTAAAAAGCGGGCAGGTTGTCCCGGTGCAGGGAACTCACGATTGCCGCTTTCAAGTAAGTGCTGTCGGTATGTTGAACGGCCATGCGGGCCAGAATTTCGACGCCGAGATTCCCAGCTGCCTCTCCAAGTGAATAGGCCAGTTGCAGTTGGACCAGGGGATCTTGTTGCGGACCGGTCTTGTTCAGGGCGGCTAATATTTTTCGTGCCGTTTCGTTCTCCGTTCGTAGATGATCTTCGCTTAATCGGATGGCGTGGCGTCTGACAGTTGATGAGCTGTCCGTGAATGCAGTGATCAGCGTTTCTGGTTTCGGTTGTCCAATGCCAGCCAGAGTGCACAAGGCGTGCAGGCGACCCATCGGCGTTGGGGACTGCAACGCTTGTTGCTCAAGTTTGTCTGTTACTGCGGGGTCGCCTCTGGCAACCAGCACCTGCTGAGCCAGGTCGCGGACTCGCCCGTTGGATGAATCGAGCAAGTCGGCTACCGCAGACGAGTCCAGCGTATCGAACTTGACGATGGGACGTGGTGCAGCGCTGCTGGGAAACACACGATAGATTCGCCCGCGGTCATGTCCGGCGCGTAAAAAGAGTTCTTTCTCACGTTGGTCATCAATCCATTCGGGATGTTCAATCACCAAGCGGTACATGTCGACGATCCATAACGCGCCGTCAGGTCCTGTTGTTACCGTGGCCGGGCGGAACCAACTGTCGGTGGATGCCAAGAATTCGTGGTCGGTATTGTCGTCAGGTCGAGTGCTTTCAAACGAAACGCCGTTTGGAACCAGTTTTCGTCGATGGATCAGATTGTGAACAGGGGCGCAAGTGAACGTGTCACCAAGAAAATCGTTGCCCAGCAGATTGTCGCGATAGACCATTGTACTGCAGGCCGACGTGAACTTATGCCCGCTGCCGGCGGCTGGTGCCCGATACCCCGACCAATGGCTCAACACACGCGACACGGGAAACAACTGAGTGTTATCGACCCTCGCAATGTCACGGCGTGCCGGGGGTGCCGTGACAAACGGATTCCGTCGCATGTAGTGGTCAGCCAAAACGAAGTGCCGCACTGGTAGCGGATTACTGCAGCCAAACCAGTTGCCGTGATCGTCGCGGTGTCGACCAAACTGCGTACGCCCGGTCTGTAGATCGATCATTCCTCGATCTGGACGAATGCGAAGATCCTGCCCTCCCAAATTGACACGCTCGCCTGTTTTCAACGACTGAACCTCACCGCCGCTGTCGCCGTTGGCAAGATAAATCCAGTTATCCAGCCCTCGTTCGAAGCCGTTGACTCGGTGCTGCTGATTGCCCTCGACAAAACCACGGTACAATTCTTGCACCACTTCGGCTCGGCCATCCTGGTCACGGTCAGCCGCAAAAAAGACGCTTGGAGCAGCGCTGATAATGACACCATCTCGCCACGCCATCACTCCCGTTGGATAGGGGATCTTGTCCATGAACAGTGTCGATGAATCGTATTTACCATCTTGATTGGTGTCCTCCAGAAAACGCACTCGGCCTCCGGGTTCACCCTGGTCATCCATGCCCAACGGATAGTCGGCCATCTCTACGACCCACAGTTTTCCGTCGGGGCCCCAATCAATTGCGACGGGGTCCATGACCAGAGGTTCGGCGGCGACCAATTCGATCTCAAAACCATCCTGCAGTTGCATTGACCCAAGCGAGCGGTCGGGTGAGCGCGGTCCTGGTTCGGTGTCACCCAATAACTGGTTGAACGAGCGACGATCGACACCATCTGGTAAGCGATTGGTGCTTTCGTTCTGGACCCACATGTGATTTTTGGAAAACCAGACGCCGTTGTTCGTTCCTTCACGTACGATCATTGGGATTGCCGCAGGATTCTCAACAACGCGTGAAAATGATCGCGACTCAGTATCAAACAGGTGGACTCCGGACGCGTTTCCATTGCTGACGATCACGTCCTCATGACCGTCCCCGTCCAAGTCGACAAACCGCACGCCATTGTCGCGACCGTCGGCATCAACGATCGGTGCTGGGAATGAGCTTGCCGCGACCCAATCGCCGTTTCTATCGTTACGTAGGATCGTTTGCGCCTCGTCGTTGGCCACGATGATTTCGGAAAATCCGTCACTATCGATATCACGCAATCGAACACCATTGTCAACGCCATCAACCGATGTCGAAACATCAAGCAGTGATTTTGGCAATGGACTTCGCCGTAGATTTCCGTCCGCGAACTCGTAAATTGCTTGATCCTTTTCATGGTTCGCCAGTAACGAAAGCGTGGACTGTGGTGTGAACTGCCCAATCTGAATTCCATGGTCAAGGCGGTGCTGAGCATCGCCGGACGTGAACTGAATCTCGTGCTTGACGTCATTCCACTCTTGATGACCCGATTGCCAGACTCGCAAGGTCCTTGTCTGCTCGTTCCCTATCAAAACGTCCAAGAAACCATTGTTGTCAACGTCAACGATCCGAACGCCATTGTCACCACCGTCTGCTGTTGATCGCAGAGGCTGGTCCAAAAGTAGATTGTGATTGATACGGTCGATGCAATCCTTGAACGTTAGGAACTTGACTCGCTTGCCATACTTGGCATGGGCGTAATCAATCAGTTCGATGACCTGATCATTGCGCAACCAACCGTGCGGATGAAATACCAGATTGAACATGCCCTTTTTAATCACCGTTGCATCGAGGGCTGATTTCATATCTGCCACCGTTACAGGGTTGTTGGGTTGATGCAGATTTTGAGCTTCCCAGTCACTTGGGACCATGCATGGAAACTGCCAGCAAAGTTTTCCGATCACATAGGGGTAAGGGTAGTTTTCAATCGTGTTGACGAAGGAAGGGAATGGAATGTATTTCTTCATTTTTGAGCTGCCATCCGGATCAAGCACCAGTTGCTTGGGCAGTTCGGGATCGCCGTTGGTAAAAACGTTGAATACGCTGCTGTCGGCTTGTAGGAAGTTTCCACCAGGTGTCCGTTGATTGAATATCTCACTCCATAATCGCGGGCTTGGTGTATTGCGTGAGTCACAGCAGGGCGTCCGGAAAGCCACTGGCTGGTTTCCCTTGATCGATGCCATCAAATCGACGCACCGGTCGTAGGTTGATTTCGCGGTGTCGAATTGGTTTCCCTGAAGGCAAGGGCAGGGGTGATCCACGGTATGGACTTCGATTGACAATCCTTCCTTGATCCATCGCTGCAATTGTGGGTCTGCGGGATCAACACTGCAGGTCATGATGCTGACGGGGGCAGTCTGCTGGAGCGTTTTAAGTCGTTCGAGAATGGGCCGTAGGTAAGTTTCATATTTCGCGGTGTCACGCATGTCGTCGATCGCCAGCGTAACGACAGCATCCACACCCGATTCGCCCACCCACTGAGGGGTGATCAGCTTCGGGAAATTCGTATGTGGGTAGTAGGGTTCCGAAAACTCGGCAAGGTAGCCATGCGGATTCTCGGCATGAACCGCAGTTGAACGCGGTTGCAGATGCCCGAACCACGATGCAATGAGGAAACTGAGGGCTAGCAGTGTGCGACGGTAGAACATGATCTTTTCACTCATGGTGTTGACTGCCGGGACAGGGTGCTGTGGATACCGAGGCTGTGGATTCCGAGGCTGTGGATTCCGAGGCTGTGGATACCGAGGCTGTGGATACCGAGGCTGTGGATTCCGAGGCAGGGTGCTGTGTCTGTCTTTGTGGTTCGTTGGGGTAGCAGGACCGATTTGCAGTCATGGTTGCGGCTAACGCAGGTCAGGATCTTCTGCCAACAGGTCAGGGTTTTCTGCCAAGTTGTTCAACGTTGTGGATTTGATCAACGTCAAGATCCAACATGGCAAGGGTGGTCTTCGCTTCGCGTTCCGGTTTTTGGCGTCTGCAAATCTGGTGGGGTAGGCTTGTGCTGCTTGGATAAAAACAGATCTCAATATACCCGCAAGGCACGCTATTCTGGTTGCCATTTATCGTGAGTTGGGAAACTGGTGACGGGGAAACCACTGCGGGCAGAGAATTCCCGCTGTTCCGCGAACCGCTTTTGGGCAGACAAGGTCGTTGTGGTATACTGTTAAGCGACTGGTTTTCAAATTTGAACCAGTTCCCCGCTCTTCATCTGATGTCAGGCAATCCCAAGTGATGAGAACCTGTTTTTACCATGTTTCTGCTGTCTTGTGCAGATTGATACTGGTCATTGTGCCAATGTTGATGACCGTTGCATTTGGCCAGGAATTATCCGATTTCCAGCGACAAATCTCGCAAACCGATCCTGCGGCCTACTGGTCTTTCACAGGGTCCGTTCCAGCCTCTGATGGGGCCAAGGCAGCGGTGGGGCCCAGAACGTCAAAGCATCCCGGTTTTTCTGCGCAGAACATGGGTATTGAGCTCAGCGGTGGAACACGGATTGTGATCCCTGACGAGGGCGCTGGTTCACGGTTTGATTTTGACAACGGAGATGCATTCTCTGTTGAAGCCATGGTCAATCCGCGCGACCTGCAGCAGTACCCGGCGATCCTTACCAAGGGGCGAACATCGAATGCGGGGTTTGCAGGGGATAATCAAAACTGGGCGTTTCGACTCACGTCGGTGGGTGGGCGAGCGGGCGTCAATTTCCTTTTTCGCAGTCGATCAGGTGACCACGGGGCTGGTGATTGGCATCGTTGGACCAGCAAAGAGGGGTTTTCAGTTAATACAGGGTGGCATCACGTTGCCTTGTCCTATCATTTTGGCAAGCCTGATTCCTTGCGTGCGTTCATCGATGGAAAAGAGGTCGAAGGACGATGGGACATGGGCGGAGCTACGATTGCACCGCCTGTGGTCGATGATGATGAAGTTTGGATTGGGTCCACCATGGCGGGACACCCGCAGAATTCTTTTGAAGGCAAGTTGGACGAAATCGCGTTGTACCGCCACATCGTTCCCGCGGAGATATTCAAAAAACGATTTCAATATGTACCACCACCCCTGGTGTTGCCTCAACCCAAGCCAGGTGTTTTGCAGGTCAATATGCATGGACCGTTGCATGGTGATCAATCGTTTCCTAACGACCCGGGTGATCCCATCGCTACGTGGCAACAGACTGAGTTAGGATTTGTTCGCCTGCTACACAGGTACGATGACTGGGGCGTACGTTCAGATTGGGGCACGGGCGTGATGGTCCGAGCCATGACCGAAATTGATCTGGAGCCTGGCGAGTATGAGTTTTTGGTTCGCAGTCGAACGACGACACGCCTGTTTGTTGATCGCAAGGAAATTCTGTTCTTGCCAAAACAAAAACGCGGAGGCGGAGCGCACAATAAAGTCCAGCCGATTCCCGATGTTGTCCGGTCGGGGATGCGTCCGCCGGCCATGGATGACGTCGAGAAAATCGTCCCGTTTACCAGCCTCGGTGGCCGACATGCGATCGTTATGGATGTGATGGTGGGTGGACCAAGGTTACGGCTCGATTTTGGCGAAGCCTGTTTGGCTATTTCCAGTGGAACAGAAATGTTTCAGCTCGTCACGCCCGGAAAGCAAGTCGGCAGTCGTTTGACTGATGAGGGTTGGGAGCAGTTTGTCAGCAAGATGACAGTGATGTTGGACGCCATGGATGTCCGGAATCGCAGGGCAGCCGACCAGCAACAACGGTTGTGGGAAAAACGACACCAACTTGCTGTCAAGCGATTGACCGGGGATACACAGCACAACAGCATCGATCGATTGGTCCAGAAACGCATCCTTCAGGCACGACAGAATTCTGGGGATCCCAATTCGTTTTTTAACCAAAAAGTTCGACCGATCTTTGTCGAACACTGCTACCGCTGTCACGGTGAGAAAGAACGGGGGGGCCTGAATCTGCAGTCACAGACAAGTTTGCTTGCTGGCGGCGAATCGGAAAAGCCTGCGATTGTTGCTGGGCATCCAGACAAAAGTTATCTGTTGGAACTGGTTGCATCCAAGTCAGGCGACAGGATGCCCCCCAAAGGAGACGGGCTGACCGAGGGTCAGATTGCGACGCTTGAACAGTGGGTTTCTCAGGGTGGACGCATGGATCGGGTGCCCATTGGGGTCGCCGAACTGTCTCCGGTGATTGACGATTTGACCTTCCTGCGAAGGGCCTGGCTTGATTTGGTGGGCTTATCACCACCGCTAGATACTGTCCGTCAGTTTCTTGCAGATGATACCAGTGATAAACGAGAGCAGATGGTGAACCGCTTGCTGCAAGACGACCGATGGGCGGACAACTGGGTCGGTTATTGGCAGGATGTCTTGGCCGAGAATCCCAATTTGCTGAAACCGATGTTGAATAACACCGGACCTTTTCGATATTGGGTTCTCGAATCGTTACGTGACAACAAACCGATGGATCGGTTTGCAACCGAATTGATCACGATGCGTGGCAGTGTGTGGGGTGGTGGAGCGGGTGGCTTCAGTGTCGCAACCTTGAATGATGTACCGATGGCGGCGAAAGCACATATCATCGGGACTGCGTTTCTAGGCTTGGATATGAAATGTGCTCGTTGCCACGACGCGCCCTACCATGAAACGACTCAGGAGACGTTGTTCCAGATGGCAGCGATGCTGGAACGCAAACCGATAAAGGTGCCCGCGACCAGTAGCGTTCCTAAAACGTTTTTTCAACATGTCCATGCCGGCGGGCGAAAACCATTGATCAAGGTAACGCTGGAAATCGGGTCCACGGTGCAGCCCTCATGGCCATTTGACGAAGTAGACCAAGCGGTTCTTGATTCTCTGTTGCCCGCGGGGAGTGACTCACGAGACCGACTTGCCGCTGAAGTCACTTTCTCGAAAAGATTTGCCGAGGTGATCGTCAATCGAGTCTGGCGACGTCTCATGGGTGCTGGCTTGGTGGAACCGGTTGATGACTGGGAAGGGCACCAACCCTGCGACCCAGTCCTGTTGGCCTACCTGACCGATGATTTTATCCGCAGCGGATATGACCTGCGTGCTCTGACCAGGCAAATCATGACATCCACCTTGTATCAACGGCAGGCAATCGATTTGCCAGTGAATGTTGTTGCATCGGATCGTTTCTTTGAGGGTCCTTACCGTCGGCGAATGACCGCAGAACAGGTCGTTGATAACGCGTGGCACGTTGCTGGCAGAGAGATGGATCTCGGTCACTTGACGATGGATGTCGAGGGTCGTCTGGCTCCGGACTTATTCATGAATTTTGGCCAGCCCAAGCATGCGTGGGAATTCACGACGATGGCAAATGAACGTGATCGACCGAGTCTGGCGATGCCAAAGTTTCAGGCAGTGGTTGATGCACTCGTTACTTTTGGCTGGCGCAATTCGCGGCAGGAGCCGACGTCGCATCGAATCGAAGAGCCCAATCCGCTGCAGCCAGGTGTATTGGCCAATGGCGTGATGGGATCATGGTTAACTCAATTGACGGATGATTCAAGTCTGACCGAAGTCTGTGTCGAAGCTGATTCCGTACAGCAGTTGACAGAGGATTTGTTCTTGCGTTTTCTGACTCGCTTACCAAATGAGAGTGAAAAGCAGCAATTCACGCTCCTGCTCAGCGAAGGTTTTACCGACCGCATCGTTCCGCAGCAGGATCTACTGGCGACAGTGAAGCCAGAGCGTATGCCGCATGTCTCATGGTCTAATCACCTGGATGGTGCTGCAAACTCGATCAAACAACAGCAGGAGGAAACCGCTCGCCGGGGTGATCCTCCAACGCAATATCTACGAGTCAGCTGGCGAGAGCGTGCAGAGGATGCCATGTGGGCATTATTGAATGCTCCAGAAATGATCATCGTGCCGTGACGAACCATCATGACCAGTGTGAAACGGGGCATGAACTAGATTTAAGATGCGAAAATTTGAGATGCGAAATATGAAACGAAGAGAATTTATTCAGGCAACAGCAACCGCTTCAGGCGCGATGTTGGCCGCCCCCGGACTGTGTTCACCGAGGCCAGTGACGCTTGGGAAAGCCGAACATTGTGTCATGCTTTGGTTGGGGGGGGGGATGTCCCAAATTGATACCTTCGATCCGAAGTCTCGCGGTGATGCAGCCGAAAAAAAAGCAGGCTCATATTATGCATCCATTGAGACAGCTGTCCCGGGCGTGCAAGTCTGTGAACATCTTTCAAAAACAGCTCGCTTGATGGAGCATGTTACGGCAGTCAGAACTCTGAACCATGATGTTGTGGACGAACATGCTGCAGCAGCAAACCGGATGCACACAGGTAGACTAACCAGCGGAACTGTGACTTA
The DNA here is from genome assembly GCA_028823035.1 of Rubripirellula sp. Lineage (GTDB taxonomy): Bacteria > Planctomycetota > Planctomycetia > Pirellulales > Pirellulaceae > Rubripirellula. The sequence continues at coordinate 14,987 of JAPKCI010000034.1, forward strand.
TCCATCACTGGGGTCGATCGTTGCTCATCAACGTGGGGCTGCGGCTGAGGGAGTACCTGCGTATGTGCTGCTGGGGTACCCGAATATTGCCCGTGGCCCAGGTTTTCTTGGGCCGCAAGCTGGCTACATTTATTCGACCAATATCAATTCAGGACCCGCTGGGTTGGCGAGACCGAAGTGGCTTTCTGGAAATCGTGTTGCCCGACGAGAAGCTTTGCTGGACACCGTTCGAAGTGGTGGATCCGATCGCTTTGGTGATGACAGAAAATTTGCTGAATACAATGCTGTGATTGGAGAAAGTTTGCGGTTGGCGGGACCCGATTTCATGAATGTCTTTGAACTCAGCAACGAGCCGGATTCGCTTCGCAACAACTACGCCAGCGAATTCGGCCAGCGCTGTCTGCTGACTCGGCGTTTGTTTCAGGCTGGCGTCCGCTTTGTCGAGGTGTCCTATAGTGACAACTTCAAGAACGGTACCGGTTGGGATACTCACAATGGAGGTCAGTTGAATCAACACCTTCTGATTCAGGATCTCGACGCAGCCCTTGCGACTTTGATTGCCGATCTGAAAAATCACGGCCTACTGGACAAGACGGTGATCCTTGTCAATTCTGAATTTGGGCGACCGGGGGGATTCGACTCCGGCGGTGGCAGGGGCCATCATTCCAAGTGTTTTACCAGTGTGATTGCCGGTGGCGGTTTGAATCATACTGGTGCTTGGGGGCAATCGAACGAACTTGCTGAGCAGGTGGTTGAACAACCTGTCAGCGTGCCGGATTATTTCGCAACTGCTCTGGCGGCTATGCAAATCAACCCGACTGAGAGTCTTTATGACGGTGATCGCCCTGTTCCAATCACAGATCTAGGCAAACCGATTGCGGAATTATTTTGAGCAGAAACGCAGTGTTGGTTTCATGAAAATTCAGGACCTTTGGATGTGCGTTAGTTGGCCTTCGCCAACTGGCATTCACATCGTCCGATTCAGTGTTTGCCTGATCCATCCGACGTCCCGCTATCGGGTGCATCAGAATCTTCTTCGATTGCAATCGTTTTTGTGTTGGCAAAGGAAACAGTCGAGTTGCTTATGAGTGTCTCCTGCGTTTTTGTGAATATTTCTGCTTTGATTTGATCCTCGAACTTGGCGGTGGGATTGGTCAGTTGTGAAAGCGTTGCGGAAGTACTGTTGGCGGCACCTGCCACAGCAGTTTCTTCAGTTGTATTACTTATACTCAGACCTCGGATGACACGCCTTTCCACGAATTCGATGTGCAGTCGCAGACTGTAGAATTCCTGCATGTAGGCCAGTGGTACGCTTTGCAAAGCATCGAGTTCTGATTCTATGCTTTGCAAGGTTTCCCAATGTGAACGCAGTTTGTCGATGCTTCCTCCTGACTGCAGGTCCGCTTCCATTCCTCGCAGTATTTTGTACCAGCGATAGATGCGAGATCGGATTCTCCACCGGTAGAGCGGCGGAGCAACCTTGAACATCGGAATCAAGAGTGTGAGTGCTGGCAGCAGCAGGATCGCCCCACGATCAACAAACGATGCGACCCAGAATGGCAGGTACTTCTGAAGCAGAGGGGGGCCATGTTCAAAGTAGCGTCGTGCCGACTCGTTCAGGGGAAACTCGACAAAACGCGTGGATGGCAAATCTCCGTGTTGAAACAGGCTTTGCTCCTCTTGATGCACATTCTCGGCCGCTCGCAACAATAACGGTACCAGCGCGTCATGTAAGTCGCTGTTTGCGATCAGATTGGCAGTCGGAGCGATCAAATGTACCTTTGAATCAGGATAGTTTTTTTCCAGATCAACGACTCCTCGTTCGAGTGTTACCGTTGACAGGTAGGGGTGAAGTCGAGCGTAGGCAGCGTGGCGATCGAAGCTCAGTAAACGTAGGTTCGGCACTTCAATAAGGGACCGAATCAAATCCGCGCTCGGTGCTGTGACAAAGAATGCAGCATCGATGGCTCCTTCCTCGAGTTGGCTGATTGCCTGTTGGCCGCCGACATTCACGAAGGTTGCGCCCGACGATGGGCCGACACCGTTTTGAGTCAGCAGCATTTCTGACAATGCGGCTGTGCCGCTTCCCAATCGACCTATTGCGATCGTCTTGTTGTTGAGCGATCGGAGATCGGCGCAAGACTGTTCGCTGCGGTAGAAAACCCAAACAGGTTCAAAGTACAAACTGGCCAAGGCCTCGATGCGATGGTCTGCCAATTCCGCTGCGGTCGCTGTGCCACCCTGCACGATCGCCAAGTCGATATCGGGGGCGTTCCGCAACGATTCGTAGTCTTCGATGGAACCATTAGTCGTGTGCAACTGCAACGTGATCCCCTGCTTGGCCAACTCGTCTGCATAGGCACTTGCAAACTGGAAATAGGCACCATCGGCTGAGCCAACCGCCATGTGGATGGTCCGCGGTGGCGCGGGCTGAATGAAAAACCATGCCAATGAAAAACCAATTAGCACGACTATGAAACCACCGCCCCAGATTTTTAGCCACAACGACCGCAATTGCTGCCGGGTCTCGCGGAAATGTTCGTGAAACAGGCTTTCAGGGTGAATTCTCATCGTCAATTGTTAACGCGCTTGATCGATTTGGATGGTCAGCAGGATTCCGACGAGCGCAGTCGCGTTAGTCAATCACGCGAAGTCACTCAGGTGCCGATTGCACGTTTCATCCAGAGATTTTGGTTCGTTTGAACAAGGTGAACCTGAACAAGGTGAACCAGTATTTCGCCCGGGTTCATTTGAAAAGCACTCGCAGCACGTGTTCTTATGGTACCCGATTCTCTGTTGCTGTCGCCAAAACAGAGATTAATGCGAATTACGGGTTCAACAGATCTTTTCAGCTATGATCAGAAAAATCTATTGATTGCCCGCTAATCCAATCGCCTGAGTGAGCACAAGCCCCACGAGATCCAGCATCATGGCGGCGTTGATCAGGAACAGCACTTTCATCGATTTACTGAGGGGTTCCACTTCGCTGAGTTCAAAAATAAAAGCGACCATCGCGGAATGGTAATAGTAGTCAAAGGTAGACAACGGTTCTCGAAGATCGCTTGGGAGATCTTCGGGGAACAACATCAGTTGATTGCCCTGAATTCTGGCGCCCTGATCAAGTCGCCAATAAATCCACCCCCAGCCAATGATTAGTGCTGGCATGAAGCAGAGAAACTGCCTGAGTAACATCATGTTGTCCGTGAGAGGATTGACGATCAGAAAATTGAGCACAAGAAAGCCTGCGATCGTTCTGACAACGAGAAAGATACCCAGACAATCCAGGACGAATCTGGCGTTTTTCCCCATCGCACGCAGCACATAAACCAGGACATAGGCTGCGATGAACAGTGGGGCAACGAAGGGCGTGATATGTGTAACTGCCTCCCTCGCATACCCCACGATGGTGGATAATGTCGAATTCGTCTCGCTAAAACCGCTGGAAACAGTATTGCTGAGTGCCAGAAATAAGAACGCTTGCCATCCAATCATGATCAGCGGTTCAACACCTGAGGACAGGAACCGCTTGGAAGAATTGCTTTCTGGTTCGGTCATCAGTTTTCATGCTTGGGCTTTGGGACTGGTTCATGATTCTAGTCATCAGACCGCGTGGGCGGGAGTCACTGTCATCCACCCTTGCACTGCGATGATGGCCAGGACAAGCGATGATGGCCAGGACAAGCGATGATGGACAGGACAAGCGATGATGGCCAAGACAAGCGATGATGGACAGGACAACACAACCGGTGTCAAAATGGTCATACTATAAGAGGTTCTGATTTGATCTGCTCCTGTTACTCAAACCATGCAAGACCAGCGATGCTTCTACGTTCTCTCTTATTGCCGATGGCGTGTTTTCTTCTTGTCACCTGCTCATCGCCTGATGATTTATGGGGAGTCGAGCAGACCAGCGGAATTGATTGCTTGGCGGATAAGCAATCACCGCTTGCCAAGGGCGAGGTGATCGCGTTCCTGGGGGATTCCATCACGCGGGGTGGAGCGCGGCCTAGTGGCTATTGCCGGTTGATTGGTGAGGCCATTGAAAACCGGCGTCCTGAACTCGATGTCAAAGTTGTGTACGCCGGGGTCAGCGGTAACCGCGTCCCGGATCTGGAAAAGCGTCTGGAACTCGATGTTCTATCCAAGGCTCCCACGGTCGTGTTTATCTATATCGGTATTAATGATGTTTGGCACAGCACCCGAGGTAAAGGAACGCCCCAAAGACAGTTTGAAACTGGACTTCTCCGCTTGATCGAAAAAATATCGGCGTCCGGAGCCAAGATCGTCCTTTGTACTCCGAGCACCATTGGTGAAAAATTCGATGGCACAAACCCACTGGATGAGATGCTTGATGAATACTCGGAGATCACTCGTAAGGTGGCTGCTGAAACCGGCGTCACGCTTTGTGATCTGCGTAAATCGTTTATCAAACACCTAAAAGAAAAGAATCCTGACAATCAGCAGAGCGGGATCCTGACACGCGACGGCGTGCACCTGAATATTGATGGTAATCGCTTTGTCGCAGCGTTGGCTGCCGAATCAATTGCTGAGGCACTGCAGTCAGATGACGAATCGTCAGCGAGTGTCTCCAGCCTGTTCAATGGAAATGACCTGACTGGTTGGCATGTCGATGTTCCCCACCTCGATGACCATCCTGATGCAAAGCCGACCTTTATCGTCCGCGACGGCATGCTTGTCAGTCTGGGAAGCCCACAAGGTCATCTGATTACCGATCGGGAATTCAAAGATTTTCGATTGGAAGTCGAGTATCGTTTTGCAGGAAAACCGGGAAACTGCGGGGTTCTTGTCCACGCATCAGGCACTCGTAATCTGTACAAGATGTTTCCGAAATCAATCGAAGTGCAAATGAACCATACGCACGCAGGCGATTTCTGGTGCATTGTTCAGGACATCACTGTCCCCGAGATGATCGAACGTCGTGGGCCTAAAGAGAAATGGGGCATCACAGAAGGGAAAGCGAGGCGGATTCTGAATTTGACAGATGGCTCGGAAAAACCTGTCGGCGAATGGAACCAGATGACCATTGAATGTCTGGGCGACGAGATCAAAGTCTGGGTCAACGGTGAACTTGTGAATCATGGAAATTCATGCACCGTAAACAAAGGGAAGATTGCCTTGCAGGCCGAAGGCTCTGAGGTTGAGTTCCGTAAACTCGATCTGACAAGCATCGATCGCTTAAGCGATTGAGGTCAGTGAATCTGCGGGAATCCAGTGAATCTGCGGGAATCCAGTGAATCTGCATGCACGTCCTGAATCGTTGGTGTTGAACGCAGCAAAACGTACCCACTCAACGTTTGAATCGATAATCTGAACAGACCAAGTTCATGGCCGCGGTCCAGTACTACCTTCGTTCTCCCATGCGATCACCCACTTTCGCATAGAGTTCACGATGTTGCTTTGAATTTTGCAGCAGATCCTCATCGAACTGCACGCGACCAGGTTCGAAGATTGTCATCGTCGAAGAGCCGCCAAACCGAAAATATCCTTTCTCGCTACCTTTCGATGCCATGCTTCCCGCTTGGTAGGTTTGGCAGATGCCACCCACGCAGGTCGCACCGATTTCCAGCAATAAAACCTGTCCAAATTGATCTGTTTGCAATCGCGTCAGGCAGCGTTTGTTTGTAGCCAGAATTCGGATGTTCTGGCACAAAGCAATTGGATTGACTGAATACAACGGGCCGTTTAGCAGGTTGGTTTCACTGGGTACCCCAGCGACAGGAAAATGAAAGCGGTGGTAATCCACAGGACATAGCCGGGAAAGCACGAGGCTGCCGTTGGCATACTGTTGGGCAAGTTCCACGTCACCTAGTAACTCAGGCAGGCTGAATGTTTCACCTTTGACAAACAGACCGTCAGATTCAGAAACGTCAGGGATGCAGAGGTGACGACCGTCGGCGGGGAATACAACGGTATTGTCTGTAGCATCAACAGGCCTTGCTTCAGGTTGCAGTTGCCGAAAAAAGAACTCGTTAAAGTTTGTGAATTCATCCACAGCCTGTCGGAAATCTGCTGGATCAAGTTCGTACTCTGCGATGAACGGCGCGATTTTGTTAGCCGATTTTCGCTGGTCCATCCGCCAACCGTACCAGTGTGAAAACCATGCTCTCTTGACCATGGTTGCCAAAGCGATCTTGCCACCCAGCGTTCCATAAGTCCAACGCAGAAACTTGTCTCCGTAGACTTTTTCGAGGCAAGGCTCTTTGCGGTAGCGATCGTAGTAGACGATTTCGTCCATTAGATTCAGTCAATCAATGGGACCAGGATTGCAGATGACTGACATTGTGACCGAAAGAACTCGCTGAGCCGAGGTCCCACATGCGAATTGTGTTGAACCCCAAGCCGGGAAAACGTGCGTTTTACTTCGCTTGCCGCGTTCGCCAACGGATCGAACTTCGCAGTCCATCGTCTTCAAATTGCATGTTCAGGCGAAGGAAATCGATTTGGTTCATCAAACCGAACGGTTTTTCCGGGTCGAACACTGGTTGACGTTGCCGTATCGGTTCTCCGTAGTCCCGGCTGTGGAGGTGGTTGTCCTTCCAGGTCAAGAGATCGCCCGTTACCTGTTTCGGATAAAAACCGAACAAGCGTTCGTGTTCTGACTTTGCCGATTCGATTGTTTTTTCGTTCCCGAGCATGAAGGGAAAAAGGCGTCCCAGCCCCGACATCGCAATTCTCGAATTCGAGTCGGAAGCCGCCGCAAACAACCCAGGCAATTGCTCAACACAGGCCGCAGGGCTGATTTGTAACGCAGCGGCATTCAGTTCAGCTGGCACCACCTCAATGATCCGCTCGTCGCTCGACCATGGAATATTCCGGATGACAACATAGTTGTCGATGATTTCAATGCCGTAACGCAGTTTGATGACGCCCATCACATTCATCATCCAGACCCACTTGTCGCTATTGCCCTCTTGGTAAACCTGAATATTGAAATCATTATTCCGATTGCGCTCATCGGTCCTGATCGTGGCTGCTTGTCGCAGGAATTGAGCCGTTCGTTCAGGATTCTGTGTTTCTACGAAGACACTGCATGGTCGTGTTAGCATCGACAGGGCAACGGGCAGGATCAGCATCGCATCGGCGTTCCCACCTGAAAATGATGAACCAAAGGACCCGAACACATCACCACTGCCAAGTGCAATCACCGGATCGGAATCAAAGATCGCCAAGTGAACACTGGGGCCCAAATCATCAAGCAAAGCTGAGCCGGCACCGGAGTAGAGAGTGAATAAATCTGAAAAGTTTTCGGTGATCGTTTGCCACCCCTGTTCAGATAGGTTCATCGAGAATTTCACAACTGGCGTTGGTTCGATGAGCGGTACAGAAAGTGATTGGTTCTTACGTTCAGTTTCCATTGCCAATCGCAAGCCGTTGTAAATGGAATTGTCAACCAACGGTAGAATGAAGGTCTGCAGTTCCAGTTGGTCGGGTGTGGGTTCATTAAGTCGAACAGCGATAGGGTCAAAAAATCGGCGCCAGTACCGGGAGTAATTATCCAGATAAGTTTTGTAAGCACTTGCTTCATCCGAAGTGATGTCTTGGATTGGTATTTCCGACAGTGAACGCATGTCGGTAAGCGTGCCATAGGTTTCAGAGTGGACGAGTCCGGTATCGTCGATTGAGAAATCGGTCGCAGTCCATGTCGTTGGCAGGTAACCGTTGACCTTCAACTGTTCCACGTTCAGGTTGGACCCGGGGGCGTCAATTCGTGCCAGCATCGAACAGGCGGTAAGGGCCTCCATCTGACTTTTGGCCAGCATCCTTCTTCGCTGTGCGATCTTCATGCGCGGACCGACAAGCCTGCGTACAAAGGGGTCTGAAAAATAAGCGTATCCCCGCGTGTTCTCGTTCACGCCCAGTTTTGTCAGCATGTAGCGAAATTCATCACTGTCAGCCAAACTGCCTTTGCCATTGGCTTTTGCCAGCGCGAGCGATTTCTCCAGTTCGCTCCGGTTTGTTCCCAAAAAGAGCAGTCCTTTTCGCATTGCCATGTAGGCAGGTTGACCCTCTGCCCCGGGCAGTTTCACAATCGAGCCTGTTTCCTTGGCTGCGGGATTCAGCAAACTTACTAGTCGTTGCAGAAGTTCTGGTTGATCGACCTTGGCGACCACTGTGATTTCTGTTCCATCAATGAAAAACAGGTCGGGACAGAAAAGTGCCATTTCCTGCACAAGCCCGGATTTTAGTATCAAATTCAGTTGATCACGATTCATTCCCAAGCGTTTCAGATAACGTTTTTCAATCCCGTAATTGAGTGCATTTCCAGTCAATGCAGAACCGACCGAAGCAATGAACGGCGCACCCGCATCCAACATGCTTGCTACGGCAGTCGGTTTACCGATGTACAGGAAAAATCGGTCCTGCGGGGCGTATTTGGCAAGTTGCAGTTGTCCACCGGCATGACCAGCAAGCATCTCTTTGAAGGGGTGGGATTTGACCGTGACACCTTGGATCGAGTCGATATCGACTACTTTGGGTTGGTTTGTTTCTGTTACGTTCAAAGCCTGCAGTTGCAGCGTTTCCTCAACCGCAGCGCGACCTCCCAAAATGGAAAACACAGATGTGCCTTCTGCACCTGCACCTGCAGCGGTCGTTCTGTTCGACAATGGTGATTCATCCCAGATCTGCAGGACCCCCCCGTTGCCCGCTGACCGGTACGGTGCCCAGTTCCCAAACCTCGCGTTCATCAGGGTCATGCGTGGGTCGGGAAGGATCGAGGAATCTGTGTTGAGCAGCTTCCAGTCAAGTTCGTGCGTTTCGCCCAGCACGTGGTTGTAGGCTTCAAAGGTGAAACTGCGACTTACTTCTCGATCGGTTAGCAGAATCACCTTGTACGGAATCTTGCTGCGTTCATTTGCAAGTTTACGTTCGTTGGCAGACACCACCGGACGGATTTTTTGGCCTGACTTACGTATCAATTGACGATCGATCGTAATACGTTCGCAGCTACCGTTCGTGTACAGAACCCAATGTTTGCCATCGTCAATGAAGGGACGTAACTCGAATGCCAGAACCCTTCGATTCTCGTGGGGAATTTGCCAATTCACCACAGGTGCGACATCGGGATTCGTCTCTGACTGGTCAGGTTTTTCCTGACGAACTTTGACAAAATCGAACTTCACTCGCGGAATCAGGTGTATGAAAGGGCCGTCCAATTGAGTGTCCCTGAACTGGGTTAGGTCAGGATTGTAGAACTGTGCTGAATTCCATGCTTCGACCGTACCCTTCCAGTTTGGCATCTTGGTCAGTTCATCCAAACTGTCTGGTCCAAATTCTGATCCTTTGATTGCGAAATCCCGACAGGCAGAATAGCCACGCCTGAGATGCCACCTGCCGTTGGCGATGGCATTTTTTTCAAGGGCAGCGTACATTCGCATGCCCAGTTGCCGTGTTGTCCAGGAACCAGTTGGTACAAGGTAGATCTCGCGAAGAGATTTCTGTTGTTTGCCCGCGCGGATTTCCCAACGCCCTTCGGCCGATAGCTTGACCGTCCCCTCGTAAACGTGTGACTTGCCGATCGCGAGTGGGCCGTGAGCTGTTCCTTTGATCAGCGTCTCGGCAAAGACGCAAGGAATGGTCATCCAGGCAATGCAAAGAATAACGATGAAACGCATGTGCAAATTCTCTCAGGTCTGAATGAATAAATAGACGACGCGGCGGTTCAACCCAGCTTGCAAATTACACACAGGTGGTGAACAGATGCGATCTGTTTTGTGAAGGCACGCACCTGTGTGAAGCCAAGTCGGGTTAGGCAATAGGGAGCCCATGACGGCGATCGGGATCTGCGCAAACTGGAAAAATTTCAGAGCGATTTATCTGCCTCAGTGTACCGTCTGGCAGTCCGTGAAAAACCAAGCGGCCTAAGGATACCCACTGCCTGCGGCTGAACAAAGGAACGCCGGTCGTCGAATCACGTAAGCAAATCGTGGACGACATTTCCGTGCACATCGGTGAGGCGGAAATCTCGCCCTTGATGTCTGAACGTCAGTTTCTTGTGATCGATTCCCATGCAATGAAGGATGGTGGCATTCAAATCGTGAATATGAACAGGCTTGTCAACGACATTGTAGCTGAAGTCATCTGTTTCTCCGTAGACGATTCCTGGTTTGACACCTCCGCCAGCCATCCATTTGGTATAGCAGCGTGGGTGATGATCACGTCCATAATTTGTTTTCGTCAAACCACCCTGACAGTAAATGGTGCGTCCAAACTCGCCTCCCCAAATCACCAATGTGTCATCCAGCATCCCTCGCTGCTTGAGGTCACGAAGCAAGGCCGCGCATGGCTGATCGACGATGCCACATTGACGTCGGATGTCCTTCGGCAGGTTTCCGTGTTGGTCCCACTGACGAATGAAAACTTGAGTGAATCGGACGCCCCGCTCTGCCATGCGACGTGCCAGCAGGCAGTTAGCTGCGAATGTGCCGGGCTTCTTGACCTCTGGTCCATACATATCCAGAACATGTTGCGGCTCATCCGAAATGTCTGCCAGTTCAGGCACGGAGGTCTGCATGCGATAAGCCATTTCGTACTGCGAGATCCGCGATTGAATTTCAGGATCGCCAACCTCCTGATACCGATGTCGATTCAAGTTGGCTAGTTCGTCGAGCATTCTCCGTCGCATGCTCTCGCTCATCCCATCGGGATTGGAAAGGTAAAGCACGGGGTCGCCGGTGGATCGCAAACTGACACCTTGGTGCCGTGTTGACAGGAATCCTGTTCCCCACAGTCGGGCGTAAAGTGCCTGTCCACCGAAGCCGCCATTGACGGTTGAATGGAGCACGACAAAACAGGGCAGGTTTTCGTTCATGCTGCCCAATCCATAAGACAGCCACGCACCGGCGCTAGGCCGACCGGGAAGCTGACTACCAGTTTGAATGTAGGTAATCGCTGGGTCGTGATTGATCGCTTCGGTATTGACAGTTTTGATGACGGCAAGATCATCCACCACTTTGGCAGTGTGCGGCAGCAACTCGCTGATCCAGACACCTTCTTTACCATGCTGCGCGAATTTAAAGGTCGATGGGGCGATGGGGAACCGTTTTTGCCCCGAAGTCATGGTTGTGATCCGTTGCCCATTGCGAATCGAATCTGGCAGGTCCTTGTCATACCAGTCATTCATTTTGGGTTTGTAATCCCACATGTCCAATTGACTGGGAGCACCCGACATGAATAAATAAATGACGCGTTTGGCCTTGGGTGCAAAGTGAGGAATCCCCGGGATTCCCCCGATGCGGTCTGCCGTACCCGGTGTCGATGTTGCAGCATCAACATTTTCGTTCAACAACGAGGCCAGGGCAGCCGTTCCAATGCCTGCGGCACCGCGACCAAAGAAGTGTCGTCGTGTTTCGATCAACGCAGATTCACGAAGAGGATTCATGTCGGTTTCAATTTTGGGTTACGGTTTCACTGAGGTTCAGCAACAAGTGACTGATCATCGTCCAGGCGGCGAGTTCAGCTGGTTGCAGTTTGTCTTCACGCGCTGCCTCGCCGGCCGAAATTAACTTCACTGCGGCTTCTGGATTGGCTGCGAATTCTGTCTGATATTCCTGCTGCAATCGCAACAGAGAGTCAATTTCGAATGGGCCCGGTGTCCGCGATGTCGCAATTCGGAAAGCAAAAATCAACCGGTCTTTCGCCTCGGATCCACCATTGAGCATGACACGTTCAGCGAGTTTTCGAGCCGCTTCGAAGAACTGCACGTCATTCATCAGCACGAGGGACTGCAGGGGAGTGTTGGTTCGAGCACGGCGGACCTGACAGGTTTCGCGATCTGGCGCGTCAAAGGTCGACATCGAAGGTGGGGGAGAAGTGCGTTTCCAGAATGTGTACATGCTGCGTCGGTACAGTTTCTCGCCTTTGTCCTGTGCGAAGACCGATGTGTTGCTGCCGCCGAAACCGACGGCTTTCCAGAGCCCTGAGGGCTGATAAGGGCGGACGCTCTTGCCACCGATGCTGCGCACCAGCAGACCACTGGTCGATAGAGCCGTGTCGCGGATCACTTCGGCATCAAGCCGGAATCTGGGACCACGCGACAACAGACGGTTTTCCGGGTCGGCGGCAAGCTGTTCCTGGGAAACGTGCGAAGATTGCTGATAGGTTGCCGACATCATGATGAGTCTATGAAATTGTTTGACATTCCAGCCGCTCTTGATGAATTCAAGAGCCAGCCAGTCGAGCAAATCAGGGTGTGATGGCTGTTCACCCTGAATGCCAAAATCTTCAGCTGTCTTGACCAGTCCCGTACCGAAGTGGTGCAGCCAATAACGATTGACTGTGACTCTTGCCGTCAGGGGGTTTTCGGGGCTCACCAGCCATGAGGCCAGACCGAGTCGGTTCTCGGGTGCGTCCTTCGGCAGTGGCGCAATCCATTGAGGAACAGCGGATGAAACGGGGGCGCGTTTCTCGGTGTACTGACCACGCTCCAAAATATGCGCCTGCCTGGGGTCCTTGCGATCTTCCATGACGAGTGTCGATGGAATCGCTTTCTCAATATCGGCCACCTGCTTCTTGATTCCAGCCTGGTTGTCCCGGTGTGCGGCAAATTCAGGAGCATGGTCTGGATTGACATGTTGCAGGTAGTATTCCTGCAATTGTCGGCGTTGATCATCGGTTTGTTTATCGTTTTCCAAGGCGATGATTTTCTGGATCTCTGCTGGCAGCGGAGGCGAACTTACTTTCTTGCGATACTGCTGCCAGAGGTTCAGAGAAACAAGTTTGTCTTCTGGCAAGGTTTCCAGAGACACTGTCCCGGCAGCGTCCCAATGCACCGTTCCACCGAATTGGGTAAATGCCCATCCGTTGAGATCTGAGTCCGGTTTCAAACCAACGGATGCGGCATCAACTTCAAGTCGTACCCACTTGCCCGTTTCCGGCAAGGCACCTGCATGGAAGTTCGCCGGGCCTTTCTGTCCCGCAGCATGTGCCTTATCCGCACCCCAGTAAGCGCGATGATTCCATGAGCCATCGTTGAACTGTAGTTGTATTGTTTCAGGAGGATTTTCTGGATCAAGGTAAACGTAGGCAAATAGCTTCCCTGGATTCCCGAGTTTGAGTTTTGGATTGGCATCTGTGAAGAAATGTTGAGTCAGGCCTGTGCCCGTTCGGATGCTCGAGTTTTTACCACTGTGAACTGGATGGTCCGGGCTTGTCACAAATTTCCATTGGTAGGGACCATCGCCTTGAGGTTTTGCTCCTGCTGGCAACTCATCATCAAACCAGATCGCGTCTCCCTTTTTTAATTCTCCGAGCTTCGCATCGGGCAGGGCATCTTCGTAGGTGATTTCCTTCAGTTGGCTTGCGATGGTGGCGTTCACCGTAGTCAGTTCCTGCTGATACTGTTCTTTTTTTGTGGTCTGTTCCTTGCTGGGGACCTTCACCACCGGGGGTGGCAGCAGATTGTTTCCATCCATGGCCCGTTCTGTCAGGCTGAAAAAATACGAAAACAGTTGGTAGAACTCTTTCTGCGTCAGTGGATCAAACTTGTGGTCATGGCAAGCGGCACAACCTGACGTCAGGCCCAACCAAACCGTGGAGGTTGTCTCGACCCGATCAACGGCATAGCGAACGTAATACTCGTCATCGATTGAACCGCCTTCGCTGGTTGTGACGTTGCACCGATTGAAACCCGTTGCGATACGTTGATCCAGTGTTGGTTCGGGTAACAAGTCGCCTGCAATTTGTTCGATCGTAAATTGATCAAAGGGCATGTTTTGCGTGAAGGCTTCAATCACCCAATCACGATATGGCCAAATCGAGCGTTCGTTATCGAGATGTAACCCGTGCGTATCCGCATATCTGGCGGCGTCCAGCCAGATGCGGGTCATCTGTTCGGCGTATGCAGTTGATTCCAACAAGCGGTCAAGGACGTGTTCAAAAGCAGCTGGGGAATCGTCTGCCAGAAAATTATCTATTTCGGTGAGTGTGGGTGGCAAGCCGGTCAGGTCCAGAGTGGCTCGCCGAATCAGCGTTTCCTTGTTGGCACGCTTCGAGGGCGTCAGCTTCGTGTTATTCAACCCTTGGTGGATGAAAAGATCGATGGGGTTGTTGCTTCCCCATTCCGTTTCCGGCGCGGGAAGATTTGGTGCGTTGGGCTTTTGGAAGGCCCAGTGACCAGACCATTCGGCTCCTTCTGATACCCACTGCTTTAGTCGTTCGATGTTGGTGGCTGACAGTTCTTTTCCAGAATCCGGTGGAGGCATCAATGTATCGGCATCGTCACTGATGATCCGCTGGATCAATTCGCTTGTCTGATGGTTTTTGGGGACAACCGCAATCATCCCGGAATCGGCTTCTGAAAAAACCCCTTCGCGTTGATCCAGCCTGAGTCCAGCCTCACGCTTGGCCTCATCTGGGCCGTGGCACTGAAAACAGTTTTCTGACAGTAAAGGCAGAATGTCACGACTGAAATCGATGCCTGCGTGAGATTCCTCCGCGTGCAAACGGTGTGTGCCAAGGGCAAGGGTCGCTAGTGCGACGCAGTACAGCGGGGTTTGAAGCCATCGACCACGGAAACAATGTGTCATCAGATCCATCAGACGCAGGTGGGAACGGGGCGGGAACCAGATTGAATTATTCTACCTGCTTAACCGGCACCGTCTTGTGCATACCAGACGAAAAATTGAACGTTTACCGTGTGGAGGGTGCCGGGGATCTGTTGTCCCGTGATTGTCGATCGGATCGGCGGTCATGAAAACCGCAAAAATAGAGTGCGTATGTCGGCTAACGAACCCGGATCACGGCCAGAGAATGGTGTTATTCAACCGAGCATCCTAGGGACTGCCTGCTCATGAAAATCAGTCTGCCTGAAGTTCAAGCCGGATTTCAAGCTCTCAGCATGAGGTAAGACAACGAGACACGTTCTGTTTACTGACCGAGCCAGTTGGGAATTTGTTGACAATCTCGAAGTGTCTTGTCGCCTGCTTTTTGTCTTGACTGGCTCTGCTCCCTGTGGAGTCCACAGCAGTCTTACCCAAGCTGCAGAGTCGCTGACCGCGATGATGAAGTTCGGCTCGATCAAGTGACTGTTCGAGATTCCCGTGTATTATCGACTGTTACGCATCAGGTCTTTTCCAAGCGACTGAAATACAAATTCAAATTCAAATCCCTTTGGTGCTGTCATGTTCACCAACGTCGCAGTAATGTCGATCTAGCTGCCAGCAACTCGTGCTGGCAGGGTGCGACCACGCAGGACTTGCTTTCCGTACATGATCAGAAGCGTTTGAGCTCAATCGCGAGACAAAACAAGTCAAGGCGAGATTAGGTCCCACTGCCAATTGACGAACTCATACAGGAAGGTGTGAGCACCTTGACGGTGCGATTTCCCGCTGCGGTTTTTTTCCGCGGTCCCCGTTGTGTGCGTTTGGACCGTAGGTGGCTTGATCCGAGCAGCGTACATCGACCAACGATGTGTCGATGTTTAGCGTGTTCATGGTGGCAAGGAAACGATGATTTCTAGGCCAGAAGGTTGTGGACTACCTGACCGTGAACATCGGTCAGTCTGAAGTCTCGTCCAGCATGCCGATAGGTCAGCTTTTCGTGATCCATCCCCAGTAAATGCAAAATGGTCGCTTGCAGATCATGGACGTTCACTTCGTCATCACCAAGTTGGTCTCCCAATTCATCGCTGCTTCCGTGCACGATGCCACCGCGAATGCCTGCTCCTGCCAGCCACGTGCTGTAAACACGTGAGTGGTGTCCTCGGCCATCGGTTCCTGGCGAGGCAACGAAGGGGCTGCGGCCAAATTCGGTTGTAAATACCACCAGCGTATCGTCAAACATCCCTCGCAACTTCAGGTCCTGCAACAAGGCTGCGATGGGGCGATCAACATTGCGAGCCAATCGATCATACTTGGTCAGTTCGGCATGTGCGTCCCAGTTGCGATCCACCCCACTGTCACCATCGATCAATTCCACGAAACGGACGCCTCGTTCGACCATGCGTCTGCCAACGAGACACTGCCAGGCAAAACTCGATGTGTCATCGGGATCGAGTCCGTAGAGATCGAGCGTTGCTTTTGATTCCTTGCGAACGTCAAACAGGTCGGGAGCCTCCAGTTGCATTCCGGCAGCCGTTTCAAACGATTTGATTCGCGAGGTGAGATGGGAATCACCCTGACGATCTTTGAGATGTTGTTGGTTGAAATAGGAAAGCATGTCGAGTTCGGTCCGCTGCAATTCCGCCGTCTCCAGCCGCCGGTGCATATTGGCAATCGGTTCGATTCCGGGAATGACTCTTGTTCCCTGATGGACCGCAGGCAGAAAATCGGATCCCCAGACTTGGCCTCCCGCATACGGCAGTCCTGCTGAGATCACCATGAATGCGGGAAGATTTGCATTCTCAGATCCCAGCCCATAGCTGATCCATGATCCCATGCTTGGACGATTGAAGGTTGCCGAACCCGTGTGGACTCCAATGGTGGCGCCAAAGTGATCGCCATTCAGATTCGTCATGGAACGAATCATGCAAATGTCATCAACTTGACTTCCTATGTGGGGGAACAGATCACTGACTTCCGTTCCGCATTTCCCATAGGGTCGAAACTTCCAACCGCTTCCTTTGTAAAAGTTCCGAGCCCGATGTTCCTGATCATGCCGTGAATTCAGGACCGGTTTTGGATCGAAAGTGTCGACATGAGAAACTCCACCCGTCATGAACAGGAAAATGACCCGTTTGGCCTTTGCTGCGAAATGAGTGGGCTTTGGTGCGAGTGGGTCCGCGTCAATCACGGGTTCGGTGGCCATGATTTCGGACAACATTCCCGGCAGCAGCAGGCCACTGCCTGCCAGAGATCGTATGAAGCGACGTCGATGGATTGACATGATGATTTAATCCACGAAAAGGAATTCATTGCTGGACAGCATTGCACGAACGAGGCTTGCCCAGGCAACTCGCTCACCGGATGTTTTACTGACCTTGGATATCAATTGTTGCGTTCGTTCTGTTTCTGACTGATTGGGCTGCCTGCCGAATAGATTTTGATAGGACCATGCAATGCGGTCGGCAAACTCTGGACTGGCATTAAGTATGCGTGAGACGGTG
This sequence comes from Rubripirellula sp., assembly GCA_028823035.1. Classification (GTDB taxonomy): domain Bacteria; phylum Planctomycetota; class Planctomycetia; order Pirellulales; family Pirellulaceae; genus Rubripirellula. The sequence goes on from JAPKCI010000034.1 coordinate 32,049, forward strand.
CGGTCTGCTTCGTCCTGCACGAACGCAGAGTTCATGAAGTACAGCGATTGTAGACTTGTTGTCGTGGGGCGCCGGACACCGACATGCAAGTTGCCGTCAGGTGCATCAAATGTGTCAAGGAAAATATTCTTGCGGATCCGCTGACGAAAAAGGTAGATGGTGCGTCGATCGCTTTCAAAGTTCCCAACGTACGGTTCGTGCTGCCGATAGTAATAGGTCAGATGATGAGGCAGTGGATGAGACTGAGCTGGACTCAGGTCGAGCTTGCCGCTGATTGCCAGGATCGAATCTCTCAATTGCTCTGCATCAAGGCGACGTCGATTCGCTTTCCACAAATGGATGTTTTCAGGGTCGATCTCTGCATTTTCAGGGGCATGATGGCTGGCAAGCTGGTAGGTGTCCGAAGTGATGATCAATTGGTGTAACTTTTTGATCGACCAATCGTGCTGTATTAAATAGGCTGCCAGGAAATCGAGTAGTTCTGGATGGGAGGGCTCATTTCCCCGCACACCAAAGTCACTTGTTGAACTGACTATCCCGCGACCAAAGTGATGGTGCCATACTCGGTTGGCCATCACCCGTGCTGTCAATGGATTGTCGGCATCTGAGATCCAATTGGCCAATTGGAGTCTTCCGCTTTGCTCATTTGGTTTGTCCAGAACCTGTCCACCAAGAACCTGCAAGAAACCTCGTTGCACGATTGGCCCCAAATCTTTTGGACTTCCCTGCTCTTGAATAGCGGCGTTTTCCGCGTCACCCTCGCTGACTGCATAGGCAGTTTCAAGACGGGGGAATGTCTCTGCGAGGACGGCGATTTGACTTCGCAGATCCAGAACTTCCTGCCATGCCGTTTCGCGGTTATGGCCGGGGATGTCAATGGGTTGTGTTTGGAAGGCACGATAACGCTCAAAGGCAGCTCGTTCCTGCTTCCGTAGTTGGTTCAACTCGTTGCGAAAAATGGTGAGCGTTTCGTTCGCCTTTTTCTCGCCAACACGATAGACAAAGTCTTGCCGGTAAGGTTTGTGTTCGGCACCCGCATGCGGATAGATCGTGCTGGAAAAAATTCCGTACAACGCGTAGTAGTCAGCCGTGGGGATGGGGTCGAACTTGTGGTCATGACACCGCGCGCAACCAATCGAAAGACCCAGAAATGTTTTGCCAAGATTATTGAGCGTGTCTTCGATTGTGATATGCGGTTGGTTCTGCGGGCTCACACCGATGCGGCGTGAAATCGTTAAGTAACCGGTGGCAATGGTTTGTTGCCAGCTCTGGTCGTCGTCGCTGGCCGGTAGGAGATCACCAGCGATCTGTTCCTTGATGAATTGGTCATAGGGCTTGTCGTCATTGAAGGCAGCAATGACATAGTTGCGATATTTGTACGCTTCGGGAATTGGGAAATCAGCTGCGTCCCCGGCTGTATCCGCGTAGCGGACAAGATCAAGCCAGTGCTGGCCCCAGCGTTCGCCGTAGTGAGGAGATGACAGCAAGCGGGTAACCAGAGCGTCGATTGCCTGTTTGCGATTTTTTGAGGCATGAGTGATGAACTCAGCGGTCTCGCCGGGTGTCACGGGTAAACCTGTTAGATCGTAGGTCATGCGTTGGATCAGCGTTTGTGGTGCTGCAGGACCATTGGCGATCAGGCCTCGTTCCTGCTGTGACTGAGTGATGAATGCATCGATCGGATTTCTGGCTGAATCGTCATCTGATACAGAGCTGGCTTTGGTGATCTCCGTTTGACGCAAAGGTTGGAAAGACCAAAAGCTGCGTTCGTCATCGGTGATCCCTTGCTCGTCAGGTCCAGTCTTGGATGAGCGAATCGCTTTTGGCCACGCTGCACCGTCTGTGATCCACTTGGCTAATACTCTCACCTCGCCAGCTTTCAAGGGTTCAGCGGGAGGCATCGTGATCTCAGCGTGTTGCTGTGATACAACCTGCCATAACAGGCTCTGTTCGGGTTTGCCGGAAATGATTGCCGGACCAGAGGCACCACCAGCGAGAATGTCTTTGAGAGAATCCAGTCGCAGACCGCCTTCGGCTTTTCGACGGTGGCACTCGTAGCACTTGCGGACTAGAAGTGGGCGAACGCGTGATTCGAAAAAATCTTCCTGATCCGTTGCTGACGCCAGCGGCATTGTGCAACACACTATTGTGTAACAGAATATTGTGCAACAGAATATCGAGAGCCAGGAAATGCTTCGGACCAGCATGGCACCAGACGAAAATAGGAATGAGATGCAAACGCAAGGATGTTCATTTGCATGCGATTTGAACCAGAGCACGCCCAGTAGTTTACCCTGATGTGTCGTGGCTTGCCTGTTGTTATCAATTTGACAGTCCCGCTTGCTCTCTGGGGCATTTTTGACGCGTCTCAAGATGCCAGGAATGGATATGCAGCAGCTCAATCAAGATCCGTCGCAATACAGTTCGCTTGGTTATTGTGTGTTTCGGGAAGTCCTGGATGCTGATGCCGTCCGTGCTGTTCAGCAAGATTTGGGCCATGTGCTGCAGGCGATGCCGGCAAAGATGATGGTTTACAAAGATGGAGAACATGTCGAGGCGGACAGCCGTCCTGAATTTTTGGTCGAACCTCATGCGAAAGTGAAAGGAGAACCCTGGCTTGAACTGTGTCGTCATCCCCGGGTACTCGATGCCGTGGAGGCAATTCTGGGGCCGGATTTGATTCTAATCATGTCACATCTGATCGTGAAACGGCCCACGGATGGCTTGCCCGTAGCGTGGCATCAGGACAACACCTACTGGCATTCAGTGCAGGGAACAGATGTCTGTACTGTTTGGTTGGCAATTGATGATGCGGATATCGACAATGGCTGTATGAATGTGATTCCTTGCACTCAGGCCAACCACCCCGATTTGGAAAAAATCTCGACTGGTGGTGAGGATCTGCTTGGCACAACCGTGGCAGTCAGTCAGCTTCAGCAAGGTCAGGCGGTACCGATCGAGCTCAAGGCAGGCGACTTGTCAATTCATGACTCCTATATCATCCATGGGTCAGAATCGAATCAGTCTGCTCGACGTCGTGCGGGTTACACAATGCGTTACGCCAATGCTGCCACGGTCGCAGTCGATATCGACGAACACTGGGTCGATGTCTTCCGCGTTCGCGGTAATCCCCAGCCAGCGGAAAGATATATCGATTTCAGACCCGGTAAGCCTCTGCCATCTCTGTGAACGTTCGTCACTTTATTTTGATTGAGAGCCTGTGACCGTGTTGAGTCAACGTTAGTATACGGCTAGAAAAATTTGGATCGGGCGGGGAGGCTCACGCCAGTCTTAACCAATTGCCTTGAATTCAAATATTGCCCGCCCCTGTCAGTTTCAAATCAAGCCGATTCAACAGGCGGAGATGATCTCTCGATACGTTTGTCATCAGAAAGGGAATGAATGGACACTGTTACGTCAATTGTTGTCTAGGGCTTATGCGTTAGTGTCGGTGGGCCTTTAGCATTGCTTGGCTTCTTTCACTTTTTCTTCCCAGAATCAGCTTGGTCGGTGTACCGAGGATGGGGCAAGCTTTGGAACGCAGACCCGCAGGAAATTGCACCAGCCTACAACTCGGGCTTTGCCATGCGAGTGGTCGGATTTACCTGTGGAACTGGTGGTGTCTTCATCTGCGCGATCCCGAAGGTCTTTGGCTTTTGATACTGGGCGATTAACGCTATTTCTTACCGAGTGGATCGCCGCTGCTCTCCATCCAATTCTCTAAGGCAGCCATCAATTGATCTGCTGTGTTCTGGTGTGCGGGGTCTCCGATCAAGTCATTGGTTTCCCATGAATCCTTTTCAAGGTCAAACAGCTGTCGCCGACCGCTATGTGTGTAGTACAGCAGTTTGTGGTTTCCCTCACGAACAGCACGCACGCCGTTGGGTACTTTGACGTTGGGCATGTAGGCACCAAACAGTTGTGGCTGTCCTTTGCCTTTCCCGATCATTACGTCATGGAAATCAAACTTCTGTGTGTAGTCAGGCGCCCGAATGCCTGCCAGCTTTGCAAGAGTGGGGTAAATGCCATGCAGGTAGGCAAAGCCATCTCTGGATTCGCCTGATGGCACACCGGGGCCTGCGATGATCATGGGAACTCGCCACGATCCATCGTAGAGATTTTGTTTTCCCATCAAGCCGTGTTCGCCGACAGAAAGTCCGTGATCAGCCGTGAACAAAACGATCGTATTCTTGAGTTGCCCCAGCTGATCAAGTTTGTTCAGAAGTTGTCCAATTCGGTCATCGATTTGTGCGCACATCGCCAAATAGATTGCTCGCTCGCGACGTACAGTTTCCGGACTGTGTGGTGGCTTGTAGACCATTTCGTCCCGAACCAACATGTCACCGTTATCAAAAGGGTGGATCGATTGGTAATTGGGTGGCTCGTACACATTCTTGAAACGAGCGATGATTTCAGCGGGAACGTGACGGGGATCATGGGGCGCATTCGTTGATACGTACATCATGAATGGCTTTTCCTTGTTCCATGTTGAATCAAGAAAGTCTTCGGCGGCGTCATAGAAAACGTCGGTGCTCCAACCCGTGGTCTGATGCTTTTCCACTTTGCCGGGGCCAGCAATCCGCTGGCAGGTGGGATTCATCATCCCGATTTCAATTGCATTATCTTTAGCGCCACCTCGGTCACGTTGATTGAAGGGAAGCATTCCGCCCGTGATCGCCTCTGCATGGTCAAACGATCGAAGCAGGGCGGCATTTCCGTTATGCCATTTTCCCGTTCCAAAAGTCTGCCAGCCCTCTTCGCGAAATTGTTCCGGAAACAACTTGTCAGCAGTGTTCAGATTTGCTGGTCCGGCGTATGCGAGTTGATTGGGTGTGACGGACCAAAGCGGTCGCCCAGTCAATATCATCGCACGACTGCAGGTGCAGATCGCACCGCTAAAGGCACCTTGATGAACGGTGTTTTGCATCACTGTGCCGCGTCTTGCCAAGGCATCAATATTTGGAGTGATGGCTTGCATGCCTCCCGTCGCGGTCACGCAGCGACGGCTCATGTCGTCTGTCATCAAAATCAGGATGTTGGGTCGCTGTGACGCCACCGTTGATCTTGTAGCGGGTTGCTGCCCCACAGCTAGTTTGGGATGACTCCCCATCCCGGCGATCAAGTAGATGGCAGTTAAAAAAAATGCAAGCGATTTCGGCATTGAATTCGTTCAGCAGAGATGGAGGAAATGTCAGACGACTGGGGCAGGCGTCAATCAATCGAAATGTCGTGCCTCCACGAGGCACAAGCATGCTGATATCAGCAACGGTGGTGTCATCGAAGACACCACTGTGGCATCTTAACTGCTTTGCTCCATTGGATCATTATCGAAATGCCAAAATCGCTACCAGAAGGTTCCAGACAGTTGAATCGATCAACGTAGTCATAAACCCTGTTGGGATTTTTGTTCCACCGGGAAATCCTGGATGACCTCAGAACAAGGACAGGCACCAATCACAATTGATGTTAAAAACCGAAATGCAAGGTAGAATGTCAGTCGATTCATCGACGCGGAAAGTGTTGACGGATCCAGCAAGGGACGGTTCCGCTCACTTCACTCCACAGACGGTCTGGTTCCGCACCGAGGCCCCAGCGACTCGCAGGAAAGAACACCAATGAAAATCGTGAACGTGCTTCTGATCACGTGGTTGACCAGCATTGCGACGTACGCCCAGCAGGACCGCCGCTTCGTAGTGATTCATAGCCAGGGCGAAGATAACTGCCATACGTTTCGGATTCCCGGTATCGCGGTCACCAATAAAGGAACGTTGCTGGCGGTTTACGACATGCGTTATCGTAGTCGTCGCGACCTGCAGGGTCACATGGACATTGGATTGTCGCGTTCGACCGATGGGGGCAAAACATGGGAATCACCTCGTCCGATCATGGACATGGGCACGCAGGGTGGTTTGCCCGAGGATCAGAACGGTTGCTCTGATCCAAATGTGCTTGTTGACAAGACGACCGGCGAAATATTTGTCAGCGCCGTATGGACCCACGGAAAGCCGGGGACGCACCAATGGCGCGACAAAGGTTCTGAGCCAGGGTTGAAACTGAGCCAGTCTTCTCAGTTCATGGTGGTGCGATCCAAAGACGACGGAATGACTTGGACGACCCCCGAAAACTGGACAACAAAGCTCAAAAACCCTGCTTGGTATCTGTTTGCCCCGGCGCCCGGAAATGGAATCACTTTGAGCGATGGTACGTTGGTCATGCCCACCGACGGGCGTGACGAAACAGGTTCGCCATTTTCGAACCTGATGTGGAGCAGGGATCACGGCCAGACATGGACGCTTTCCAGTCCAGCGAGATCCGATACCAATGAATGTGCCGTTGCCGAACTTTCAAACGGTGATCTGATGTTGAACATGCGTGACAACCGAAACCGAAACGACAAAACGGAAACGAACGGGCGGGCAGTCAGCGTAACGAGTGACCTTGGTACTTCATGGAAAGTGCATTCCTCAGACCATGGAAGTCTTCCCGAGCCAGTGTGCATGGCCAGTTTGATTTCCCACAAGCTGGACGACGGACGCACCGTTTTGTTCTTCTCCAATCCACGGACTAACTCGAAGCGGAGAAAAATGACTGTGCAAATGAGCATGGATGACGGGAAAACCTGGAACAAAAAGATCCTGTTGGATGAGACGGGGGGAGCCTACAGTTCACTGGTCATGGTCAATGATCAAACTCTTGGAATCCTGTACGAATCATCTCGAGCGGACATGGTGTTCCAGACGATCAAACTCCAGGAATTTGGACTTTGATCCAAGGCTCATGTGTTGCTGTTGTCTCGCGATAACCAAGGTTGCTTTTGGGCAGACGGTCGTGTTTGGCTCGACGAGCAGCAGCCAACAGCAGGCAGGCGATCCCGTGTCAATTCACAGGCAGGCGAATGTTTGCGGTGACAGGAGAGTGGTCTGAGGGGTAACGCCCATCCCGTTTTGTTCGAATAATCGATGCGTTGCTCACTTCCGCCTCGGGTCGAACGAAGATGTAATCGATTTTCTTGCCGTCTGCGCGGCCTTCAAATCCACCTCCTGTACCCACTGCTTTCTCATCCGGGTGCAGTTTGCGGAAGGTGTCAATGAGAGTGACTGGGCAATCCGGCAGAGTGGTTTCTTTACCTTTCAGGTACAGAACTACAGCATTGTCCTCGTCGGCATTGAAGTCACCGGTGAGTAGAAATGGGTCCTTGTGCCCTCGGTCGTTGATTCGTTGTGCAATCAGTTGTGCTGATTTCAGGCGGGCGTTTTGCGACTGATGGTCGAAGTGGGTGTTGTAAACATAGAAACACTGATCCGTGTTCTTGTCCTTCAGCCGAACCCAGGTGCAGATTCTCAAATAACGGTTGCCCCAGTGCCGGGACTTCACCTCAGGTGTGTCCGATAACCAGAACGTACCTGAATCCAATGCCGTGAAGCGAATGCCGCGATAAAGGATCGCCGAGTATTCACCTTTCGTGTCGCCGTCCCGGCCCTCGCCAACTTCCTGAAACTCCGGTAACTGTTTGCGTAGGTCATCCAATTGGAATCGAAAGGCTTCCTGCAAACCTACCACGTCGAGTTTTGCGTCACGGATGACGTCTGC
>JAPKCI010000035.1 GCA_028823035.1 Rubripirellula sp.
CGCCACCATTGTTCGCCACCATTGTTCGCCACCATTGTTCGCCACCATTGTTCGCCACCATTGTTCGCTGTGTTTACCCAGCAAAAATCCTCACCATGCATTGAGATAATCAGACATGCTACGTTTACTTTCATTCATCCTGATCGCTTCCATGTTCGCATCGCTTTCCTCGAATTCCTCTGCGGAGGAAAAGCTAAAAGCACTGATCATTGACGGCCAAAACAATCACAATGCGTGGCCCAAGACAACAGCCATGATGAAGAAGTATCTGGAGGATTCAGGACGGTTCACTGTGGATATTCAGAGAACGCAGTTCACCTGGAAAGGGGGAGCACTGCTCAAGGAATTTCCCTTAAATGATGGTAAGACTTATGATGACCTGCCCCAACCAAAGTCTGATCCGGACTTTAAACCCGACTTTAAAAACTATGATGTGGTAATTAACAACTTCGGTTGGAATGCTGCTCCTTGGCCCGATGAAACCAATCAGGCGTTTGACGCCTTTGTCAAAGATGGCGGCGGACTGGTCATCATTCATGCCGCAGACAACTCTTTTGGTGACTGGCAGGCTTACAACAGGATGATCGGCCTCGGTGGATGGGGCGGGCGCAATGAGAAATCAGGCCCCTACGTTTACATCGACGAGGCAGGAGCAACAATTCGGGACACCACACCCGGCAATGGTGGTTCGCATGGTCCGCAACACGAATTCAAGATTGTCATCCGCAACCCGGATCATCCCATCACGAAAGGGCTGCCTAGAACTTGGTTGCACGCCAAAGATGAACTGTATCAAAAACTTCGTGGCCCGGCCGACAACATGACGATCTTGGCAACGGCATATGCTGATAAAGACTTGCGAGGAACAGGGCGAAACGAACCCATGATGATGGCCATCGACTACGGAAAGGGCCGCGTCTATCACACGCCCATGGGGCACGCTGACTATTCTGTTCAATGTGTTGGATTCATTACCACACTACTACGCGGTGCCGAGTGGGCAGCTACTGGGAAAGTAACACTGACAGAGATTCCCGCCGATTTTCCGACGGCTCGGGAATCGAGGACTCGCGAATTCAAGTGAATTGCGTCCAAGTCGCGGCACACCTCAATCAGGCGTTAAGCCGTGTTCCATCAATCAATGTTGCGAAACCATTGGAGTCGCCGCTCCGCTGATCAGGTAATCCCCGTCGTTCACAGTAAAACTGCGACAACCGCCTAACGTTGAAGCACGTTGACAAACGGGGGACGCCAACTGGGTGCTAATGAGGCATCATCCACACTGACACCGGCCTCAACGTCACCACGGTGGTTGAGCAATGGATGGTCTGGCATCGTTTCCAACGCAGCGAGCGGGATGAACCTCACGCGCCCATCCTCGTAAAGAACGTTGATACCAGTAGCACTGTGCCCTACAAGCTTCCTCAGCTGATTCGGTTCAGTGATTCCCGCCTGCGGAGCATCCGACATCACAGCAAACGAGGCTCGCGATTCGAAGCGAGGTGATTTTAGAGTGTTCTCCTCCACCACGCCCAGATTGTATGCGTAATGACCACCAGAGAATTGCTGGATCTGTCGCAGACGGTCAACCGGGGCTTCATGCAGTTCATCCAGCGAAACGATTCGATCCAGGTCTGTCAACGAAGTCTCGACCTGCGGTGGCTGATCCAGAGAGGGGCACCAACGGAGGCTTGGGTCTGTCAGCAGGCCCGCCTCATTTAAACGGACCAGAAAAACGCCTGCGAAGGCTTCAGGCCCCGTTTCAGCAACAGCCGGCATTCTTTCCTGAGGGCTGTGGTTCACAAATCTTGTGATAGCGGTGCCGAACTGCCGCAATCGATCCTGACAGGCCGTCTTGCGTGCCTCAAATCGGCCTTCAGCCAAGGCAGGAATTATGACTCCCAGCATCACCATGGCAGCCACCACGGCGCCAGCCCAATCGGTCCATCCGTGCCCCCGACCTCGAACCGTTTCGATGCTCGGCTCCAAACTGCGCAGTACCACCTGCTCACCAGCAAGTGCATCGGAGGCATCAACATCACTTGACGCGAAAAAGTGCCCGTTGGAACCCTCGGTGGGCATCAGCGGCAAAGAGGAAAGCGTCCGTGCGATCAGGTCCTGCGGAGGAGGCTTAGGCGGTTCGTAAGATTCTTCCAAGGGCTTCAGCGACCGCTCGATCTCCTCCAACTGACGTCGGGCGTCTGGATCTTCCTGCAACCATTGCGCAACACGCCGCATTTCGTGCGGTTCGAGGGCGCCAAGCAGATAGCCGATCAGGTCTTCGTGCATTACCAGACGGTCAACGCGTTGAGGAAAGAATTCCGATGCCCATGAAAGGTTCACTGCATCAGAGCAACGAACCTTTCTATGCGCACAAACTCAACCGGGTTCACTATTTCAGCGGGGATCCCGGCAAATGGGCATCTACTCGTCAATTTCGTGCCGGGTTTCGTCCCACAGCAACCCCAGTCGTTGCACTGCGGCGTGCAACCGACTTTTCACGGTACCAACGGGAATCCCAAGCGCGTCCGCAGCCTCCCGGTACTTTAGCCCCTGGTAATAAACCAGATGGATGACCTGCTGCATCGACTCACCCAGTGAATCGACGGAATCGTGAACCCAACGACTGTTCTCTTGGTCAGATGCCGCCCGATGCGGGTCTGGGGAATCGCCTATGAGTTTCTCCGACCAGCTATTCCCTCGCTCGTCTTTCTCTCCCGAGGAGGAACGGTCAAGACTCACCATGCGGTGCCGCTTGTTTCGCCGTTGCACATCAATCGCCTGATTGGTTGCAATGGCATACAACCACGGACGAAATCGCCGTGCGGGGTCAAATTGGTGACACTTCAGATGAACCTGAAGAAAAGTCCCCTGAAAAGCATCTTCCGCCATCTCGGCGTTGCCGATATAGCGGCGAAGATAGCTGTACATTTCTCGCTCGTAGCGTCGCATCAAGGCCTCAAAGAGACCGCGATCTCCGGTTTCTCGGTATTGGGCGATCAGACTTTCGTCTGACACATCACCCTGCAAATTCGAGGTTGCGGTTGGTGCTAATGCATTCATCGAATGATCCACCATCGTTAGGGAATAGACAAATAAAACAAAAATCAGGGCGTGTAAACGCTCACAAACTGAGTGTCCTCTAATCGGACACAATGAACTACGCGAAAGAAAATGATGAAGTCCGCAGTACATCTACCGAAAAGCACGTCTCCAGTATCCCCAAAATTTCCGCAAAGTCAAAAATGAAATCGCCTGCCCAGCCACAACCCCCTCTGTAGGGTTATGTAGATCAGTGAAGGTAAGCCAATTACAACATCCTTTTTGCACTTCTTTCTCTGGGCCAATCCTTTTGAATACTCAAGCAACAAGTCGGCTTCCTTACCAGTGGGCTCGGCCCGGCGACATCAATGCCTTTTTTGGCTTGATGCTCGACAACGTTGCTGGCCTCATCCTGATGATAGCTTTGCTGCACGGGTTTGGCTTTCCCATCGAGTTTGCGGTCTCAGCCATGATTCCGGGAACTGCTTTGGGTGTACTGATTGGTGATCTCGCCTTTTTTTTCCTCGCCTTCAGGCTCGCCAAACGTTCTGGCCGCGATGATGTCACAGCGATGCCACTGGGTTTGGATACCCCCAGCACGTTTGGAATTGTCCTTTTCATCCTCGGCCCTTCCTATCTACAAGGCCTTGGATTGCAGCTCAGCGAGCAGGAGGCTGCCTATCGGACATGGCACATTGGGATTTGGTGCATTGTGATGAGCGGCGCCCTCAAATTCGCCCTCTCACCCTTCACCGAACTTATCCGCCGCGTCATCCCCAGAGCTGGATTGCTGGGATCGTTGGCGGCCATTGCTCTGGTATTGATCAGTTTTCTACCATTGATGGAAATCTTTGGTCATCCTCTGCCCGGGATGATCGCGTTGGTCATTGTGCTAACAACTTTGGTGGGACGAATCCCTTTGCCTGGCAGGACACCTGGCACACTGGGTGCCTTGCTGGTCGCCGGCATCATCTTTTATGTCATGTGCCTGATCCCCGGAAGTGGCTACGACTTTCCCCCTGCACCTGGCAGCGTGCAGTGGTTTCCCACCCAATGGTTGGAAGCATGGCAGTTCAACTGGCTATCAAACTTTGATGACGCGCTCCCCTATTTGCCGATCGCGCTTCCGTTTGCGATTGGGACTGTCGTGGGAGGCATCGATTGCACAGAGAGTGCCGCCGCCGCTGGGGACACTTACGACACCCGGACGGTCATTGGGGTCGAGGCATTGGCAACACTGATTGCCGGATTTTCTGGTGGCGTGATCCAAACCACGCCTTACATCGGACATCCAGCCTACAAAGCCATGGGCGGTCGAGCAGCCTATACGCTGGGCACCGCATTGCTGATTGGTTCCGCGGGTTTGGTGGGCTACTTTGCCTGGATCAACGCTTACATACCAGCAGCAACGGTGTACCCGATCCTTGTGTTCATCGGCTTGGAGATCACCGCACAAAGTTTTCTGGCAACACCTCGCAGACACTATGCGGCCGTGGCCTTGGCATGTTTACCTGCGTTAGCGTTTCTGGCGTTAAGCTTGCCAAATCGAATGTTTGGTGATGCGGCGCTCATGAATGCTGGAATCGACGCCAGCAGCCTTGATGATACCATGCTCAAGAAGAACATCAGTACCTTGGGTATGCTCAGCAGCGGTTTCATTATCACCAGCCTGCTGTGGGCGTGGGCGTTAGCGAAAGTGATTGATCGACGCTTGCGAGTAGCAGCGGCAGTCATGGCCCTTGCAGGTGTGTTAACTGCCTTTGGGGTCATTCATTCACCACTGCCCGGCAGCCAACTGTTTCTTCTTTACGGCCCCGATAGTTGGAAGAGCATTGTGCTGGATCCTGCTAACCGCCAACCGCTTTTTGAGTATGTGGCGGGTTACTTTGGGTGTGCCGTCCTGTTGCTCGCCTGGTCGTACTACAAAGGAATCAGTTCCCCAATCGCACACGACGATAGCGATACCGAAGTGCATTTGTGAGTTCAACGGCTGCAGCAAGGGCAACAGCCAACGAGCGAGACTCAAATCAGGTCAGGAAGCAACCATTGATCGTGGCTCATTACGAGCCGATGTCAGAGTCAGCAATTCGATATTCTGCGGCAGCGCTGCGATGCATCTGTCCGCATCTGCTTGCGAGTCAAACCAAGCAAAGACGCCCGGCCCCCAACTGCTTTGGCCATACCCAAGAACTCCGAAATCACGAAGCCACTGAATCACCCGTGTGACGGCGGGTCCGTTGTAGGGTCCCCCCTGAACACTGGCAAACAACTGACCGCTCAATTCGTTGTAGTTCCGGGTGCTGATTGAAAATCGTCGGAAATCTGCTTGCTTTGCTGCTGGCATGATTTCCTCGCAGATCAGACGCCTCAGTTCGCTGCCGGATTCCTCTGAAGCAGGCAGAAGCTTTGCAAATTCCTCACGTTCCTGCTCACCACTGACACTCACTTCATGATCGGTGGGGCGAAGCACTGCCGCTCGCCATTGTGCAGGTAGAGAGACACACGTGTGCACGCTATTCAACCCAGTTCCGGCAACCTCCCTGCCAGACTCATAAATCAAACCTCCCTGCCAATATCCGTGGGTTCCCACAACCGACCTTCTCCCGCGGGTCGCCAATTCATTCGCGATCGTAAATTGATCAACGTGAAGTTCCTGATGGCGGCAGATACTCTCAGCAACCGCGAGAGCTAACTGCGTACCGCTGCCAAGTCCACAGTGCGACGGAGCGGTGCTAACCACATCCACTCGACATGCCGGCAGTTCGGTCTGCCCAAGTCGCTGTCTGATTCTTTCTGCGACCGGGCCGATCCGTGACCAAAAATGTTCAGGACAATTAAATTCATCCGCAGGTGAGACAATTACCTGGGTTGCAGGATCCTCAGTCATGACCCCAACTCCGCCAAATGGACGCACCGTATCCAGCAAACCGAAATGCAGACGCGAACCAGTGCTGATCCGAACCGTCAAACCATCCCCCGTTTTCGCATCAGATTCAACGGTTCGCGAATCGTTCATGAATTGTCTTTCGCAGAAAGTCGAAAGCCGTCTGTTCAGCTCGCCCACCTGTCTTGTCGATCAGAGGCTGCAGCCGATCCAATTCAGCCTCGATCTCAGTAGGAGTAAACAGGTGTGTTCTGGTTGCCAGAATTGCCGTTTCAATGACAGCGAACTTGGCACGGTTGAAACCGAAAAACGGTCGCTGTACCTCAGAGTGTATAACCCGACAATCCATACCAACACGGGGCTCTTCTTCTGAAATCGATTCAACTTGCACGGCAAACCAGCGATGGCACGTTCGCAAGTGCCACCACTGGGTTTCTTGCCACTGTTGCACCAGACCGGAAATTTCTTCGACGTCGAGTGCACCCACCGCAGCGCGTGCTATCAAACCAACATCATCAGTCACATGCACTACCGCCTTTCGCGTCGCCACTAAATTACGGTAGGTCAGTGATGAATTGAAAGGCCGTAGAGTCAGACGCTCTGGCGCCACCATTTCTCCGAAGTTCTCGGCCACGACTGGCCCCATGGGCGCCAAATTGACTTGCCCATTCAAGTCGACCGATGTGACGATCGATTCAAGGATCACGAAGCCAATTCCCCATGCGTCGAATCCATCGGCGCCGATGGTCGCAATTCTGTCTTGCCGTGTTGAGTGTGACGCACTGCTTTACGTCCCGTCATCACGACAAAGTTATTCAGAATCTTCATCCCGTCCTCAGTGAGCACCGACTCCGGATGAAACTGAACTCCAAACACAGGCCGAGAGACATGTTGAATTCCCATGATGACCCCATCATCCTCACTCAACGCTGTAACCTTCAATTCAGCCGGCAGCGTCGAATCGTCAACCGCCAATGAGTGGTAGCGTCCCACGTTGATGGTCGGCGGTAGACCACGAAACAATCCTCTGCCATCGTGAGTCACGGGACTGGCCAAGCCATGCCGCGGAGCACAAGGCTGAACCAATGCCCCAAACGCGGCAGCGATCGCCTGATGCCCGAGACAAACTCCCAGCACAGGGATTTCGGGATCCAAATGGCGAATCACATCAACCGAGCATCCCGCCGCCTGTGGACGCTTGGGCCCCGGGGACAAAACGACAGCGTCCGGTGAGAGTTGCTGGCAGCCCTGCCAATCAATTTGATCGCTGCGAACAACAAGCGTCTTGGCACCCAGCCGACGGAGATACCGGGCCAGGTTGTGAACGAAGGAATCGTAATTATCGAGGAGCAGGATCACAGCTTATCGGCGTGGTTTGGCAAACTTGATCTTTTCGATCAGTTTGACAACTTCGTTGCCATCTTTGAAGCCACTTACCGCTGTAATCGAGCGAATCACGTATTCATAACGGAGGTTGTAATCCGTATCGATCTCGATTTCGGGGCCATCCTCTCCTTCAACCGGGGCTGTGTCCCCGATCAACTGAACAACGTTAGCCCTCAATTTATCAAAATCGGTCCCCAAATTGATCTCGTTGAGCGACATGCTGGTCAGCTTGCCATTTTCATCGGCCCTGAGACGCAACTTCAGCGGCAAATCCGTCGGATCCATCGGGATCGAGTCTGTGCCTGCCAAAGGCATGCGAACGCTGAAGTCACCCTCGAGCTCGACAATTTTAAAAGTCATGACAAAGAACACGAGTAGCAGAAAGACAATGTCGATCATGCTGGTCATGTTCAAACCACCTTTCTGAGCTTCCTCACGATTCCTGATTTTCATGAGTTATCCTCTTTCACACGGAGAGCAAAGTTTTGGAGTTCCTGCTCTTGAGCAACCCGAATGACTTCTTGAACATCTCCGGCAGCCGTATCTTTGTGTGCTCGGATCACGACACTGGCGTCTTCAAGGGTTTTGCCCTGAGCCTTGATAACTGCAACCTCTTTTTGCAACCCGACCCTGAGCGTCTCGGCGGTGTAATCATCCCCACCCAAAATGATCTCACCGTCCTTCGCAACATGGAGGATGATTGGGAATTCCAATGGCACCTCTGGCGGTTTCACCAACTGACTGCTTGGCAACTTGACGCGATCATTTGACTCAGTCTGAGCGAAATTGATCAGCACCATGAAGAACGCGATCAGCTGGAACACCATGTCAATCATTGGCGTCAGGTCACCTTCGGCCAAGTCGACTTTCTTTGACTCAACCCTCATTTAGTTCTTTTCCCCTTGAGGCTGGACATCTTCGAAGCGGCTCATGAGGTTCTCACTGGTCACCCCAATTTCAAGCATCAGACGCGAAACACGATTTCGCAAAATGTTGTAGGCAGCGATCGCAGGGATAGCCACGGCGAGACCCACAAGTGTCGTGAACAACGCGGTCGAAATACCTTCGGCCAATTCAGCGGGCTTGGGCGATGCCCCACCAAGTGCAATCACCTGGAACGACTCGATCATACCCTGAACGGTTCCAAACAAACCAATCATCGGACTCAGGTTGCCAATCAGTGCCATGTAGCTGAGACGATGCTCCAACTTCATGCTTTCTTCTTCACCGACTTCCTGCATGCCCTCGATTGCCTTGTTGTAGCCACGCGACAACTTGGCCAGACCTGCCGACAACACCTGTCCCAAAACCGACTCATCAGTGCGGGCCAAATCGTAAGCACCCTGGAAATCCTTTTCGTTGAGTCGTTCCTCGAAGGCATCGACCAACTCCTGTGGGCACAACGTGTCACGACGCGCGGCCAACATGTTCATAACAAACAGAGAAACCAAGGTCACAGAAAGGGCAAGGAAGATTAGCATGTATCCCCAACCCAAAGAGTTGAACACCCAACTGAGCAGATTTTGATCTGCCTTACTGCGACCATCACCGCCAGCATCAGCTGGTGCGGCGACTACATCATCAACCTCCACCACTACGTCGTCTCCAGCCCCGAACTCATTCGCGGCATCCTGTGCCAGCGTCGGGGTGAAAGTAAACAAAGCCGCAAGCAATACCAACGGGATCGTCAACGATCGCGACAGGTGAGGCGAAAAAGGCAGCATAGAAATAGACGCAAATTTGGGAAGCAGACCGTAAGCATCGAACATCAACGAGGCGCTCCGGGAGAAAAGTAGTGATTGGGAGGCGAGACTGCACTCAGGTCAATCCTGACACAACTCATTCGCCTACAGAATAGTCTAGCAAACATCATTTAACAGCACGGACACCCCCGACGGCGAACCCATCTGACAAAAAAAAGTGAGGTTAGGGGGAATGGCCAAATAGTAGTGACCCAAAGAGGGCCAAAGGCGATCAAAATCCGGGGTAACGGTTCTGCAACTCCTGCCGGGCCTGAGTTGCACGCTCAGGCTTTCCAACCTGAGGCCAAAGCTCAACCAACCTTTTCAACGCTTCGGCGTGTGCATCGGGCTGGGACGAGAACATGAGGTGCGTATGCAGGTAAGCCAGAATCGCCCCCTCAGTATCGTCACGAGCCTCACAACTTGCCCCCCGGGCGTTGTAGATTCTTGCCGCGATCTCAACATCTGCTGGATTCATTTCCTTAATCAGCTCATCGGTCAGTTTGATCGCTTCGTCACCATTTCCCTGCATTGCCAGGGCAACAGCCTTCCCAGCCCTGCTTAGCGTTTGCAGTCGAGCCGTATGCGTTGTTTGCTTCTTGAGCCCAAGCACCATGTCGAAATCAGCAGCGGCAGCCGGCCCTTTATTCATCTTCAATTGGGTCAGACCTTGCAGGTATTTCGATTCGATTTTCATACTGGCAGAAGGTGCCCGTTCGAGAGAACGATAGAAGTCAAGAGCTTTTTCGGGGTTGTTGGACGCCAAGGCGAGATCCCCGAGCAACTTGCCAGCATCGTAGAAGTGCCATGAGTTGCCGTACTTCTGTGCAAATTGGAGTGTACGTCGTGCAGCAGCGTCCACTTTTCCCTGCCCGGACAATGCCAACTTGGCCTCACTCATGGCGTAGTAATAGTCGACGTCTTCTTTGATTATATCGCGAGCAATTACTTGGATATTTATCTTCTTCAACTCGCCCAAAGCTTGATTGTATTGCCCTGACAGGGCAAACTCCCGCGCCTTGGTCAACTGGGGAGGGTCACCCTCAAACATGATCTTCAGGATACCACCGGCCTCGTATGGCTTCGTTATCCCTCCCTTGTCGAGTTGCACACCATCCTTGCTCGACTGAACAACGGCGCCACTGAAATTTTCCCCATTCATGTCGTAGACACGGTCGAGTTGTGCTTCGGCCGAGGATACACCCAGCATCCAAACACAAGCAAAAACAAAAACACGAGCCTGAGTTAAAAGTTGTTTCATGGAGATGATTTTGTAAAAAGATGAATGATTCGGAGAAGAGAGCGAACAGAATTCACATCACTGAATTCACATCACTGACGATTGCTATTTTCCTGCTATTGAGACTGTAGGCAGCCCCTTGACTTAAAGCTGGTCCAATTCGGTTTGGATCCGTTTAAGTAAAATTTCAAATTTCGTGCGTTGATCTTGACCGCCCATGCCGGGATACAAAGCTTGGACCTTTGTGATATCCGTCACTGCCTTTGCCATGACTGCCTTATCAGAGGATTGTTTACCGGCGAGGTATCGACACAACGCAACGTGATACCGTGCCTCGAAAAACATGTCCTCGTACTTTAAGTCGCGGCTTGTGAGTTGACTCACCTTACCCCATCCCCAAATGATATTCTTTTTCTTCGCGTCGGGTTTACCACCGAGGAGTGCTTTGTTGTACGCTAGGGCCGTGAATTTTTTTGGCACAACCGCCGCCCATTGTTCATATGCAAGAGCCGCTTCCATTTGAGCATCGAGCATCATCGGCTTTTGGGCCAGCAACGAAGCAAAGGCATTGATGGAATCACTGTATTTTCCCAGCAGGCGATTTGCCTTTGCCACCTGAAAGTCAACCGTAAGCGGTACTTCAGCGTTGACGTTTTGCTTGAGTCGATCAAACGTGGCCACAGCGGTTACCAGAAGCTCGGCTGCTTGGCCGTTGGCTTTATTGACTCCAGGCTGCATTGACGCTTCGGCCAAATCGATGAGCGTTTGGCCAACCCACTGCAACGTGGCTGCATCGTTGGTCGTCTGGGATATCTGATCAAGGAAAACACGGAAAGCCGACACTAACGCCACTTTCGCATCACCCGTCGCCAAGTCCAGCTGCTCACGAATTTCACGAGAAGCTCGAATGTACAAACTCGTTAGCCTTGTCTGTGCATCGGGCCCAACCACACTTTGACGCAACTTGTCCATGACAGCAGTAGCACGTTTGAGCAAGACATCAGCCTGAGCCGGTTCCAGTGCCATACGCTGAACCAGTATCTGTAGCTCAGTGCTGTACACCTCACTTACAAAAGCCTGATTTACATTCCCGAGCCGGGCAATTAAAGCCAGCGGACCGTAAATAGCATTCTTCAGGACGGTGGAAGCTTCCGTGACTTTCCCCTGTCTCAAGTAGATCTTTGCCAGCACCAAGGCAGCTTTCGCTGCCTCCAAATCGGCAAGGTTTCCTTCGATTCCCGCCAACCCCTCGGAGAGCTGCTCCGCTGCCTGGTTCATGAGTTTGCTGGCAAGATCGTTATCTTTATCAATCCGCGCTTTAATGGACTGATTCCAAAGCAATTGCCCCATCAACCTCTGAAAGGACGCCTGTTCCGGACCTTTTCCCATCGCCGCAATTTTCGCCTGCGCCTCTTCCCAACGCTCGTCCCTCAAAGCGAATTTAATGATCACCCCTTGGGCCGCGGCTGCCTTTGGCTCATTCGGCCAGTGTTTGCCTAGAAATTCCGCCAAAATCTCCAATTGCTCAACCGCAAAAGCGTTATTCGGGTCTTTCACCAGTAACAACTGCAATGAGTTTAATGCGACCAGTCCCCCACTGAGTCCAGCCTCTGAACCGGGAGCATTACGAGCCAGAAAGAAACCAACGACAATGGCATCACGATCCAAACCGCTCTTGTAAAGCAGATACGCAAGAAACTGCCGCGTCTGGTTGACCAACTCCAGATCGGTTTCCGTATCAACAAGGGTCAGTCCGCGTTGCAGGTACTGCCTAGCGAGCGAGCGATTTTCTGCCAACTGCTTGGAGACATCCATAATCTGCTGGCGTTGGGCTGGAGTGGGTGGTTCCTTTTTCAACAATGTCTGGGTTGTCTCTAGTTGCTCCATCACTTGCTGCAACGCACCCGCTTTTTCCCAGGCATCCCGCAAACTTTCCGGTTGCTCCGCCGTGGGCATTTGGGGCGGTGCCTCCCGATCAATACCTATCTTCGCCAACATTTCGATCGCTTTTTCGGCTTGCGGACTCGGAATCTTGCTGGCCGTATTCAAGAGCTGACGTCCTGCGGACAGAGCTCGCTTCTGTTCCACCGGCTTTAGTTCTTCCGTGTCCTCTGAACGACGCAAGTAAGCCTGTGCCAAAGCGATGCGTAAATCCTGAACACTCGAGGCAGTACGTTCATTGGGTCGAGCCCCATCCAACACTGGCTGACCGCGTGCGATTCCGATTTTGTAATCCAGCGGCGTCTTTTCAAGGCCCAAACGAATGATCCCGTTCACGGCCTGAAACTTCGCGTCACGCAAGGCATCCGCATCGGGCTGTTCAAGCATGCGAATGTAACTATCCAACGCTTTCTCTTTCTCGCCGAGCTGTTCTTCGACCTGACCTCGCTGCAGAGTAGCAATCGCTCCCTGCGCATAGCCGCCATAGTTTTCACTCAACTCCATAAATGACTTGAGTGCCTGCTCCAGAAGCTCCTTTCCATCTTTCGCCGGGTCGGGCAAGGTGCCGGCAGCCAAACGTCGAGCTTCTGCCGCACTGTTCATTGCCTGCAGAAATTCACCGCGAAACTGATCTCTCTGTTTCTTTGCGGCCGCACCTTGGGCTTTTGCACCCTGCATTTCTTTCAGCTTGGCACGCAGCGTCTCTACTATCTCGTCAAACGTCTTTGATGCAGCCAGGTAGGAAACTGCCGCTTCTTTTCGCTTCGCATCATCCGGCTCGCCTACCATCAATTGGGTCGCGCGAACCAACTGCAATTTGCCAATCTTCAATCTCGCTTCAGATAACCGTGGATGGCCGACCTGTTTCAGGAAACTGACGATTTGCTCCTCAGCCAGTCGAAAGTACTCATCCCGTTTATTGCCGTTGCGTGAACTGACGGCTTGCTCGATGTAGGTCTGGGCTTTCTCGAGTGCAATCGCACTCTTGAATTCCGGGAGGACCCCCGGATACTTGTCGAGACGATCGAGATACGCGAGGGCTGTATCAAAGTACTTTGCTGCCCGGAGTTGATTGATAAACTCTTTGGCTGGCTCGCCCGCGGCAAAAACCGGGCTCAACGTTGCCGAAACCAATATCAAGACGATTCCGCGTGAAAATCGCAGCTGACCCCGACATCCTGAAAACAGTGGCATAGGGTGTTTGTGTGGTTCGAGGAGAAAAGTTGTCACGGAGATAATTGAAGCAAAGTGATTATTGAATTCAATAGTTAAATGCAAGCCCGACCAGAAACACTAGATTAAGAGGGGTTCACGCCCCCTTCAAGCATAGCCCACTTAGCAGGCCTGCCGATGCGGATTCCCTCTCAGTTCAATGATGACAATCTTTACCGCCGAAGAATCCCTCGGGGTGAGTCTGCAAGAACCTTCCGCAGGCTGATCCGCTTGGTGATTGGACTCACCCTTGTCGTCGTTGTCATGCGGCAAGCCGCGCAGCCAGCAGTTTACCGGACTTTTTTTGGCCCCGTGACCACAGAAGCGGGCGGAGCTGCGGCAAAGTTGCCCTCAGCAGTGTCAAACGGCTCGGCTTTGGTGGAAAACGGGCCGCAAGAGCCCCGGCAAGTTAAGCATTCCCCCAAAGATCGCCAGTTTGCCAATCAAGTCGTTGAACAACTGCCTCGTGAAGAACAAATCATTTGGATGGTCGCGCTTTCGAGATCCCTTCACGGTCTAAAAGTCGAAAAGATCCCTGATTCAATCGATACAATCGTTCAAACGATCACTTCTGACCCCACTGTTGATTTAACGCAACGCGAAGCTTGGCAACAGGCGATCGGTGATATCGCCGGCAATTTGGTCAGTTCGAAAACGGGAAAGTACTCCGGACTCGAACAAAAGCACGCTTTCCTGGCAGCTTTGGATAACGCTGCGGCAAGTCGAGTCATTGACGGCAGCGTCTGGAGATCGGCAGATTTTGACCGGTTCTACCGATGCCTGGACGAAGCCAGTCAGATGCCACACTCCGGGATTGCCGCTGTTGGTGTCTTGCCACTGCTGCAGCAACCCGAAGTATTTCTGGATCAACTGGTGACCGTTCATGGCACTGTCGCCCGAGCTGAACGGATTGATGCTCGTGAGAACCCCTACAAGATTGATGATTACTGGCAGCTCTGGCTAAAGCCATCCGAGGGAGCGGACCGTCCAATCGTGGCAATCGTCCCCGATGCACCGCAAATCGTCACGGAAATCGATAGCGAGACCACCACCACCGAAGGCCCACAAATCACCGTCGTAGGACGTTTTCTGAAACGACTTGCCTACCAATCCGGTGCGGGAGCAGACCTGACACCTGTTGTGGTTGGTCGCATTACGTACGCACCCTTTGCAAACAACGAACAGCCACTTGAAACGTCGAAGAAAACGGTATCGACACAACAGTTCTGGGTAATTATTTCGCTCTCATGCCTCTTTGGTATCATTCTGGCAGCCATTTTAATGTGGCGAACCGCTGCGACGGCAAATCGATCCCGAGAATTACGATCAGCCTACCGCCAAGAACCCGATGAGTTCCTCAAAGGTCTGGTCGAGCAGACCTCGCCCCACTCAGCCGGAGCAAAACAGGAGCATCCATGAAGGATTGGAATCTGACCAACCGCCGCCACACCCGTTGTTCTCAATCCACGAACGCCATGGACTTGCTTGTGACCCATCGCGGGCCGCTTCTGACCGCACTCGTATTTCTAATCGTGGTCGCTCGATCCACCTGGGGGCTTGGGGGTGAATCTGTCATACCACTGCTTAGCGGCTTCACTGCGGATCGCATTGCAGCGACATACCCGCCCACCGATGAAGAAAGTCTGAGCGAACTCGCAAAGCTAATATACCGACTGCGATCGGTGAATCCCGCGGAATTGCAGGAAAGAGCGTCCCGCAAGTCTTCTGTTCCAACCGAGGCAGACTCTGCGACGATCGCGATTGGCGACGCCGTCGAAGTTGACGGCGTGATCGAAGGTCTGCAAATCTTGCCCATTCCAAAAAAGCTGGTTGAATTTCTGGAATTCACAAAGTTACAAGTACTCGCAGTCCGCGAACAAAATGGTCGCCAAACCAGAGTCATTACTTTACCGCTGCCCGCCGACGTGCAAGTTGGCGATCGTGTCAAGGGGGTGGGCGTCGCGATGCAACTCGATAGCGACGCCGACAGCAACACAAATCACGTAACGGCAATCGCCTGCATTCGGCTGCGTTGGTTTCCGGAATCGTCTTCCATCATCGGCTGGCAATTGCTTCGCAACGCTGGCGTCGACATCAGCCTGCTGTCCAATCTGGGCTCAAGAAATCGTCGCCCGCTGATGTCCGAAGATGGCGACGCTTTCTATGCCATGATGGCTGCGGCTGCAGAGTTGAAAAGCAAGACGCAAACTCCGAAACCGACTTCGATCGAACCGGTCACTCTACTACAGGGTTCCGCTGACCTCGCTGGCCAGTGGATCAACATGGACCTTGAAACCGTGCTGGTCACCCGCATCGCGGTCACGGAACCACAGCGTCAGACCCAGCTTGGAAGTGATCACTATTATCAAATTGACGCGGTGGGTGACTTGGGAAAAATCGTTGTCCAAATCGAACGCGCCGATGGTAATGATGGCCCGCCCGCCACCTTCAACAATCGATATCCTGTGTCCCTTGTGATACGTGAATTACCAGTTTTCTTGGAGAAAACGATACGCGTGCAGGAAGGGGGCGATGCGATCGTTTCCGAGGTGAAAATGATGATTCAGGTGGATGGATTTTTCTTTCGACTCTGGAGCTACGACACCGATTTCATGGCTCAACATGGGGGCGGTGAACAATTTGGGCCGCTACTGATCGCAGCAGAAATACGAAATGTCGAGCCAGACTCAAATGACCCGACGGGGGTCAATTTGATTGGAAGCATTGCCGCCGTCTCTGTGATTTTTGGAATTCTCGGGATCTGGACATGGCAGCGTCGGACCGAAACTCGCGACCGTGCAGTGCGACAACGGAAAAAAGAAAAGGAGGCTGAAAGCCTCAGAATCCGGTGATTGTGTGGCCCTCCGCTGCGATCCAATCCATCGACTACTTGACCAGACCGTCACAAGGGCCACGATATCGGTCGCATTCTAGCCAATGCTAAAACAACAACCGCATTCTTTCACGGAGAGGCCGACAACATGCGCCGCGCCAAAATCACTGTCATTGGAGCCGGAAACGTAGGAGCGACGTGTGCACACTGGTGCGCTGCCGCGGAACTGGGCGATATTGTCCTGTTGGACATTCCCCGCACCGAGGACATGCCACGCGGAAAAGCACTCGATCTGATGCAGGCCTCGCCGATCTTTGGCTTCGACTCCAACATCATTGGCACAACTTCCTACGACGATGCTGTCGACAGCGATGTGATCGTCGTTACAGCCGGTATCCCCCGTAAACCAGGCATGAGCCGAGACGACCTGCTGAGCACGAATGCCAAAATCGTGACCAGCGTCGGCAAACAGATCAAAGAAACCAGTCCCAACGCCGTCGTGATCGTTGTTAGCAATCCGCTGGATGCAATGGTTCAGCAAATGTGGAAAGTTACCGGATTTGACTCCGCTCGGGTGTGCGGCCAAGCAGGTGTCCTCGACACGGCTCGCTATCGGACTTTCCTTGCAATGGAACTGGGCGTAAGCGTGGAGGACATCAGTGCACTCCTTATGGGTGGCCATGGTGACACAATGGTGCCTATTCCAAGCTGCACCAGCGTTGGAGGTATCCCAATCACACAGTTGATCGAATCATCTCGCTTGGAAGAAATCGTTGATCGGACCCGCAAAGGTGGTGCTGAAATCGTTTCCTTGTTGAAAACAGGTAGCGCTTACTACGCACCTGCGGCAGCCTGCGCTCAAATGGTGGAAGCCGTCGTTCGCGACAAAAAAAGAGTCCTTCCAGTTGCTGCACTATGCGATCAGGAGTATGGCGTTGGGGGTTACTATGTTGGCGTTCCCGTAGTGATGGGCAGTGGTGGAGTCGAAAAGATCATCCAACTCGACCTAACTGACAATGAAACAGCCGATTTTCAGAATAGTGTTGATGCGGTGAAGCAATTGGTAGCAACCATGGATCAATTGCTATCAGCTTGAGCTACGAACGGATATTCCGTTTTTCAAAACAGCGAAATCGACTTTTTCGCAGCCTTGGAATCGCATCAGCGTTGACATCGGTCCAAGCGAGGCCTTACTTTTTGGGTCGATCATTTGCGCGGTGAACTTTTTTCTCACCACGTTGTATTCAACATCGCCTTTCTTTTCGCGGAAACCCATGAGACGTTTTCACAAGTCGATGTCATGGAGCCACCCCACGGGATCGGGATCCGACAAGCCGAAATCCCATTCCAGTGAGTGGAACAGCGGCGAAGCAGAATCAAATACCTCGAAAGCTTCGTTTTTCCTAGCCGACGAGTGGTCGCACAACACCTCGCACCGAAGTTTTTTTCTCCCGGTGCACTACGCCTCGGACTACCAGTATCCGTTAGTGATCTGGTTCCACAGCAACGGTTTCAACGAGAATCAAGTCGATCAGGTGATGCCGCACATCAGCTTGCGGAACTATATCGGCGTGGGAATTCGTGGGACCAAGGCGGTTGACTCAATTGGCCATCGCTTTGATTGGCATCACAGTCCCGCCGGCATTGCCACCACGCAGGAAGCAGTATCGCAAGCGGTTGAAGCTGCGGCAGAGCGTTTCTCGATCCACACCGATCGCATTATCCTGGCTGGATATGGGGAAGGTGGGACGATGGCATTGCGAATCGCCATGCGTGAACCTGAACGTTTCGCTGGTGTTATTTCTTTGGGTGGCCTTATGCCGCATGGTGCAATTCGCAACATTCAACAGCTTCGTGAACGCCGTCTTCCCATGCTATGGCAGTGGGGAAGTGAAAACGCTCTTTACAACGAGAAAAATCTTAAAATGGACTGCCAGACTTCGATGACGATTGGCAGCCGAGTTGAGGTCCGTCAGTATCCTGGCGACGACGAAATGAACACAATCGTGCTGCGTGATCTGAATGAATGGATCATGCGGCATGTCGCCGCGGGATCATCAGTCAGTGACTCGGATCGCTGGACATCCAGCCCCACTCTTTATTCGAGCAACTGAACCTGGTTTGACTGGTTTCAGCCCCTTGAGTCGTGTTGAGTCATGAACCATGGGGTACAATGATCAAAAACCAGACATGACCGCTTCCCTTCCCGCGATGGCGTTGGAACCGGAGCGACACCAATAAGATGATGAACAACGCCATGCCTTCAACTGATAATTTGAACAGTAGTGATCAGCCGGAGCCAAAGACATCACCAGTTTCAGCCGCCTCGAGTGGAAAGAAAGTGCTGCTTGTCGATGACGACTATGAGATCATTGAAGCAGTGCGTTACGCTCTCGAAGGGGCGGGTCATACAGTTGTTATCGCCCGCGACGGTAATCAGGGGCTTGCGCTTGCAGAACGAGAGAACCCCGATCTGATTGTGCTGGACATGATGATGCCCAAGCGAAGTGGTTTTCTTGTCTTGGAAAAATTGCGTCGCCTCAGAACAGAGCCGCTGCCGGTGATCATGATTACCGGGAACGAGGGGAGCCGGCACAAAGCTTATGCTGAGCTTCTGGGTGTCAGCGACTACATTCGCAAGCCCTTCCCAATGGAACGCTTGATTTCAGCTGTCGACAAATTGATCGGACAATGAGTTCAGAACGTCTTTCTCGACGAATTCTGATGGCCGCGGCGATCACGGGCGCTTTGGGAGTCCTCGTGGGTGCCTTTGGTGCTCATGGCTTGGAATCAGTCTTTGAAAGCCGCGGCTATGAGAAGCAATTGATCGCAAAACGATTAGACCAATACGATGTTGGCGTACGTTATCACTTGCTGCAGTCAGTCATGTTACTGGCATTGGCTGCCGTTCCATTCGGCTCAGAGCGATGGCGGCGTTGGGCGTTGCGTTTCAGTTTGACAGGCCAAATCCTGTTTAGCGGCAGCCTCTACCTGCTAGTGCTTACCAATACACCAAAACTGGGAATGATCACGCCCTTGGGCGGGCTATGCCTGATTTTTTCGTGGCTGATGCTAATTCCGATGTGCTGGAAAACCGGGGGCGAATGAGGGCCGGACGTTAGGATTCCGCCAGAAAAAGATTCTGGGGTCCTCGCCGTCACAGTCCGAATCGCTTAACGTGTTGCCAACGCAAACATCATTGCTCTCTCTCAAGCCGTTCCCGACGATGTCCAACGCGGTTCAACCAGATCTGACGTTTCCAAAGAATTGGCACCGACGTCATTTACTTGATTTGGAAAGCCTCTCGGCGGAGGAAATCTCCACCATTCTTGATGTGGCCCAACAACTCAAGGAAATGACGCAGGGCTGCCGTAACAAAATTTCGTTACTCGCTGGAAAAACCTGTGCGAACCTGTTTTTCGAGAACAGCACAAGAACCCGGAACAGTTTCTCACTTGCAGCCAAGCGTCTGGGTGCTGACACCGTTGAGTTCAGCAGTGCGGGCAGCAGTGTCGCCAAGGGAGAAACCTTTATCGACACAGCGAAGACAATTGAAGCCATGGGCGTTGAATGGGTCGTGACCCGACACGGTACTCCTGGCACACCCCATCTGCTTTCTCGAGAACTTGATTGCTGTGTGCTCAACGCTGGTGATGGTCCCCACGGGCACCCCACTCAGGGTCTTCTCGACATATTAACGATCCGACAGCATCGAGGCGACATCAAAGGGCTGACCGTCGCGTTGGTCGGTGACATTGCCCATAGTCGTACAGCACGGAGCAATATTTGGGGTCTCAGCAAACTTGGGGCACATGTCATCATTTGTGGACCGCCCACCTTGGTCAGCCCGCGTTGGACCGAACTTGGCTTTGAAGTCGCTCATCACTTGGATGACATTTTGCCGCGTTGCGATGTGCTCAATTTGCTGCGAATACAGTTTGAACGGCAACGCGCAAGGCTGTTTCCCAGCGTGCATGAGTACGCCGCACTTTACGCCATGAATGGCGCAAGGATGCGGAAGTCCAAGGATGACATTCTGATCATGGCGCCAGGTCCGATTAATCGTGGCGTCGAAATCACGCCAGAAGTCGCCGACGGCCCACACTCCGTCATACTGGAACAAGTCAACAATGGCATAGCTGTCCGTATGGCAGCACTTTGGCTGCTTTCCGGAGCGAACGAACGCGCCAAGGCCAACGCAAAGAGTTCACCCGCTGATTGATCGTCCTCACGACAGCGATGAGTTAGACAACAAAAGTCCATGAACGAAACAGCCAACAGAGATTTACTGATTGAGAATGGTCGACTGGTCGATCCCAGTCAGAATTTGGATCGTTCGGCGCGTCTACTGGTGATTGATGGTTGCGTCGCAGCAATTGATCCCGCTGATGCTGACATTCCCACGGATTGCGACCGGCTCGATGCCAGCGGAAAAATTGTGGCACCCGGACTCGTCGATCTTGGAGCTGAATTACGTGAACCGGGGAACGAAGAAGACGAGACCATTGAATCGGGCAGTCACGCAGCTCTGGCTGGTGGCTACACATCAGTGCTCTGTTGCAGCAGCACAAGACCCTGCATCGATTCCCCCGGTGGCGTCGAATTCGTCCGTCAGAAAGCCACTAAAGCACGCGGAGCCCGTATCCATGTGATTGGATGCCTGAGCAAAGGTCGCGAGGGTGATCAAATGGCGGAATTAGGTTTGCTTGCGGACGCTGGAGCCGTGGCTTTCAGCGATGCACCAAAATCCATGCCCAATGATGCACTGCTCAAGCGAGCTCTTGAGTATTGCCGCATGTTCGATCTGCCAATCATCGATCGGCCAGAAGTACCTGAGTTGGCTGAAAACGGCATGATGCATGATGGCCGGATATCTCTAGTGCTGGGCTTGAAAGGGCTTCCAACCGAAGCGGAAGACCTTGCCGTCGCCCGAGACGTTCGACTGGCCGAGGCCACCTCGGGTCGCTTGCACGTGGGCCCAGTCAGCACCATGGGTGCAGTGGACATGATCCGCAGAGTCAAATCACGAGGAATTGATGTCACCGCATCAGTCTGTCCTCACAATCTCTGCCTCTCCGATGTCGAACTGAGATCCTTTGATTCGAAGTACAAGGTTCATCCCCCGCTGCGCAGTGGAAAACATGTGGAAACATTGCAGAAAGCCGTTGCAGATGGAACGATTGACGCCATTCAAAGCGGACACATGCCGCGGAGTCGAGAAAAGAAGATGGACGATCTTGATCTTTCGCCCTTTGGTGGAGCAGCCTTGGAAACAACCCTCGCCACCACCATCACTTACATGATTAACGAGCAGTTACTTGATTGGAGCGCAGCGGTTGATCGACTTTCCACGGCACCCGCAAAGATCGCCGGAATTGCCGGAGGCTCTTTGCGACCAGGCTCAGCAGCAGACATCGTCATCATTGATCCGAACCAGAACTGGACAGTCAACGGAACGCAATTTCGATCCCACTGTATCAGCAGTCCCCTCGATGGCCACTCATTGCGAGGTCGGGCAACCCACACGATTGTTGGTGGTGAGATACGTTATCGACTCCGACCAGAATTGCAGCACATCGCATGACTCACTGGTTGGAAACACCATTGTGCAGTCAAGGTTACCCCGCCGTTGCGTACTGATGACACACTGTCTGCAAGACGCAAGCTACTTGTTCCCGTCACCCTGCCGCAACTGAGCAGTCTGATCAATCCCGGAGATGGGGAATTTTTCACGCTCGCCACCGGGCCAGACCACAGTCACAAAATCAACTGAATCCTGATCGCCGAGACCAAAGGTGACCGTTTTCTCAGATTGGCTAAGGTAACTGCGCGTCGGCATCACACTCCGCGTCTGGACACGATCACCGACGTGAAGTTCGACAATCGCTCCGATACTATCCTGATTACTCTGGGTGCCTTCCAACTCAACTCGCAACCAGTGATTGCTGGTGTCCTGATCGTTTCGGAACAGGACCGGTGCCCCATCACTGACAGAAATCACAACATCCTGATCTCCGTCTTCATCAAAATCCCCAAAAGCTGCGCCCCGCCCCACAATCGGCTGGTAAAACGCGTCTCCCACAGTTGCCTTGGGAACCAGAACCAACTCGCTTTTTGCGTCGCGTCCAGCATTCCAAAACAACTGGGGCGGTTGGGCGTAGCGCTGCGTTTTCTGGGTCTTTGAGATTTCCTCTTCCAGGTGACCATTCGCGCCAAGTACGTCGAGGCGTCCATCCAGATCAGCGTCAAAAAAGAACAACCCGAATGTCAGACCCTGCCGTGTCGGAGGACCGAAACCGGTATACATCGCTGCATCAATGAATTGTTTTTTTCCGGCGCGAGCCATGTACAAAGCACTGGCCTCATTTGCAAAGTTACCGATTCCAATCGCCAGCGTTCCGTCGTCCCGGAACTCGGCGGTATCGATCCCCATCGCTCCACGCGCATTTCCGGTGCTGCGATCAAAAGCGATCCCGCACATACGACCCACTTCGGAAAACGTACCATCGCAATTATTCTCGAACAAAAAATTCCTGACCGTGTCATTCGACACGACAATATCGATCCAACCATCACCGTTGAAATCAACTGGTGCAAGCCCCATCGCTTTGCCAAGCGGAACATCAGTTGCATCATTCCTGATCTGTATTCCAGCGGTCTCCGAAACATCAGTAAACTTGCCACCACCGTCGTTGTGGTACAGATAGGAAAACGAACCGGCGAAGGCCTTGGGGGGACCGTAAGCACGCGACTCACCATCCAGCGTGAAATTCTGACTTAGATCCGCATCTTTACTCCAAGCAACGTAGTTGCAAACGAACAGGTCGAGTAAACCGTCATTGTCGTAATCAAAGAATCCAC
Source organism: Rubripirellula sp. (assembly GCA_028823035.1). GTDB lineage: Bacteria > Planctomycetota > Planctomycetia > Pirellulales > Pirellulaceae > Rubripirellula. The sequence continues at coordinate 23,142 of JAPKCI010000035.1, forward strand.
AACTGGTACCCCAAGCATCCTCGGCCCCGCCCACTCCTGACTCATCAGTCACATCCTGAAACTTCCCGTCGTCGTTCCGCAGGAGACGGTTCTTTCCAACGGCTGACAGAAAGATATCTGGATCACCATCGTTGTCGTAATCACCGACCGCTGTTCCCATTGCATACATTGTAAAATCGATTCCTGCCTGCTCGGAAACATCTTCGAAGTGAAATGCACCATCACCAGCATACAATTTGCTGGGGGAATCTTTTGGACCTCGGGTATCCCAGGGCCAGCGACTGGAGTTGACTAGCACCAGATCGAGATGGCCATCGCCGTTGTAATCCAATACCGCGGTGCCACTGCCCATCGTCTCGGGCAGCAACTTTTTTCCCTCACGCCCCGATTCGTGCGCAAATTCGACTCCACTTGAATCCCTCATGTCGGTCATGATCAATGAGGGTATCTCTTGCTCGTTGGCTTGGCGCTCGTCTGGCAGAGTAACCTCCACTTCGGTCGAGATTTGCTTAGCCTGATTCATATTCAGGTAGATCAGAAATACGATGACAGGCAGACCGAGCAACATGATCACAACCAGAGAAGCACGCAGTGCAATCGCAATCACCGCGTCATTCTGTACGTCTTCCTCTTCAATCGGGTCGTCTTCGTGATTGTTCATGAGTTTCCGTATCAATCGGCGGTAGGCACATCCGTTGGCGAGTTCGCCTCTGAAACAGTGCGTTGCAGATCGTAAATCACTAAAGCCTCTGCGGCATGGTTTGCTGCAGGATATCTGCGTCGCGCAGCAGGCATTGCAAGTTCCGACGCATTGTCATCCGGTTTGTATCGAGTGTGAAGTGTACGGTGATGCTGTTCCTTCTCAGTGTTACCGATCAGTCCGTAAATCTCGGCCAGATTTGCATGAGCTGTCACATTCTCGGAATCGACATTCAATACCTGATTGAACTGATTGATTGCATCCTGAACGATTTCCTCAAAACCCTTCTCGTTACCCATCACTTCTGCGCGCTGTGCCAAATCGACCAACGTCAGGCCCAAGGCATTCCGAACGGCATAATCGAGTGAAAAATCGAAACCTCGCTCAGGCACCTTGGTCTGCAGCACAGCACGAAGGGAATCGGCAGCTGCTTCGAGGTTGCCCTGTTGACGGTTCACAATCCCACTTAACCAACTGTGTGTCCACGAGGGAGGTGGCGGATCCATGTCCGCAGCCCTGCGAAGTGAATCGGTTGCGCCATTCAGATCGCCCTCGGCGAACTGGACCCTTGCCATGTTCAGTGGTCCATCATATCTGCCCAATGCCTCCACTTCTTCAAAGGCTTCCCCCGCCTGTTTCAACTCGGCTTTTCCTTTCAACAGCAAGCCGATCCCGTAGTCATTCCAGCGTTGCCACAGCGGAATCCCATCAGCGACAGACTCAGCAGATGCATCCACTGTCGCCGCATCGGCCGTCTCCACAACATTCAGAGTCACTTGATCACTGGCGATTTCAATGATTGGCAGATCGTTGGGGTCCCCTTCGAGTCCCAAGTCAAGCGGATCAACGGCCGGGTCACGGTCGCGACGAATGTAATCAAGATACTCCGTGTCAAACTTTCGATAAAGCAGTTTGGCGGTCACGACAATGGGTTCGTCGGAGTCCTCGGGCACTGCCAATTTGTAGTGGACTGTCTGTCCTGCCCCCGGAGGAATCTGATGACTGTACAACGGCGTGAAAATATTCTGGGCGTTCCTGCGATTGATTCGATTCCCCTCACGATCCAGCATGAAGGTATTCACGAAATGAGACCACGCATCAACGACCTCGCGTTCATCACGATGCCCGCTGTGACCAATCAGTTGATCGCCCTGTTTGGCGGTCATCTCGATCCAGATCTGATTTGAATCGGTCGTCCCCTGGCTGAAGTGGTGTCCCAGTTTCATTGTTCGCAGCACAGTCTCGATCAGATAGGTTTGACCTTTTTCGACGTTAGCCGAATCCGCCAGCGGCGCGTTCAAAACACCATCAATCGAACCTTCCTGTCGCAATCCGAATAGATCCACACGAAGTGTTCCCGTCAGATAGGAACGATGCAATTCGATCTGTTCCTTGTCTCCCATCCAGTGACCCAACGCCGAATTAGCGCTGGGGAAGGCATGGGTGTGAACACCCAGGCCACCCAACTGTTCCATGTACTTTGCACCGAACTCATTACTGGCGACGGCCGGCATGTGACACTCGTTGCAATTTGCCTCGGCTTTCGGCGGATAATAAAAACTTCTTGCACCATGCCCTGAAACGCCGCTCAACAAGTAGCTGTCGTAATGGTTTTGCCCACGCAAAAATTCCTTATAGGCAGTGACCTCACCCGGTAGCGAGACCTTGTGGCACGTGCCGCAGAATTCAGGAGTCTTGTGCAGTGGTTTCAGCATTTCATGCTTGTGGAACGCAGGCTTCGCCTTCACCATCAGCAAGTTGAGTTCCGACAGAATTGGATTGTCGCTGTAAGCGAACGGATAGTGTTTGGGTTCGTCAATCGTATAATCAGCGTTACCAACATGACTATCGACCGACTGAATTGCATGACACACGGCACAAGTGATACCAGCGTGTGCCGTGGGATCGTTCACATCGTCGTAGTTGGGATCGTCAAACCTTCCCGAGAAGAAGGGGACTGGATCGTGACAACCGGCGCACCATCGCGAAGCTTGAACCGAACCCGCTCGTTCGGTCGCCACCTTACGTGTCTCACGAACCGAAGCACGGTAAGCGGGGTTATTAAAACTGCTGAGTTTGTGGGCGCTGTGAAGCGCCGAATCGTAAATATCCTCATGGCATTTCAGACAATACTCATCGTTCATAAGAGTTTTGGCTGATACGAATTTTCCTGTTGCGGTACGTGCCAAAGAAGGTTCGAAGTATTTGTCACCATCCAGTGGCGATTCATCCCCACTGATCCTTGGATCCGATGCCTGAAAACCAACCATCAGGACGACGAAACAACCAATCGCCAACGCTACACGACGACCGACATGCCACTTGATTCGAGGCCCGACAAGTCGGTGCAACCAATAGAGCCAGACTGCAGCTAAAGGAGTCAGAAAGTGCATCCAATAAACAAGATCCCTGGTCGTTGGATTGACAATCGAGAAGGAACCGACACGCATCAGCAGTAACCCACTGACCAAGATGGTCAGCGCGACCGCGAGCAGCGCGTAGCCGATTTTGACAGCCCGACGATTGCGACGGTTTCTGGAACGCCACATGTGCAGGAAGCCGAAGACAACGACAGGAAGGATCAGTAGCAATCCCAACCCAAGATGCATCAGAAACATCAATTGGTAGAAATGCGTCTCATAGACCTCACCCGTGAATTCCTGAAGCCAGGTGATCGACGTCAGATACATCCCGTTGGCAGCAAGAACGCCAAAAAGCGTCAACACAACGTAAAGCACCACCCGTAATCTAGGTGTCACTGGACGAATTGGCGTTTTTTTATTCGACACGTTAGGAGGGGGCTGTTGAGACGAATCCCCACCCGAAGTGGCAGCGTTGTGTGCCATACGAACTATTCGAGACTGAGAAAAGAAAACTCCTGTTATGACGCAGCGAAGGGGGCAATTGTTTACCCAAACCAGGGTGAATAATCAAACAGACATCAAAATCCAGCCATTCGCCAATCGTCCCCCAGTTGTTTACCGTCGATTAGCGGTTCTCAAAACGCGTCACACTCGCAGTTTCTTGCCGAAACCAGAAAGAACGAAAAGACTGTCTACGTTGCAAGTGAGACTCATTGATCCGCCTCAGCTGTTCACTCTTGGCTTGAGAGCCAGCAGGGGGTGGATAGTGGGTCATTTCTCGGTAAGGCAGCGGCAAAGTGGACTGTCCCGTAAGTGTATTCAAATCCGCATCCTTGTCCCATCCAACGCTATGGAAAATAAAATCTCGCTGCCAGCCTTCCGGCAATGCCGTTTGAGGCAAGGAAAACTGGAGTCTGATTTCGTCCCCCGAACTCATCACCACCATTTTGTCGTCCCACTCACGAACCAAATTGGTGCAATCGCCGAAACGCGAAAGCACCCCGGTCAGTGGTGGCCAACGAGCAGCAAGATTTGCCTGCTGATAATCGTAAGTCTCCGGTTGGGATGAATCGCCTCGCAACCGAGCCGAGAAACCATGAAAAGCGACTTCCGCGTTCAATAAATCGACGTTTTGAACCCGAAACTCAGCTGGCTCGTCCTGAATCGCTACCTCGGCACAGTCCCAATAAATCTGAGCCGAGGTGCGAATTCGGAATCTTGGATCCTCATGATTCACGATGTCACTGACGTCAACAACGATAGTCTTGGTTTTGCCTCCCGGGAAACCCATGTACTCAATGGCCTTTCGCCAACCCGAATCAGCTCCAGAATCAGGGACCCAAACCGATGGAAACTCCAGCGGGCCGAGTGACGGATTCTGATCGATTTGGATATTCAAAGAGGTATCGGTCGGCAAGATCCATCCTGTCAGTACCAGATAGATGTGCTGACCCTGTGGTGCGTTTCCGAGATCAGTCAGGGCTGCCCCAAAATCCAAGTCAACCCAGTGGGGCTCGCACAGTCCTTGCCTGAGACGACGGTCAAAACCTTGCACAAAGTCACGGTCGACGGCAGCCAGTTTTCTTGTCACGTCACGCCCAAAGGTATCGCTGCCTGCCACTACAGTTTGCCGATTCTCCGGGGAAAAAGCAAAGATGGTTGGGGTCGCGATCTGCCCGGGACCAACTTTCTCATTCGTCCAAATATCAACATCCGCAGGATGATCGACCACTTGCAAGGCGACCTTGTCAAAGTATGCAATTTCCCACAGCTCTTCGGTGATTCTAAAATCGTAATGATCGCCTCGTGGGCGAATTTGATCTCCATCGATCTTGAGGTATTCCCAAGGGCGATCTTTGGCAACGATGCCACGAGCAACCTGCAACCCAAGCGGAGCCGCCCAAAGACAGTCCGTTTGAAAGACGTACTTTTCTCCATCCCATGCATAAAGGTAAGGGCAGGATCCTTTCAGAGTCTGCTCCTCCTCAACCAGCGAATCCACTTTCGGATCACGGACCGTTTGAGTCAGCCCGTTGGGAAAGATCGCGCGTACCGTGCTTGCACTATCAAAACCATCCAGCCCAAAGTGTGTTGAGGGAGACCGCACAATTCTGGCGCGGTAATGCGGGCCAAACCGCATCTCCAGAACGCTGCCCACTGCGTAGTGATTCACTCGTCCACTGGCATTGTCATCAATCCCCTTGAACCGCACATCAACGTAATGCCCCATCGGCGTCGTACGATTTAGCAGCAGGCCGATACCCTGTGCTGTTAGACCTGCGAGATCGAGCGTGCCGTCACCGTCAAATTCAGCTGCGATCAACTGGCTGGCCGATGCTGCTGATTTGATCGTTTGCCAATCACGGAACCCCCAAGGCCCAATTCGTGAGATCGCAGTGTCCTCAGCTGTGATGGCAACAACTTCCATCCATGAATCATTGTCCAGATCAGCGACAAGAGCAGCCTCTGCAGGATGCTCATTCCGTTCGACACGATCAACAGTCCACGCATTGGCTGCCGCCGTTTGCGAAAACACAATTGACACGCCACCCGTGCCGGCCACCACGAGATCCCAGGACACATTTCCATCAATGTCCTCAACGGTAATGAAGGAAGCGTTTTCAATGGGCGGTATTTCGTCAAAAAAACGGCCGCGAAACTGAAGATGCAGCAGGTTTTCCAGCATGCCAACTTTGCCACTGGCTTTGTGTGCAGTAACCACATCGAGATCCAAGTCACGATCAAGGTCAATCAGAGACATGGCGGAAACCGGGTCGTCACCGGAGAACGCATTCTCGACCTGCCCGATTTCAAAAAAGCTTTGGTTACCCCGGTTTGCGAAGAGACGTATGCCATCGGACTTCGTAGCCAACACCAAATCCAAATCACCGTCAGCTTCAAGGTCGCCGGTTACGACGACGGTCACATCCCGAACGTCTTGTAAACCATGATCGCCGTCAGCGAGCAACATGCGGGACTCAGCGTCGACAGACGAGCGACCATCGAGCTGCACCAGCCGAACGCCGTCCAAACCGTACACCAGCAGACTTTGAAAAGTGTTGTGACGCGAAGCGACTGAATAATCAGGCTCACCTTCCACCGCTGGCTTGCGATCAGCTCGGAGACGCCTTGGATCACTGCTGTCGACGAGAAACAGATCGGCGACAACCATCCCTGTCGGCCGGATGTTCAACTGCAACTGCCCCGCCGAGGTGAACCTGCCATCTCCCTCATTTTCCCACAACTCCAGCAGGCCATCCTCACTGGCACTGACAAGATCGCGATCAAGATCAAGGTCAAAGTCGAGAGACAGGACTGTTTGTTTGTCTTCAACTGAATTGACTGGCCGTGTATCAAACTGAAAATCACCTGTACCAGCATCGAGGGGCAATTCGGCCACTGCCTTAGCAGACAATCGACGTAAAGAATCAAAACTCAACAGGTCAAGCGGATGCGGAGATGCCCTTCGGCGATCCGTCTTCACAATCTCGGTACTGTTGAGGACGTTGAACCACAGCAACATTCGATTCGCAGCCTCTGACCAATTATCCGCCTGGATGGCTGCCACAATCTCGGCAACCAATTCGTCCGGCGTCACTCCAATCGGCTGAGTCTCGCGACGAATCGAAGGCTCAATTGCCTTTGCTAAACGATTGGATCGCTCGACAAATACTATCGCTTTTTGATCGTGAGTAGCGATATTGAGCCGAGCAGCCCGCAAGGCAAAGAAAAGATTATCTGGTTGCTGTTCGGATAACTGCCCAATGGCATCCGCAGCATCAACAAGCAGGTCATCAGGTAGTCCGTCGATAGGATCTTCCAACTGTTCAACTACTTGAATCAGTGATCCACCCAAGATCCGCACTCTGTTTGACTTTCCCGCTTCGCCTCGAATCGCGGCGGAAACGCCTTTGTAGACTTTGTTCCTTTGAAGCTTGGTTAACAAACCCGGCAACAGGGCGGCTTCGTGCAGATCAACGCGGGTTGCCAGCCACATTGCCAACGCATCGTCCTGGCTCACTTTTCCAAAATCCTCGATCGCCTGCATGGCGGCATAAATCGCGTCAGGCAATTGCCGGCGAACATTCTGCTTTTCGCTGTCATCCAGCGATGCATTGGTCGCTTTTGCAGACAAATCGTCAACGCGGAGGACACGATTGATCGCTCGGTTCAGTGCTACCGATTGATCTGTACTGGATTCACTAAAAAGCTTGGACCATAAGACATCTGCCTCAACGACCTCCAAGTTTTCGGTCGCTGCCAAGGCGGCCCTGGTCAACTCAAGCTGTTCGCTGGTTTTAGGATCGACTCCTCTGCCACCGCCGCCAACGCCTTTGTCTCGCAGCATCCAGAATCCCGCCGCAACACCCACCAAAACCAGAACACCCCCGACTAAAATCCCCAACTTGCTACTTCTGGCCACTGGGGTGTTCGAGCTTTTGTTGCTTGTTGGGCCAAGATCGCTCATGAATGCTCCCCGCGGCGATGTATTTTCGATATCCTTTGCTGCATGAACGTAACAAAATTCTTTGATCAGGCCGACTCGATTCGGGTCGGAATCGTGGAAAGCAATCATTTGCTACCGCTACAGCTTGGTGACTCTTTCTCGACACTCGCCGAACTGCTCGCCGCTGAAAATCCGATTGCGGCCATACAGGGTCTGACTACCGACGATCCTTTGCCAATAAACGATTCCATTCGGTGGCTTCCACCGATTGACAATCAGGAGGTATGGGCAGCCGGTGTGACTTACAAGCGGAGCCAGACAGCCCGCATGGAAGAGTCCGAGGCAGCAGCTTCCTGCTACGATCGCGTTTATCAAGCTGATCGCCCGGAACTTTTTTTCAAGGCGACTCCCCACCGCGTCAGTGGCCATTTGCAACCCCTCCGTATTCGACGTGATGCAACGTGGAACGTCCCTGAACCGGAAATCACGCTGGTCCTGAGTCCACAGCTCCGAATCGTTGGTCTCACCGTCGGAAACGACATGAGTTCGCGTGATATTGAAGGTGAAAATCCACTTTATCTTCCACAAGCCAAATGCTACGACCAATGCGCGGGGCTGGGGCCATGGATCACGCTGTACGACACTTTGCCAGCGATGGACGAACTCCACGTGGATCTGAAGATCAACCGCAATGATCAACTGGTTTTCGACCAGCAGACCTCCGGAGCCGAAATGGCTCGTTCGTTTCAGGATTTGGTCGGATGGCTGGGTCGCGACAACTCGCTGCCAGCTGGTGGATTCCTGATGACCGGCACCGGAATCGTACCAAGTAAAGACTTCACTTTATTGCCAGGTGATGTTGTCCATATCTCAATCGCAGGTATCGGCACATTGTCGAATCCAATCGTTCAAGCTTAGACTTCCTGCAAAGACTCTTCCTGCTTAGCTGCTATTTCCGGACCGCAAGGAATCTCCCCATGTCGACTGCTGAATCTACCGTTCGCCCTGTTCTGATCGCTGGTGAATGGCGGCAAGCCAAATACGAACAGACCTTCAAAGCAACAGATCCTAACAAGAACACATTGCTGCCCACTGAGTTTCCCGTCAGTCTTTGGGAAGACTGCGATGCCGCACTTGAGGCCGCAAGCGATGCTGCCAGCAAACTGCGTCAGTTACCCGCTGACAAAATTGCCGATTTTCTGGAATGCTATGCCGATCGAATCGAAGCTGCCAAAGATGCACTTGTTGAAGCGGCATTTTCCGAAACCGGCTTAGCAAGAAGTCCGCGGTTGGCAGATGTCGAGTTGCCACGCACAAGCAATCAGCTACGTGCTGCAGCCCAGGCTTGCCGCACCGGGAACTGGGCGATGGCAACGTTCGATACCAAGGCAGGAATTCGATCCTGCTACGAAGCTCTCGGACCGGTTTGCATCTTTGGCCCCAACAACTTTCCCTTTGCCTTCGGAAGTGTTTCAGGAGGAGACTTTGCTGCCGCAATCGCCGCGGGCAATCCCGTGATCGGAAAGGCAAACAGTTCGCATCCCGAAACCACCTATCTGCTCGCCAGAGAAGCCGCTGAAGCCGCGAAGGAAACGGGGTTACCCGCTGCAACAGTCCAGTTGCTTTACCGAACCAGCCACGCTGAGGGTGAACGAATGGTTGCGGACTCCCGCGTTGGAGCCACAGGTTACACCGGTAGTCGTAACGCCGGACTGAAACTCAAAGCAGCCGCTGATCAAGCCGGTAAACCGATCTATCTGGAATTGTCGAGTGTCAATCCAGTTGTCATGACTTCGGCCGCATTGTCAGAGCGTTGTGACGAAATTGCGAATGAATTCATCACCAGCGTGCTGATGGGAACCGGTCAGTTCTGCACCAACCCGGGTTTAGTGATTTTGCAAAAATCGGATATTTCCGATGCCTTCGTAAAAACGGTCACCGAAAAATTCAGCGAGGCAGCCCCCGGCACACTATTATCACCAGCAGTCGCAAAAAGCCTTGCCTCAAGTGTTCAACAACTATGTGATCTTGGCGCTACGTTACTGACAGGCGGTGGAAATCCGGAAAGCGATCGCTGTGCACTTGCCAATACATTAATGATGACCACCGCTGCTGCATTTCTCGATGACCCTACAGGGTTTCAAACAGAAGCCTTCGGCAACGCGGCGTTGATCGTGATTGCTGATGACGTTCCGCAAATGTGTGTGGCAATCAGTCATCTGGAAGGTAATTTGACAGGCTGCATCTATAGTGCCACCGATGGCAGCGATGATGACGCCTGCCAGGCACTGACAGCTGAATTGGCTCCCAAAGTTGGTCGCTTGCTCAATGACAAGATGCCCACCGGCGTTGCCGTCAGCCCCGCCATGAATCATGGTGGCCCCTATCCAGCAACAGGGCACCCCGGTTTCACTGCCGTTGGTGTGCCCGCGTCGCTAATACGATTTGGCAAACTCACCAGCTACGACAATGTAAGACCACATCGCCTACCCGCTTTGCTCGGGGACCAGAACCCCACCGGACAAACATGGCGATTGATTGATGGTAGCTGGACGTGTGCTGACGTTGGGTCCTGAACGACAACGCGATTCACCTCGCCCGGGTACAGGAATCATTACATCGACTTGAGCCGATCCGAATCGGCTTACCGGAAACTGGCGGCATCGATTTGGGTATCTTCCTGTGGAAGCTTGCCCCAATCGAAATATTCAATTCCCGAAGCAGCTGTCTCGACATGCTCGTGCTCGGAAATCATGCCTGTGGACCTTGCCGCCCACGTGATAATCCGAGCAGGCGAGACACCCTGTTCTCGGTAGAAGCTGAGACGGGTATCTCCATGCCGCTTGGCGAGACGCCTGCCGTCAGTACCGCAAACCAGCGGCACATGAGCAAAGCGTGGAATATTCAACCCAAGTGCGTGATACAGCTCAATCTGGCGAAATGTACTGGCAACCAGATCGTTCCCCCGCACCACCTCGGTGACCCCCATCGCGGCATCATCAACAACGACTGCCAACTGATAGGATGGTTCTCCACTTTTCTGCGTGACGGGAAAGGCACCCAACGCATCTGCTGGAACGCATTCGTGGTGCCCCAAAACCAGATCATCAAACTCACGTTGTTGCGTACCGGCCCGAAAACGCCAGCAATACGTTCCCTCCTCCGGTAACGAATCGCCCCGTTTCCAGCCCGCGCAAAACCCCGGATAGACTGCTGGCTCATGATCGAAATGCGGTGCTGACCCTGCCGACTGGATATCTTTGCGCGTGCAAGTGCACGGGAACACCAGACCCAATTCGATCAGGCGTTGCAGCGCATCCCGATACAACTGCAATCGTTCAGTCTGCACGTACGGAGCATTCGAGCCTCCAACATCAGGACCCTCTTCCCAGTCAATTCCCAACCAACGCAGATCATCAACGGCTTGCTGAGAAGCCCAAGGTTTTACGCGGGGCGAATCAACGTCCTCGATCCTCAGCACGAGATTTGAGTTCGTCTTTCTGGCGGACCAATAGGCGAGCAAATAGGTCCTGGCGTTCCCAAGATGCTGTGCACCCGTCGGTGAGGGAGCTAATCGTCCTGCACTCATTCGACTTCAACATTGAAGATGGATAAACCAACAGGTGGGACGCTAACTGCGAGCCCCTTGAACCTCAGCAGTATGTCCCTTGGATCTGGTACGAACATCGCTGCAGCCCCAGCCTTTGACACGTTTGACAGCGAACGGCAAGCCAACGGTGCCTAGAAATCTGCGTTGCCGGGCGTCCTGGGAAATGGAATCACGTCGCGAATGTTACCCATGCCGGTGACGTACTGAACGACTCGCTCCAAACCGAGTCCGAATCCCGCATGTGGAACCGTTCCATAACGCCGCAAATCGATGTACCACTCATATTCACTCTGATCGAGATCAGCCTCAGTCATCCTGCGTTGCAGCACGTCCAGCCGTTCCTCACGCTGGCTTCCGCCGATAATTTCACCCACCCCGGGCACCAACACGTCCATCGCTGCGACAGTTTTTCCATCATCGCTGACCCTCATGTAGAACGGTTTGATCGATGAAGGATAATCAGTCAGGATCAGTGCACCCTTGACGTGCTTTTCAGTCAAATAGCGTTCATGCTCAGCCTGCAGATCGGTACCCCAACTGATTGGGTACTCGAATTTTTCTGTGCAGGAGGTCAACACGTCGATTGCTTCGGTGTAGGTCATGTGGGCAAACGGCTTTTCCAGAACCGACTGCAACTGCTCGATCTTGCCTTTTTCAATCCGATCGTTGAAAAACTCCATATCCTCTTCGCAGGAATTCAAACAATCACCGAAAACTCGCTTCAAAAAATCCTCGGCAAGTTTCATATTGTCCGACAGATCAAAGAAAGCGGCTTCTGGCTCAATCATCCAAAATTCCGCCAGATGCCGACTGGTGTTGCTGTTCTCTGCACGGAATGTAGGGCCAAAGGTGTAGACCCTTCCTAAAGCACATGCATAAATCTCTGCCTCGAGTTGCCCACTGACCGTCAAGAAAGTGGGTTTGTCAAAGAAATCATAGGAATAGTTCACCGGGCCACCACTCTTGGCCAACATCTCAAGGTCAAGTGCTGTGACTCGGAACATTTCTCCAGCACCCTCGCAATCACTCGCCGTGATGATCGGAGTGTTGGTGTAGAAAAAACCATTCTCATGAAAGAACTGGTGAATCGACTGACTGATCTGATTTCTTACCCGAGTGACTGCACCGAATGTATTGGTACGAGGACGCAGGTGTGCCCACTCTCTCAGCTTTTCAAACGAATGTCGTTTTTTCTGCAGCGGATAGGATTCAGGATCAGCCCAGCCGACCACACGAATCGCCGTCGCATGCATTTCAGTGGCCTGCCCCTTGGCTGGCGATTCAACCAACTCTCCTTGAACGACAACGCTGCAACCGGCGGTCAGTCGTTGCACGTCCGCTGCATAATTTTCCAATTCACCCGGGACTACGACCTGAAGATTCCCGAAGCAACTGCCATCGTTGATTTCCAGAAAACTAAACCCGCCCTTACTGTCACGCCGTGTTCGAACCCAACCGCGAACCTCGCGGTCGGTCCCCACAGCTTCAAGTTGCCTGGCACCGTTGATCGGAATCCATTGGCTCATGACTACTCAGCCTTCGCTTGTTTTTTAAAGAATGAAATAACTCCGATAGTCAACATGACCGCCAGCAACCCCAAGGCCACGTTACCGATTTGGAAGTCATACATTTTCTTACCGTAAAGCCCCCACGCCGATGCAAAAGCCGAGACCGCCGTGCCAGTGATCATCAGGATGTTCCAGACAATGCGTTTGGTCCCAGTGGGCATGGCATCGCCAAGCACAGCTTTCGAGTTCATCAAGAGCAAGAAGGAAACATACGCAATGGGCAACATGGCTCCGCCGATCACCGACGTCGGAACAGCAAGCGCCGGCGCGGCCGCACCCCAAATGAATGGCCCGAGCACCCCGACTGCCGGAATCAAACTACCAATCCGATGCATGCTGCCCTCAGCGGGCACGTTCAACAACTCACAGAAAGCAAAACCATTGATCAACATCAGAATGATGATCGTCGACACGGCCATGCCCAACACACCAACTCCGAATACCGTTTGAGCCACCGTACTCCCGACAAGGGGTTCCAAGGTTCCGGCAAGGGCATTGTTGTCCCGCTTGACCAACATGGCCGCGATTTGCTTATCCGCAACTGGCAAGGCCTCGCGTGCAGCGGCAAGATCATTGTCTGCGATGCCCGGATTTTCCTGCTTGATGCGTTGATCCACGTAACCGTTGTAAGCCTTGACTTCTTTTGCAGAACTGTCGCCAGCCTTCACCAATTGCATCACGTCATCCGTTTTGCCATGAAACGTACTCGCTGCGGCAATGACGACGCAGCCGGTCGCCAAGACAAACGGAACGATCAATCCAATCGAAAGATCAAAGATTGCGAGGCCCCGTTGCTTCGTGCCCCATCCCTTGCGAAGCATCGAGTAAGGCAGCAGAAACGTCATATTGATGCCTACCGCAGTTGCGAAGGCCGCGATAATCACGTCTTTCTGAATCCCAGCAACCTTGGCAGTCCACCAATCGCTGTACGCACCTGTCTGTTGAATCTGTTCTACCAAAGCTGGCACAGGCTCAAATAGATAACTGAGATTAGGAACAAGTCCCGAAAAAATCTGCCCCCAGTCGATCGCCCCTTGATTACTCAGAGCCAGCACGACTCCAAAGAAAGACAGGACAACGATCCCGACCATGACTTTTAGAATCAGCTCAAACGCTTTGATTCCCTTACTCCCCGAGTTGTAGAACCAGACAACAACCGAGGCCACCAGCAAAATGCAGCCGGCCACAATGACCTTGCCTGTTGGACCGTCGAGGGCGGGGACCAGATTTTGCTGAACAGCAGCTGTTCCAAGGGCGAACTGGGGCAGGCACCAAACGATGTTCGCCATGATGGTAGCGATGAGCCAGCCCCATGCCAAAACAGGGCTAATGCGAGTCTTGATGGTTTGAAATGGACGTTCGCCAGTCGACAGGGTGACATAGCTGATTGCGCTAAGCATGATGACGCCGAAAATCATCGCGACGGGCTGCAGCCACATCATTTCTGTTCCCATTAGCACGCCAAGGTACAAGGCTCCGGCAAGTGAACCACCACCTAGCGTGATCGCCCCCTGCAACCACCCCGGCCCAGATAACCGCGTGTAAATTGCAGCCTTTCCCAATGGCCCAGCCGATTGAGCTGACTCGAGGAGAATTTCTTCGCGAGACGTTGTTGATTGGTCGTTATTCATGTGGGAACTATCACGGAGCGGGAAGAAGGAAGGGCAGCCGAAAAAAATCTCACTACACAAGAAGCCTGGCAGCGGAAAACAAGCCTGGCAGCGGAAAATGCAGTATCCAGCATTTGTCCGCCAGAAAATTGCAAACCGCTGGGCTTACTCCTGTTCGGCCAAATAACGCTCGGCATCCAGGGCTGCCATACAGCCAGTGCCGGCAGACGTGACCGCCTGACGGTAATAATCATCAGCCACATCACCAGCGGCGAACACACCTTCAACGCTGGTGTTCGTTCTGAACGGCTTGGCCCAACGAATATAGCCTTTCTCGTTCAGCTCGACGGCATTATTCAAAAAGGAAGTGTTGGGTGTATGCCCAATGGCAACGAACATTCCGCCGACTTCCAAATCACGCGAGGAATCATCCACCGTGCTGTCGATCCGCAGGCCTGTCACCAGCTTTCCGTCACCGCGAACCTCACCCACCGTACTGTTCCACAGTACTGAGATGTTCGGATGACTCAGGGCACGATCCTGCATGACTTTCGAAGCTCTCATCTGGTCACGGCGAACGACCAAATAAATGGTGTCGGCATTGGCAAGATTGGCAAGGTAGGTCGCTTCCTCAACTGCCGAGTCGCCTCCGCCCACCACGGCGAGTGGTCTACTGCGATAAATCGGCAGAGCTCCGTCACATACGGCACACGCGCTGACGCCCTTGTTCTTGTACTCTTCCTCGGACGGAAGCCCCAGATAGTTGGCCCGGGCTCCCGTTGCGATAATGACGGTGTGAGTTTGGAGAGGGTCACCACTGGCCGGTTTTAGCGTAGGTAAATCGCCGGTGAAGTCGACGCTTTCGATGTCGTCACCAATCACCTGCGTACCGAAGTTCAAAGCCTGCTGCTTCATCAGTTCCATCAGTTCAGTTCCCTGAACTGCGTAATTCGGCTGACCATCTTTCTCATGACCCGCTGGTACGGGTGGTAAATTATAATGGCGATCTTTGGCAACGGCTGACTCGACGAACGCCCGGACGTTGCCGGCTGGAAAACCAGCGTAATTCTCGACTTCTGTTGTGAAGGCGAGCTGCCCCAACGGAATCATCTCTGGCTTGAAAGTCCCTTCATAGACGACTGGCTGTAGATTGGCTCGAGCTGCATAAATCGCGGCTGACCAACCGGCGGGGCCGCTACCGATAATAATCGTTTTCGCAATACTGTCCGACACTTTCGCCGTACTCCGTGCAAGGATGGTCTGTTCGTGAGGCAATCGGCATCGCTGCCTGATCTGCCACCTGCAATCGCGTTAGTATAGAGGTCGCTGGCTCTTTAACCACCTCCGGCGATCAGACGAATTTTCCGCCTGCACCCCCCAAAACACATCCCACATCAGGAAACCAAAGCATGACCACCTTGCTGATCGCTCTCGGGGCGATGGTTGGATACGTCGTTGCCTATCACACCTACGGTCGTTGGCTCGCTCGCAAAATTTTCAAGCTGGATCCATCTGCGTCGGTGCCAAGCATCGAACTGAATGACGATCGCGATTTTGTCCCGACCAATAAATCAGTCCTGTTCGGGCATCATTTCACTTCTATCGCGGGTACTGGCCCGATCGTTGGACCGGCAATTGCCGTGATGTGGGGATGGCTACCCGCCCTGGTTTGGGTCCTGCTTGGATCGATCTTGGTCGGGGCCGTGCACGATTTCGGAGCCTTGGTGGTGTCGATGAGAAGCCGTGGGCAAACTGTTGGTGACGTAGCAGGCCGAGTCCTTAACAAACGCGTCCGACTACTGTTTCTTTTAATCCTGTTCATGGCCCTGACCATTGTGCTGGCGATTTTCGGCCTTGTGATCGCCGCGGTATTCAAACTGTACCCGGCCGCAATTTTTGGCTGCTGGCGATGATGCCTCCCAACGCATAGTAATCTTCAGTTGGAATGGGG
>JAPKCI010000206.1 GCA_028823035.1 Rubripirellula sp.
CTATCGACTTGTAGCTATCGACTTGTAGCTATCGACTTGTAGCTATCGACTTGTAGCTATCGACTTGTAACAGCTATCAACCGTCGGCTGGTTTTGGTGCAGGTTCTTCAGTTGATGCCGGGGCCGGATCGCTTGCAGCAGCAGGCGCCGGCGGAGCAGGTGCCGACGGAGCAGGCGCCGGCGGAGCAGCGACATCGCCAGTCTTAACAGGCTCGTCCGAATGATCCCCATCGGCGTGCTCATGATCTCCATCGGCGTGATCATGATCCCCATCGGCGTGCTCATGATCCCCATCGGCGTGCTCATGATCCCCATCGGCATGATCATGATCGTCACCCGTTTCGTCCACAATTGGGGTTGTCGCTGGCTCAGTAGGTAGCTCAAGGCCGGCGTCATTCGACTCGCAGCCGCCGAGGAAAGTAAATCCACCCAAAGCAAGCAACATTACCAAAGCAGTGCTGATGTCAATTCGTTTCATAGTGTGTGCTCTTCTATACAGGGTCAAATTCGGTATTGCGTCCACATGGATTTTGAGTAGCAACTCAATTCGCAAGTATAAATCCGTATGATTCGGCATTCGCATTCCCGAAGGCTTGCCTCCGCCAAACCCTATGTTATCGCAGGCAGAGATGGCTGTGTTAGCAAGCACAGTCTTAAGTTCCTCCAAAAGCGCAAAAACCAGTGGGTGTGCAGGAATCAACTTCCCAAAGACTCTATTTCCACTAGGCGACATTCTCCAGCTGAGCCATGCCCATTTTTGGTCTATCCCTCGAATACCAACCACTTCGTCCATAATCTCTGCGAGAATTCCATCGACGCTGCCGCAAATCAGATTCACGCTGCAAACCAACTCAGAAAGCTCAGCAACTTGTCAAAACCCGTTACGATATGGGTTAAGCGTTGGCAGTACCCATTTCCTCAGTGGTAAGGAACTGCACCGCGACGGGCGTGGGTGACAGGATCAACAATGCCCGCTTGCCATCTGTTACGTAGGTATCCCCCGTAAGATTCCGTCTCGGGTTCTCGGCGTCTGCTGCCTGACAACCGGGCAGATAGTACATTTTGGCAAGCCGCCCCCCGTCAGCCAGCGAGTCCACGACATAGTCCCGCGCCTCGTCAACATCTGGATCAATGCGGTGAGTCGTCAGATTCCAGGTTTTCGTTGTGAATCGAATACCAATATCTCGGCTGACCTGGCCAATCCATACTGGCGTGCCATCGAGGTTCAAATTTGCCAGCCACAACCGCAGATGAATCCGTTCGTTAATACTTGCACGGGCACGTTGCAGAGCAAGATCCTGTATTTTTCCTTCCACAAAAAGTGAACTCACTGGTGAGTAGCGGTAAGCGGAATCCAACAGGAACGCCTTAGCTGTTTTAAGGCAGGTCGCAAAGCTAATCGCCTCAGCATCATCCCATTTTCCCCCAAAGCACTGGCGAACCACCTCACGGCTTCCGACGATCAACAAATTCAACGGATCGCCCTCGACGGAACCCCTGCAATTCGATGTACACCGGGCCTGCTGCGAACTCCAATCAATCAGTTCACTGACAGTGACCACTCGTTCCCCGCGAGCCTCATCATCATCCCGCGTCGGGCGCATCAAAAGACCGGGCACCTCCAATGAAAAGTCAAATACCGAAACCTTTCCACCGCTGACAAAACGCAAGACGATGTTTTTCAGCCCTTCATCCAAACTGGTGAACACGACTCCACTTCTGCTTGTCCCACTCTGGATGGGACCCAATCGAAAACTGTGATCCTTGAACAGACGCGTCATTCGACGGTTGGCATTTCGGGCGCTGATCAGTTTTGACGGCAGCAGGGGTAGTAGAATCAAAAACAACCACCCCAACAATCCAAAACTGACAAGTCGCTTTCCGAATGAAAAATGGCTCACGACGGCCGCTTCGAGCGGAGTGTAGTAGTTTGGGTCGAGACTAAACAAATCGAGTCGCTGTACATCAGCTGACTGATTATCGACCTCAATCCAGACAGGTTGAACGCCGCGGCGGGCAAGATGGGTTCCAAAGAACTTCACACTTTCCCGATCGCTCAAAACGGCGACCGCGACATGAAGCCCATCGCGTTCTCGTCGCTGCAGGCGATTGAGAAATGGACGATTCTCTGGATCCGGATGATAGTTCGTCGTCACCCAACGCAAAGGACGAAGCCCCAGCCAACTCATCACAACATCCCCTCGATAGAAGCAGAATTACCACAACAAAAGCGTGCTTCGCCATTCATGACACACGCCCCCTTGAAACCGAGGAACTGGTCATGAATATCCAGCAACGCGAAAGCCAACTCAATTGGCTGCAGCCTGAGGTTGACGGAGCTGATCCTGCCACTGCTGTGATTTGACCGACACGTCACTGTCATCAGCATATAATTCACGCAACCGCTCAAGCTCAATCTTCATCTCAGCAATCTGTGGCGCGTACTGCTGATTACCGTAGAGGTTTTGCAACTCATCGGGGTCTTTTTCGAGATCGTAAAATTCCCACTCGTCAAATTGATAGAAACGCATGAGTTTGTATCGTTCGCTGCGGACACCGTAGTGCCTCGGCACCATGTGCACGCTGGGATACTCATAGTAGTGGTAATAGACGCTTTTCCGCCAATCCTCAGGCGTCCGTCCTTTCAACAGCGGGACGAGCGATTCCCCCTGCATGTCGGCCGGCACGTCCGCCCCGGCCATTTCCAGAAAGGTCTCAGCGTAATCCAGGTTCTGCACCAGATCGTTGTTCGCTGTTCCTGCTTTGGTAACCTTGGGCCATTTGACGACCAGTGGCATCTTCATCGACTCGTCGTACATCCAACGTTTATCGTACCAACCATGATCACCAACATAGAAGCCTTGGTCTGATGAGTAGATGACAACGGTATTGTCACTCAATCCTAACTCTTCCAATGTTTCCATTAGTGTTCCCACACTCTCGTCAACGCCCCTGACGCATCTCAAATAGTTCTTGGCATACCGCTGGAATTTCCAACGCACAAGATCCTTTCCCTCGAGCTTCGCCGCATGAAACGCCCGGTCTCGAGGTGCATACGCCTTACGCCAGTCTTCAAGCTGCTTGGGATTCATCCGCTGCATGTTTCGCCACGCCGATTTGTCAAATCGACCTTTCTGACTGTCCCCGTCGAAACCGGGAACGAGATCGACAAACAGATCAAAATTCAAGTGCATATGCCGATCGATTTCCAACTCTTGAAACCGAGCTGGTGGCGCGTTGTCCTGCCATTGATCAAACAAAGTCGATGGCTCCGGAATATCAATCTCAGAGTACAAGTTCAAATGCCGCGGAGCCGGCATCCAGTTTCGGTGCGGTGCTTTGTGTTGAACCATCAACATGAATGGTTTCCCTGCCTCACGTCCATCCTTGAGCCACTCAACCGCAAGGTCTGTCACTACGTCTGTGCAGTGACCTTCGATCCGCGTCCGTCCCTTGGGCGTGATCATATCCGGGTTGTAGTAAAGTCCTTGCCCGGGCAAAACTTTCCAGTCAGCGTAGCCCTGCGGCTTGCCCTTCAAATGCGACTTGCCGTAGATTGCGGTGGTATAGCCAGCCTTCTGCAGTAGCTTCGGGAATGTCTGCTGATTCCAATCGAACGTGTTGCCATTATTCATGAAACCGTTCTTGTGACTGTGCTTGCCTGTCTGAATCACGGCGCGACTGGGACCACAGATTGAGTTCGTACAGAAACTGTTCCGAAAAACCATTCCCTGGGAAGCCAAGACATCAATGTTCGGAGTTGGATCGACGGATTTCAGCCAACCGTCGTAGGCTCCGATCGCATGCGGAGCATGATCATCACTAAAAATGAACAGAATGTTTGGGCGATCCTCACCCTGCACCTCCGCTCCGCCCATCGTGACGACCAGGGCAACCCACAACAACATGATCAAGGGGCTCGAACTTCGCATGGAATGACATTTCTTGCTGAGAAGGACCGGGCGACAACCAGACACAACCAAATGGTCCAGTGTCAAGCATTCTAGATGCAAGCATCCAAAGTAACAACGCGCGATAAAAACCCGATTATCGGTTCCGCGAGACAAGCGAAACTTGCCCCCCACATCCATGAGCCATTTCTTTCACCCGTTCAACAACGGCCAACTCATCTCTTCTGTAGAAGTTCACGTCGACGACCCCGCGTTCACCTCCAATCCAACGCAAATGTGCGATCGCACGGCCAGAAACCAGCAAGTACACATTCCCCAAGGCGGCTGATCTCGCAGGATTCGCCTGTTCCTCGACCAACAGGTCGGATCGCGCGTCCACCGTCGCTATCCAAAGATTGCATCTGATCCTCGAACTGTACTTCTCTGAACAAATTTTGACGGAAACGTAATGGGTCAGCGAGGCTTTCTTTCTTTGCCCGACCACCACGCACAATCCGGCACCCAAAATAAAAAAGGAACCAAATCCATGGAAATTCACGGCATAGTCTTCAAAATCATTCGTCCGAGTTTTGAACTGATCTAACACAATTCCTGCAAGTAAGAACAGCAACCCCACCCCAAACCCAACGACTCCCACGCCAGAGATTCTGCTTTTGAAACAGAACGCTTTCCATTTCTTTTCGGGGATCATTTTGGTGTAGTCACGATCGAGCGGATGTATGTTTTTGTCACCGTCGACATTCCGCTCTTTACGATCCACCACATCACGCTCCTCTACAACTGCAAGTAGCTAAAACCCTTTTACCCACGAACCAAACTTCAGTGCCGCGCAGGGCGTCCCTGTGAATCATTAACTAGCTTTACACACATTTCTGCACAAATTTTAACGGATTGGAAGCACGAATGTGCATCCGACAATTACGCACTGATAAAAAGTCGCAAAACAATTCTGCGGCATGGGCCAACCCTTGTTACAAGCCTGTGCTTAAAACAAGGTTCCGGCAAGCAGTTTGATCCCAGTGGCCACCATCACGACTAACAGGAAACCATACACCAATCGGTTTCCACGTTTGAGGGCCAGTTTTGCTCCCACCACGCCGCCGATTAAATTTCCCGCGGCCATGATTAGCCCCGGTCCCCAAGAAATGAGTCCGTAAAATGCAAAGACGAGTGTTGCTGCAAGCGTCACGATAAAACCGATGCAATTTTTGACGGCATTTGATGCAACCAAATCTCCACTGTTTAACCAACTCATCGCAACCAGCAAAAGAATTCCCATTCCTGCTTGAATGAAACCGACGTAAATCCCGATCACCAGAAAAACGGGGAACATTTTCCACGGAGACATGTCTGCCGCATCGCGTTGCTCCGTCAATCGTTTTGGATTCATGGCAATGACGCCGGCCATCGCCAAGAACAGGCACCCAAACACACCCTGAAAGGACTCCGCTGGCAAATGAACAGCTAACAAAGATCCAATGGGCACTCCCACCAATGTCGGAACAGCAAGTCGAGTTGCCAAACGACGATCCAAACGCCCATGCTTGTTGAATGTGGCAACCGCCGAGGCACTGGACAACAACACCGCAAGCCGGTTTGTCCCATTGGCCATCTTGGGGTCAAGCCCGAAAAGCATCAATGCCGGTAGTGTGAGGAATGATCCACCCCCAGCAATGGAATTGATAACTCCCGCAGCGAAACCAGCTACCAACAACAACAGATGCCAACCAATGTCCAAAAGATGCATGTCGATCACCTGAAGCCCAGCCTTCGAGTGCCTGCGATTGGGTCCATGCCGGACGCCCGGGCATTGCATTGGGCATTTGAAACAACGTCCAATTCATTGCTCAAATCCAGCGTGCCGCTTGCGTGTTCAAGCAGGATTAAGTCAGGCATCGTTAGACCCCGCAGTTCTCTCGTTAACCTTGCTCGCTGGTTCCGCAACCGGCAGATCAAATATAAATCGACTCCCCCCGCCAGCACCAGATTCATGACGCAACACACCGCCATGGCGTTTCACGATTCGCAGCGAAACTGGCAACCCAAGCCCGATCCCTGTCGTCTCAGACGGTGGACCCAGCTTTCGAAAAACCCCAAACACTTCCTGCTGGTACTTCGCTTTAATCCCTACACCATTATCACTCACATTGACCATCACTCGATCTTGCCCAGCGCCGGAACCATCCTTCGCCATGCTGCCCGGTGACAACCACGAGACATGCACAACAGGACAGGAATCAGTGTTATGTACCAAACCGTTACGGATGAGTTTCACGAACAGCATGCGCAACTGATTTGCATCCCCATGGACGAAAGGTAACTTTTCTGATCGAACCTCGCCCAAAATTTTCGGTACTTCACAAGCCAGGGCGTCCGTGACATCCCTCACGATTTGATTCAGATCAACCTTGCGAAACGCTTCGCAATCAACCGTAAGACACAGGTAACCCATGACTCCATCGACAAGCTGATTCATTTTGCCAGCAGCTACAACAATGCGTCGAAGGTAGTCACGAGCCGTTGGATCAAGCTGATCCACGTAACTCTCTTCAAGAATCCTGGCAAAACCATCGATGGCTCGAATCGGCGCGCGAAGATCATGTGTTGCCAGATCCGTGAAGAATTTCATCTCTTCACTATCCAACTCGCAACCAGTTTCATCTGAACCCGATTTCTCCGGTTTATCCAGCAACGCCGCAGAGTCCTTCAATAAACTGTCTGCTGCGGAAAGTTCATCCACCGTTATCTGTCCGATACCGACCAAACCACCTACATCCGAAGAGTCAGCAACAAACAGCCAGTCCACACCGACGGTATCACCACAACTGCGTTTCAACCGGATCAACCCGACGTCTGCAGCATCCCCGGCCAACAACTGCTTGAAGGCGGCTGACGCATGTTCGACATCATCCTGGTGAACAAGATCGATAAAGAGCGTTCCAAGCAGATCTATGTGTCGCGATCCGAGCAGAGAAGCCCAATCCTCATTCAGGCGTTGGAAACACCCGTCAGCACCAATCACACAAACCAGATTGATCGAGAATCGGGAAACCTCTGTGACAGCAACTTTCTCACCTGAGTTCGTCATCGGATCGACCTTACTGCCATTCAGTTTCTATGCAAAGCGTCGAGCACCATGACGCGGTGACAAGATGTGGCACCATGACTCGGTGACATGACGTTGCACCATGACTCGGTGACATGACGTTGCACCATGACTCGGTGACATGACGTTGCACCATGACGTTGCACCATGACGTAGAACGATTGAAAATCAGACATCCCACTGCAGGGTATCCAGCCAGCGGGACCATTCCGCCATCTGTTCAGCCGAGAGCTTCGGTTCAGGCAGTGTTGGCAGTTTATTACTTGAGGGTGCGCCATGAGCCTGCGCACGAACCACCAAGATCCCATTGACGTCGACTTCAAAGCCAATCATCCGCGAGCGGTGCTGTGCTTCAGCGATCTGAATTTCGTATCGCCCGAGCGAATGCCAGTCTTTACGCGACAACCCCGAGGACTCGACCAAAGACAGTGTCATTGAGTCTCGTTCACTGCCAACCGTCAACCGCCGATTTGTACGCGCGGGCAAGGATGTGCCAAATGGAATCAGGGGAAGTATTCGTCGACGCCCTTTGATATCCTCGACCACAATCCCGATCGTCTGACCCGTGACACCTCTGGCAGGCATTGCAAACGAAGCGCCGCGACCTGGCAACTCCGCAGCAAGGCAAGCGGCGGCACCTCTGGCAGTATCGGTACGATCGACAGGCGAGAACTCGATTTTGTCGCTGATGCCACGAAGGACCGCGTTGCGAACCACTCCAATTCTCAGCAGCGGTCCGAGCGTTACGCAGCGATCGACATCCGCCAATGAAATGGAAGCATCGCGACATGCACGTTTCACAGTTTTTCGAAGTCTGGCTGCCAACTCTTCACATGCCTGAAGCCAATGGCGACGAGCTACATTAACCACGATCTCTCGATTCTGCAGTTTGAGCTTGATCGCGACTTTGTCGAGCAGCAACATTGAGTTCATTGCCCGCTCGCAAGCCATTTGCAACTGCGCCGCAGTAGCCCGTGACTTACGCGGGTCGAACTTGTGTTCCTTCTGGAATGCTTTTGCAGTCAGGTCGACTAACCTCTGCAACCAAGGCAGGGTGCCTGAGTTCCAATGGCCTGATGATGCCAACTGATGCAACCTGTGTGAATCGCTCCGAAATACGGACACCTCACTGGCTATTCCAGTGACTCCGATGAACAGAATTTTCTCCTGTTTGTCTTCCTCGACAGTCCCCGAGTGGTCACCCAGTTGCTCTAACTCCTGGTTGAGCAGGGTGGACTGGACCGCAGCGATTGATCGACTCACCAGTCGCACTGACCTGAGGCCTGCCATTTCTGCAGCTTGCAAAACACTCTGCCGATGAAGCTGGTCGTAGCTCGCCGGAATCGTGATTGCGGTAACGACTGGGGCAGCATCATCTTTCCAGGCATGTCCAACGATGTGCCGAAACAGCATTGCCATCAGGACTTCTGGAGGGCATTGCCGGCCTGCGATTTCACGTTCGACAAAATCCTTGCCGATATACATGGGCAAGCAGTGTGCAAGTTGATGAGCCCGTTCCAGACGCCGATCCATCGCTTCGGAGCCGAACAACAGTTTTTCACCTTCACTAGCGACTGCCATGCGGAACAGCGAGTTGTCTTCACGTCCCGCAGACAACAGCCTGACATCGCCGGTCGGCGTAGCTTCGGCCGCGGCGCCGTAAAACATTCCGCAGTCGATGGCCAGAACGTTGGAAGATCTAGAGCTGCTGGAACTACCTGCGCCGCTAGTCGTCGTCTCTGTGGTCACCTGCCGCCCGGAGTACTCTGCGAGCCATGCCGGCGTTTCTTCTCGACTGACATACGCGGTAAGATCATCAATCACCTCGTCCAACGAGGCATATCTTTCGTCAGGCGACTTCGCCATCATGCGTGAAAAAATATTCGCGAACTGAAGGTCGACGTCATCGCGTTCCTCCATCAGATCAGGAATTTTTCCATGCCGGTGACCATAAATCAGTTCGAGATAATCACCGGTGAAGGGTGCTCTTCCGGTCAGCAAAAAGAATAGCGTCGCGCCGAGTGCGTAAATGTCGCTACGAGGGTCAGCGAAGTCGGGGTCTTCCAACTGCTCGGGTGCCATGAATGGCAGTGTTCCGACCAACCGCCCCTTGGACCTTTTTCGGCGACCGGAGTCATCAGCCGCACCAGCTGTCTCGTCCAGCAAGGTCACGGAATTGATTCGGGCCAGCCCCAGATCCAGAATCTTGATTGTGCCATCGCTGCCCTTCATCACATTGCCCGGTTTGACGTCCCGGTGGACAATTCCCGCGCGGTGTGCGTGTAGCAAGCCAAGTCCCGCCTGCCTGATTACAGCGGCAGCCTCGCCGACCGGCAAAGGCCCTTTCTGTGAAACCAGCTTGGTCAGGGTTTGGCCGTCCACATATTCCATTGCCAGATAGTGAACGCCGTCGGACTCGCCAGCATCAAAAGCGGTCACGATATTGGGGTGCATCAAGCAGGAAGCCGCTCTTACTTCGTCGTAAAAACGAGAGATGGCAACCTCGTCCTTCATGCGATCCACGGGCAGCATCTTGACTGCAACCAGCCGTTGCATCCGTGTATGTTCGGCAAGAAAGACCTGCCCCATCCCACCCGAACCGATCAGCTCTCGAATTTCGTAATCGCCGATTTTCCGCGGGATACTGTCATTCTGACTGATCTCGCTGTCCAGATCAAAGCCCTCGCTGTCATCCTCAACGCTCATATCGCGCGTGTGGATCCCCCGCATGTCCTGCGTGGGTATCTCAGCGGTCGGAAAATTGTTGGTAGAGTCGTCCACGAAGCGTGATTTAGTTAGCACCGCATGGGAAAGCCGACTGCGATGAAGCCGGCTGCGATTTTCCGGCGACAGACTCTATATTAAACTCCGCTAACATCTGCCATCCGGTTAAATCCCCGCCAAAATCGGCTTTTTCGTTTATCGTGAGAGCTTTGTGACGGTCGCCACCAACCCCGCTCTCCCAAACTTCGCATTCTGCCACCCCAGCCTACTTCATGACACCCTTGCGTATCGCTACTCGAAAAAGCCCTCTCGCTCTTTGGCAGGCGGAATATGTCGCAGACTGCCTTCGAGACAAAGGTGTCACCACCGAACTGGTTCCCCTGGTTAGTAGCGGCGACACCGACATGCGTCCGATTGATGGCACCCGGCAGGTCGGCTTATTCACCAAACGTATCCAACAGGCATTACTGAACGACGAAGCCGATATCGCCGTGCATTCGCTCAAAGATCTACCCACCGAACATGACCCCCGCCTGGTGCTTGCCGCCGTTCCGGAACGAGAAACCGTCCACGACAGCTTGGTGTCGCCAACCGCGTTGACATTCGAAGACCTGCCCACGGGCTCGCGCGTTGGCACCGGCAGTCGACGCAGGGCCGCACAACTCCTGAACCAACGCCCGGATTTGCAGATTCTGCCAATCCGCGGAAACGTACAAACGCGGCTCAGTAAGCTGGAAGCCGGTGAATTCGATGCAATTATCCTTGCCGAAGCGGGCATCGTCCGACTTGAAATGCACAACTTGCCCCGCACACAGTTTTCTCTCTCTGAGATGCTACCAGCCCCGGGCCAAGGAGCGCTTGGCATCGAAGTCCGATCCAATGACGACGCGGTAGCGGCCGTCAGCCTGCTCGACCATCCACCAACACGGGCTGCGATCACAGCCGAACGGCAATTGCTAGCGTCCCTGCACGGAGGCTGCCTTGCCCCTATCGCAGCCTTGGCAGTAGCGACCCAGGCTCACCTGAAACTCAATGCGATTGTGCTGTCACAGGATGGCACGGAGCGGCTTGACGAACATCATGAACTGCCGCTTGATGGGCGTTCGATGCTTGAAACCGCGAACAAGGCTGCTGAACTGGCCGCCGATTCACTACTCCATCGCGGCGCGGCAGCACTCATCAATGCCCAACGTTGAACAAAGTACAGTTTCTGGTCGCTAGCAAAGTACCGTTTCTGGTCGCTAACAAAGCACCGTTTCTGGTCGCTAACAAAGCAC
>JAPKCI010000489.1 GCA_028823035.1 Rubripirellula sp.
CTATCTGCAAGCAAACTATCTGCAAGCAAACGAGGGGTAACAAAGCAAGACTGCTCGTCTGCACCAAGTCTGCTCGTCTGCAATCGAGCGTACAAGATCGTGACCATAGGCTGTCATTTATTCAGCAGTCGGTTTGCAACAGCCCCGCTTGCGATCAGCCGAGGCAACAAGGATTCCTGTATCCGGTGCTGCAGACGCAGCAGACAGCAACCGCAGCCGTGCGCGACTCCACATCAATCACTCTCAGGGCAGCAAGACCATTCCGCTCAGCTCACCACTGGCTCGTGTGCCCAAGGCTCCCCAGACGCCGTAAGGACTTTTGCTACCCGGCACATTCGGGCTCCCGACATAGACGGTTGGTGCATTGATATCCCCTGCATCAATACTGTTTGAGATAAATCTGGTTGCCCCGTCCACCATTGCAATCGTGACTCCAGCCGAGTGTCGGCTACTTGGCGGCAGGATGCCCCAGCAATCATCTTTCTTGGCGGACAGAGCAATCTCACGATTGGGCGGCAAGATCGTATTGAACCCGGTGTAGAGCGGCATACCATCACTCCAACACAAGCCACGTCTTTGAGACACCGTCATACCGGTTGCCGCCAGGGTCACCTGAGGGTCGAGAACATCCCTCCAACTCCTGGACCAATAGTCGCCCCCAAACAAGGGTTCAAGGCCACCCGCAATCCGAGTCACGTTAACGGCGTTGATCAGATTAGGATTGTCTCGCAAATCGTCTGCATTCGTGACCACCGCCGGTTTGCTACTTTGGTTGTCATCGCCTAATGCTGTGATAATCTCTCCCAACAGAATGGTGTGTGAAATTCCATCGGTCACATCGGCATCGCTGGTTGGAACTCTCGGCACGAACACGCCTCGCATCGAGGCATTTGTTTGTTGCGCCAATTTGGCGTCCAGCACGAACACTCCGTTGACCTCCTTGTAGGGACCACTCGCAGCGGTCAGCAATCCGTCCCCGAGGCAGGCTGCATAGTTCGATCGGGTAATCGCTGCACCAGACCCAGACAGGCTACCGTAACCGGGATCGCTGGGACAACGGAATGTAGCAATTTTCGTCACCCATGGTCGGTACGTGGACTGAAATGGCTCAGGCCCGTTGCGGGGCCACAACGTTGCTTCTGCCACGGGCGCGGAACCACCTTGGGTCGATGCTCCGCTGCTTAACTCAGCATTGGCCTCAGCGTCGCTACTGAGCGATGCGGCGAGGCCCGATTCCAATTCTTCGGTAAGTCCGTCGAAAGCCTCGACAACAGCCCCCAGATCCATCGGGTCCTCGAACGCAAAATCTTCGTATCCGACAACATCCAAATCGGTGGTCCGGGGATTCTCGCGATCGATCATCTCAGACAGTGCCGTTCGATCCAGAAAAGGAAGCAGACCGACGAGGAAACTGAGTCGCCGGTCGTTATCTTTACCCTTGACCGTACTCCCATCTGTCCCGTGCAGTTGCACGGGATAGTGTCCAAAGGTGCTCTGGTAGTTGCGAACAGCAATCGCTATTTGCATCAAGTTATTACTACAGCTGACGCGTCTCGCCTGCTCTCTAGACGCCTGGACTGCCGGCAACAACAGACTGACCAGAATCCCGATTATCCCAATGACCGCACACAGTTCGAAAATCGTGAAGGCTTTTCGTCGATGGCTGGTTGCGGGCATAAAACTGTCTTCCTGGAAGGTATCAGAACTCCTTCGACTATCCCGTTTTCAGGGTTACTGGTCAAGCTTGCCGATTCAGAAACCCATCACCCAGTGCGGAATCATTTGACTTTTCGGGCTGAAGCCCCGATAATGAGAGGGTTAAAGGTGAGGAGTCACCTGAGACCCATGAGCTTCCCCTTTCGGGGGTGATCTGGATTCGACCGGATGTCAAGAAGCAATGGTTGCGTGTCGTGGTTGATCAGTTGGCCACGTTAAAAGCTGATCAAAACTTTTAGTTGCAGATGAAAATCTTGCACTGGCTGCCTAAGAACAGGTAGCTCGGACTGAGGGGGATTGCCAGAGTCGCCCGACTGTCCGTCACAATTCTGGATCGCTCGCCGTCCTACTCGAGACGCGGTGAGTCAAACAAAGTTTCGAGTTAGTGAGCTTCGGAGCCTGTCGAGCAGCGCCGCAGTAAGCGAAACGGTTTCTTCGGAGATCAAAATGGTTCGACTACACACGTAGACGTCATTGTGGATGCATCGCGGGACGCGGGTTCAATTCCCGCCGCCTCCATCAAGGCACCGTCAGTGACTGGCGGTGCCTTTTTTTGTCTCTGTGTG
>JAPKCI010000207.1 GCA_028823035.1 Rubripirellula sp.
AATGGTTCCGAAGCCGAAATGGTTCCGAAGCCGAAATGGTTCCGAAGCCGAAATGGTTCCGAAGCCGAAATGGTTCCGCAGCCGAAATGCGTTGTTCAATGTGCGAGCCAGCTGGACAAAGTGGATACAAACGATCAAATAAGTACGCTTTTTCTTGCTCTCCGTGTTCCCGATGGCGAGCGTCGTTGGGTTCATTCTTTATCGGGTATCGACCAGCGTTCCTAATAGGGTCGTCATCGCTGCTGGTATGTCTGGTGCACTGAATTCACCCACTTTCGGTCTGACAGAAAAGGTCCCGGGCGTTTAATTGGTCTCGATTCCCTTCTCTGGCGCCATGTGGCGTCATCATGTTTCAACTTTTCCAGCAACCATCCCGACTGGCTTCTATCGAACCAAAGACAAGGAGGACTCAATGAAGATGGGTTAGGCAATGACCTTCAGCAATTGCAGCAGTTGCTCGACGAGGCTACCCATTGACGGCAGGAATCGCTACGTAAACTCAATGCGCATTCAATGAATGAAGATCCTTTGCGTGGCATGTTTGGTGCAAATGTGCCACGCAATAAGCGACAAGGTCAATGCCGAGTTGACACGCCAACGAGCGGATCGGCACCTGCAGTTATTAACGAATACTGCTGCTTTTTCATTCAACAAAAAACATGGGACTGCTGAAGATTCAGGCACTGCCTGACAACACATATCCATTGGTTGGCGCGAACACCCGTTGATCAGACGAACGGGCAGACGCGGGCCGAGTGCCTACATCCAGCTTCCCCGGTTTAGCATTCCCAGTGTTTGCACGCTTCACCTTGCGGTTGGATGTCCGCTCTGGAAATCGAAAGGGCATCAGCTTCGGACGGCTGGACTGAGGCGAGAACCGTCGGGCGGGTTGTGGCCACGCAAGAACTCTGTCCCGGTCATTTCTCGCTTGCCAGCGGGTTGAACTCGCTGAATTTCGACGAGATTGTCAGCCGTTGCTACCAGGAACCGGTCACTCTTGACTATTTCACCTGGCAGATGCCCCGAGACCGATTCATCCAGAATTTTGATTTCCTTGATTGCCAGGCGTGTCGGTGGTTTGGTTTCCACAGGCTGAAAATGGGTGAAGGCGATGGGCCACGGTTGCATGCCACGGATATGACAATGAATCAGCCGAGCGGGTCGGTCCCAGTCAATGTCCGCGTCTGATTTCCGTAAACGTGGAGCCTTGGTAATAGCTGCAGGATCTTGTAGCGTACCCAGTACGGACAAACCGTCCCAGTCACTCAGCATTCCGACCGCCTCCAGAGTCGCGTTGACTCCAAGCATTGCGAGACGCTCTTCCAGTTCGCCAGATGTTTCGTTTTGAGTGATTTCTGTTTCTCGCAAGGTGATGATTGGGCCGCCGTCAAGCCTGGGAGTCATGTGAATGACTGAGACTCCCGTTACCAACTCGCCACTTAACAAAGCACATTGCACCGGCGCTGCACCACGGTACTTGGGCAACAGTGAGCCATGCAGATTAATACCACCCAAACTTGCCGTTTCCAGAGCAGGGGTCTTGAGGATCTGTCCGTAGTCACAAACGACAAGCAAGTTGGCATGCTGTTCAGCGACTCTGCTGACAGATTCAGGATCGTTGATACTTTCTGGCGCAAACAGATCCAGCCCATGCCCGTCGGCCCAATCGCGGACGGGTGCGGGCGGGGGACCTTTTCGGCTCTTGACCAAAGCCTGCGGGCGTGTGATCACAAGCGCAATTTCATGCCCTGCTTTCCGCAATGCCTCAAATGATGGCACGGCAAAGGGCCCCGTCCCCATCAGAACCAGACGCTGTGGTCTTGCCGCTGATTGAATCGAGGACCCCGATGCCTCCCCGCGGTGATTGGGATTGCAGGCGATCGAATCGTCCGAGGGTAAAGCAGTCATGATTTTTCCCCTGCTTACGCGTACTTTTCGTACCATTGGTCCAGTTCGGCGATGAGATCACCATTGCTTGAAATACCGCCGGATTTCTGCTTTGACTCAAAAACTGTTTCCAGTTCGTGCAGCTGATCCTCCAATTCGCGTTGGGCTTCCTCTGTCATACGGTCAAAAAACATGACACCGTCAAGATGATCATTTTCATGCTGGAGGACCCTTGCAAGAAAGCCATCAACCACACGATCAATGGGATTGCCTTTGAGATCGTAGGCACTCAAACGGATCGACTTAGGGCGTTTTACCTGACCAAACACACCCGGCAGGCTCAAACATCCCTCTTGTCCACTGACATTGCCTTTGGGCATCTGCAACTCCGGATTCAATAGAACCAGTTCCTCACCATCACCTCGTTCGCCTGATGGGTTGGCTACAAACATCCGAATGGGCAGATTCACCTGATTGGAAGCGAGGCCTACACCTTCGGCCTCGTACATCAGATCCAACATTTGCGCCGCCATATCTCGCAGTTCCTTATTCACCCGTCGAATTGGTTTACTGCGGACCCGGAGAGTCGGATGTGGGTACTGGATGATACTGAGTTCCATGCTGAACCAGGTCGTGAGATTAGGCGGATCGGGCGGGTTTACAGGCGGTGTGCGGATCGGGATCTAAGGGCACCGTTTTTCACTCCACCAAGGATGACTTATCTGCCGCCAATTGTGCAGGGGATTAGGGAAAAAGCATAATCTAAACAGGGCAAGCACGACTTTTAGAGCAGCTCCCGCTGGACAGGACGGTGCATTTACACCAACATCGTCTCATGGTCAATCAACTCGCAACAGAATTGTTTCTGAAATCAGCCGCGCGGGCCACACAGATTGGCTGTCGCGTGGAATCGGTCGCCGGGGCCCAGATTTTAGATGCGGGTATCACCACCTCAGGGTCTCTGCAAGCTGGACTTGTCCTATCGCGGTTGTGCTTGGGAAATCTGGCCCGCGTTGCGGTCTTGCCAGCTGATTCCTCCGTGCTTGTCTCAAACAATCTGGTGCATGTCCAGACCGATGAACCTGTGATGGCCTGCCTGGGGAGCCAATACGCAGGGTGGCCTGTATCCACTGATGATTTTTTTGCTATGGGTAGTGGTCCAATGCGCCTTTTTCGGGGACGCGAGCAAACGCTTATCGACTTGGGGCTCAGTGAAAATGGGAGTAGTCAAAATGGAGACAAAATCGTCGGTGTACTGGAATCCGAGAAATTGCCAACTCCGTCTGCGATAAAGTTGATTGCTGAGCAATGTGGCGTCAGGCCTGATTCTCTTTGTCTTGGCGTTGCACCCTGCACCTGTATTGCTGGCAGTCTGCAAGTCGTTGCACGGAGTATCGAAACAGCCATGCACAAGTTGCATGAGTTGAAGTTCGATGTGAACACCGTTGTGTCAGCAACCGGAAATGCACCCTTGCCACCGCCCGCAAAACCGGGCGACACCGTCGCTGGAATTGGCAGAACAAACGATGCCATGCTGTACGGTGCAACGGTAACAATGTGGGTCGATGCGTGTGATGAAGCAATTGAAGAAGTGGCAGCCTTAGTACCAAGCTGTTCATCACAGGACCACGGCCGACCCTTTGCCCAAATCTTTAAGGATTACGAGTTCGATTTCTACAAGGTAGATCCTTTGCTGTTCAGCCCGGCGTCAGTCACGTTCCACAGTTTGCAGAGTGGTCGCACCTGGAGTCATGGAAAAATTGAAACCGAAGTCTTGCGCCAGTCATTCATTTCGCAATGAGTCAGATCCATATTCTTTGTCTTGGCGCCGGGGATGGCTGGCATTCACAGGAGCTCTCACGAGCGGCCAACGAACTTGATTGTCGCATTCAATTTGCGACCTATGAATCGCTGCAAACACGCATCGAGAATGGAACGACTCAATACAAATGTGACGCCGGTTTGGTTCATGATTTTGACGTTCTGCTGACGCGTACAATGCCCGCTGGTTCGCTTGAACAGGTCACATTCAGGCTTGCTATTTTGCATGCGTTGGTACATTCGCGATCCCTGCCGATCGTCAATCCGCCTGCAGGGCTCGAGATTGCCATCGATAAATTTGCCACGCTCCAACGCGTGACAGCACTAGGGTATTCCGTCCCGGATACAATCGTGGTGCAATCACGAAGCGAAGCGATAGAAGCGTTCGGGCAGTTGGGCGGAGACTGCGTTGTAAAACCAATCTTTGGCGGCGAGGGCCGCGGTGTGATGCGAATTAGAGATACAGAATTGGCTTGGACCGCGTTTTCCACGTTGGAAAACCTGGATGCGGTCTGTTATGTGCAGAGATTTGTTCCACCCGGCGGCTGTGATACACGACTGTTGGTGATCGGTGACACCGTCCGTGGGATTCATCGAACAAATGAAACCGAGTTTCGTACGAATGTGTCGAGCGGTGGGCGTTGCGAACGGATCGATCCCAGCGAACAACAAATTGAAATGGCCCGGAGAGTTTGTCAGGACATCGGGCTCAAATTCGCCTCCGTCGACTTGCTTCATAGTGATGACGGGCATCCGAGGGTAATCGAAGTGAACGCGATTCCAGGCTGGAAGGGAGCTCAAGGGGTAACGGAGGCTTGCATTGCGACGGAAATCGTCCAGGCATTGTGCAACGAGGTGGACTCGACGGGGGGGCCTTTTGCTGATGGATGAGCCGTTATCCTCCGGGGATTGCCAAGCCTCTGACGACGCTGACACACCGCAAAGATTACCGGTAGACGGGAACGTCGCTGGCAGGCTGACGATGGTGACGTCATTGGCGCCCGGGGCAATTGCGATTGCCGAGCCTGATGGTCCACCTCAAAGTGACGGTGCTCGAAGCTATGCCCTGACCACCTTCGGTAGCCTTGATCAGAGAAGTGACGAAATTGCGAAGGGTCTTCTGGCATGGGGCGTCAAACCGGGAATGCGGATGGCCATGCTGGTACCCTTTGGTGCTGGTTTCATCGAACTGGTGTTCGCCCTCATGAAGGCTGGCGTTGTGACTGTCCTGGTCGATCCCGGAATGGGACGCAAGCATCTGGTTCAATGCCTCAGTGACGCTCAGCCAGATGGTTTTATAGGAATTCCCAAGGCTCAGGCGGTGCGAACTTTTCTGAGGCGACGGTTCCCAAACGCAAAATGGAACGTCACCGTGGGACGACGCCTGTTCTGGGGTGGAAAAACGCTCGACCAGATACTTATTCTAGGCAAAGACCAAGCAGAGTCTGTCTCTTTCCCACGCGTAGAACGCAGCGATGGTGCGGCCGTTATTTTCACAACGGGTAGCACTGGTCCGCCCAAGGGAGTGCTCTACACCCACGGCATTTTCCACGCTCAGATTGACCGGATTCGCGACCGATACGATATCCACCGTGGTGCGCGAGATCTGGCCTGTTTTCCCCTGTTCGGTCTGTTTGATGCCGTGATGGGAGTGACAACGATCATCCCTGACATGGATCCCACCAAACCTGCGGCTGTCAATCCGGAACGTTTGATCGAGGCAGCCAATCAGTGGGATGTGAATCAGGCTTTTGGCTCACCAGCACTCTGGAACACCGTCGTGCGTTGGGCAGAAGCGAATCAGGTCCAACGCCCCTTTCCAACGCTCAAGTTGGTCTTGTCTGCGGGCGCACCGGTTCCTGTAGAAACTCTTGCAAAATTGCGTCAATTGGTCGATCCCGATGCCAAGATCATGACCCCCTATGGTGCAACCGAAGCACTACCGCTTGCCTCCATCGAATCACGCGAGGTGATTGCGGAAACTGGGCCAGCATCCATGAAGGGGAAAGGCACCTGTGTCGGAACCAGATTCGAGGGCGTCGCTTGGCGAGTCATCGAGATTGATGACGGAGCGATCAGCGATGTTTCCAATACCCGCGAACTCGAACGCGGTAAAATAGGCGAATTGATGGTCTCAGGCCCGATGGTCACCCAACAATATGTGGTGCGGGCTGATCAGAATCCCCTGCACAAGGTACAGGACGGTGAACGGGTCTGGCATCGAATGGGCGACGTCGGATACCTCGATTCGCGGGACAGATTCTGGTTTTGTGGCCGCAAAGCACACCGCGTAACATTCGAGAATCGGACACTCTTTACCGTGCCTTGCGAAGCGGTCTTTAACGCCCACCCCGCAATCTACCGTTCTGCTTTGGTGCCACGCGGAACACGCCCTCATCAGCAGCCTGTGATGGTGGTCGAACCGCACCCCGGACGGATGCCAGCAAGCGATGCAGAACGCGAGGTTTTACAAACCGAGTTGCTCGATCTGGCCGCCAGAAACCCGCTGACGCGCCGGATCAAGGAAGTCATTGTTCGTGACAAACCACTTCCGGTCGACATCCGCCATAACAGCAAGATCTTCCGAGAACAGCTGGCAGACGAGATCAACTGACCCGATCAGCTGATCCCCAAAACAGTTTTCCTGCGACACTGAGAATAGCTGCGTTCACCTCTCGTCAGTCCCAACAGACGGGTCCGACTGATAAAAGTGGCTGCAGATTGCCTGCAGATGAAACGGAAGCCATTGGTGGCAGGTATAAACCCCGTGCCCAAACAGCTTTTGACTCTCTTGTCCTGCCGTGGTTGGGTAATCAACCAACAACGTTTTGCCGTCGGAAGATTCTCTGCGGCCCTGTCTTAATTTACCGATCACATCTCTCCGCCGCGCCGTGGATTCGAATAGCCAGCGAAGCCGGCGTTCCACGATCAAGTCACGCCAGGCAAAGAAGGACGGCAAAAAATCAGTACCGGCGATGCCAATCTGCTGAATGTAATCGCCCCCCACTGCCGCCGTGACATCACCTATCGATTGAGGGATCGTAGCTTTGGTGGGGGCGTCCTCGTTGACAGAACGATGTTGAATAAAGTGGAGCACTTGAGGGCATACATCGCGGTCCCAGCGGTAACGCAGTGGGGTCCCGAACGTCACAATGTCCATCGGGCGGCGATTGGTACCAGAGTCCAGTAGCATCTCGCGGGCCAGCGTCCAGTCCTGCAAATCGACTTTGCTGCGAAGCGGACTGTGGTAATGAAGTCGCGTTGCATGGAAGAACGCCTCCTTCAATTGCGTCGATGCACCAATAACTTGCGACAGCATGGCGAGCAGGTTACCGCCATGGCTGTGTGCCATGACCAGCAGGCGGCCTTTGTCTTCCATCTCCGAAATATGGTGCAGTAAAGCGACTGCACCATCTGCTCTGCCAATGTGGTGGTTTTCCCCAGACCAACCAAACCTTTCAACGTTGATTCTGGGTAATGTTTCTGGATTGATCAAATCCGAAACCTGTCTCGAAAACTCGCGGTCGTAATTCCCCACATCGCCAACCAGTTCATCGAACCATGATTTACCAAGTTGATTCAGTCGTTCTGCAGAAACAGGTGAAAAACGACGCACTTCACGGCAAAGTCCTATGATGTCTCCACCTGCAAACGTCCCATGGACGAGCAAGATATTTTTAACACCTGCCTGCCGCAGCAGGGCTGGAACCGATCCCATGTCTTCCGGTTTGGGGTTCTCCACCGGCAAAGCACGACTCGAACTGATCTGCGCAACATCACCTCGCGGTTCATCGACCGCAAAGGTGTGATGAGAAAAACGGAATGCGGGGTCAAGTGCGTAACGGGCCATGACGGAATCAATCGCCCCCCTGAAGGAGCCAGTTTTAGGGATCAGACGCCTGCTTACAGTTGTTGTATACTGTGTTAACTCAATGCACACCACCGACCGGACATGCCCGGTCTTGAGAGGCTATAAATAATGAAGAGACGGGAATTCCTCGGGGCAACTGCCGCTATATCCTGTGCCATCTCACAACCACGACTACTGATGGCTCTGGACCCGAACAACCGCTACCGTGAACAGATTGGCATTCAGCTCTACACCTTGCGTGACCAGATCAGCAGTGATGTCAAAGGAACACTCAAAGCGGTCGCCGATGCCGGATACAAGCAGGTAGAACCCTATGGTTTTCCGAACGCCAATCCGATGATTCAAGCCGCCAAAGATAACGGACTTGCCGTGCGGTCGTCGCACTTCAATTGGGATTCCGTCGTGAATCCGGACGACAAAGGAGTCATGCCGTTCAAGCAGATTCTCGACTCAGCCAATCAAATTGGTCTCAAGCATCTCGTTGTTCCTTACCTTGCTGACCGTAACCGTAAGACCCTCGATGACTACCGGGTGCTGTGCGAACGGTGCAACAACGGAGCAGAAGAAGCCAAGAAAGCCGGTATCCAACTTGCCTACCACAACCATGCCTTCGAGTTTGAACCGAAGGAAGGTGGAAAGACCGGTTACGAAATCATGATCGAAGAGTTTTCGCCGGACATGAAATTTGAGGTGGACGTGTTCTGGATCAAAGTAGGCGGCAAAGACCCCGTTGAAATGGTAAAATCTCTCACGGGTCGAGTCGCGCAGTTACACCTCAAAGATCTGGACAAGAGCGTCAAGACACCCGAGTTCGGAGGAATTCCCAACGATGCTTTTAAAGAACTAGGCAACGGGGTGATCCCAATGGAACCGATCATTGAGGTGGCTGCACAGGCGGGCGTGGACATTTGCCATGTCGAACAGGATCATTCACCGAATCCATTGAACAGCATTCGCGAGAGCATGACGTATCTGAAAACGCTGTAAAAACTTCGGCTTTGCAGTCGTGGAAGCGGTCATTTTTTCAATCCTTATTTACCGAAAGGAGTACGATGAAAACTCGTTTATTTATTACAGGACTATTACTAGGAGCCTTTTGTTTAGGGACTTCGATGTCACAAGCTGAGACAGCAGTGGGGGACCAAGTCCCCGATTTTGAACTGGTCGGAAGCGATGGAAAAACCTATTCCGCAAAACAATTTAAAGGGAAAAAGGCATTCGTAATCGCCTGGTACCCAAAAGCATTTACCGGTGGCTGAACGAAAGAATGCCAGTCGCTCCGTGAGAGTGGCAAACTGATTCGTAACTATGATGTGGCCTACTTCACCGCCAGTGTGGATGACGTCAAAAAGAATACCGACTTCGCCAAAAGTCTGGATTTGGATTACCCGATATTGAGCGACCCTGGCAAGCAATTTGCCGACGCTCTTGGCTGCCTGAACGCCAGAGGGATGTCCAATCGCTGGACGTATTACATTGGCAAGGATGGAAAACTCTTGTACGTCGACAAAGCGGTCAAGGCCGGCGACCACGGCAAAGCCATTGCCGAAAAACTGAAAGAACTGGGTGTCGACAAAAAATAGTCGACCAAACAGAACCGTTCAGGATGTTGGCATCTTTTTGGGACCACTCGATACACTTTGTGTCGAGTGGTCGCTTTTTGCGCTACTATTGCCACGCCGTTTTCATTCACTGTTGCAAATTCAATCGACATGTATCGAACTTGGTTATCACTGCTGTTTTTTCTGGCATGCACTGCACTCATGGCGCAGTCGTCAGTGGTTTCTATCGCGCATGCCCACAACGATTATGAGCACGAGCGTCCGTTACAGGATGCAATGGCCGCAGGTTTCAGCAGTGTGGAAGCCGACGTTTATCTGATAAACGACGACTTGCTGGTGGCGCATGATCGTCGTGATGCAAAGCCGGGCAGAACCCTTCAGACGCTTTACCTCGAACCACTAAAAAAACACTTTGCCACTCGGTCGGCCGTTTCCAACGAGTCACCGTTCTGGCTGATGATCGACGTCAAGTCGGACGCAGTTGCAACCTATCGAAAACTGCAATCAGTACTACAGAATTACGAGGATCTGATTACCGAGGTCAGCGACTCGAAAGGAGACAATATCAAGGCCAGAAAAGGGCCACTTCGTATTGTGATCAGCGGCAATCGTGCCGAACGTGAAATCCATCGTTCGAATCCTCGTTTCGCAGGAATCGATGGTCGCCTCACAAACCTGCCATCCGATCTTTCACCAAAGGCAATGCCCTGGATCAGCGATAACTGGCGTTCCCATTTTTCGTGGCGTGGTGACGGCGACTTTCCGGCCGAAGAACGTGTGATGCTACGCCGCTTTGTACAGCAAACTCACAACGCAGGTCGGAAGTTGCGTTTCTGGGCGACTCCTGATTCGCCAGCGGTCTGGGATGAATTGCTGAATGCCGGCGTCGATCTGATCAATGCCGATGATCTTCGCGGACTGCAGGCACACATGCGGCAGCGGGCAGGCGTGAGTTCCGATGACCAATGATCGAGACGCCGACTTTGCCACGCGTCGCTCAGCAAGCTGCTATTTGTCGTAGACGTCCACTCCAAATGACTTAAGCTTCTTGGTCTGCTCCACGGTTTTCTTTTCATCCAGAGGGTTTCCACCCAGATACACCTCCAGGTAGGGAGCAAAACGCCGATCACCCTCGGCGTCCTTCTGGCACATCTCCACCAGTGGTCCTAAGTCCGTAATCTTGTTCCTCGAGATCAACAGCATGTCAAGTTCGGGCAAGGTCGTCAGCGGACCGAGGGCGTTAACCTGATTGCCGGTCAGATCAAGCGTTGTCAACCAACGCAGCTTTCCGACTGGACTGACATCCGTTAGCTGGTTCCCGGCAACATCAAGGGACCAAATCTTGGTCAGATCGGTGATAGGTGCGATATCTTTTAGCTGGTTTTTGGCCAGATACAGCGTTCGCAAATTACTCATTCCCTTCAACGCCGACAAGTCCTCAACCTTATTACCGGAAAGGTCCAGCAGTTGCATGGCAGTCAAGGTTTTCAGCGGTGCGATGTCCTTAAGCTGGTTACCGCCCAATGCCAGATATTGAACCCGCTTAAGATTTGCGAGTGGCTCAAGGTTGGCAATTTCATTGTCGCCCAGATCAATTTGCATGATGGCCGTACAGTGCTGTAAACCCTCCAAATCTTTGATCCCCCTGCCCACACCGATCACCCGCGAAATGTTCGCGACGTCACTTTTCGTAATCGGTTCATCGTTGTCCCGTTTCGCGAAGACCTCTTTTCGGACGGCAGCTTCGAGTGCCTTATCAGTAAAGATGGCTACCGGTTTCGGGGGCGGAGCCTTCTCCGCCTCCTTAGCCTTCATCTCAGCAGCCTTCTTGTCAGCAGCCTTCTTGTCAGCAGCCTTCTTGTCAGCAGCCT
>JAPKCI010000208.1 GCA_028823035.1 Rubripirellula sp.
TCCAGTTGCTACGTCCGAGTTCCAGTTGCTACGTCCGAGTTCCAGTTGCTACGTCGGGGTGTTGTGTCTCACTTGAACCGGCAACCGTCTTTTCTGCAACGCGTTTCTGTCCTGCTTTCCCTGATAAAACATTACCCAAGTGTCCATCATGATGCGATCCATCCACACGACGCGAGCACTCGATCCGAAGCAGACCGAGCCAAACTCTTGGCGAGTGCATTTCTTTGTAAAACCGATCGGTACGTTACTGCTGCTGGGGCTGTTTTTGGCTGGTTGCGATTCTAGAAATTCAGCGGATACCACACCGGTAGAGGTGATCCATGAGGTAACAGTTGCGGATTCGAATACGAATGAAAACAGAGACCCAGCAACAGGCGACAACGCTGTGACAGATACGAATGACGAAGACACAAGCGGCAACGTCCTGCGACATGCCGTGTTTTTTACGTTCAAAGAAGAATCAAGCGAGGAAGACATTCGTGGCGTCACCGCAGCGTTTGCGGCCTTGCCCGGGAAAATTGATTCGATCACTGATTTGCAATGGGGTGTCAACAACAGCCCGGAAGAACTCAATGATGGTTTCACACATGGCTTCCTGTTGACTTTCAAGGACGCTGCAGGACGAGACGTTTACCTTCCCCACCCCGCACATACGGGTGAGTTTGCTGACACATTGCAGCCACACATGAAAGATGTTTTTGTGCTCGACTACTGGGGAACACCAGCAAAGAACGAACTCAAAAAGGAATTGAAGCACGCGGTTTTCTTTAAATTCAAAGATGACGCTGACCCCGCCGAAGTCAAGAAAATCGAGCAAGC
Source organism: Rubripirellula sp. (assembly GCA_028823035.1). Lineage (GTDB taxonomy): Bacteria > Planctomycetota > Planctomycetia > Pirellulales > Pirellulaceae > Rubripirellula. The sequence continues at coordinate 820 of JAPKCI010000208.1, forward strand.
ATTCGCTGCGTTACCCAGCAAAATTGATTCCATCAAAGCCTTTGAATGGGGAATCAACAACAGTCCGGAAAGTCATGATGATGGTTTCACCCATTGTTTTATGGTGACGTTCGATTCTGAGGAGGGCCGAGAGGCTTACTTGCCGCATCCCGATCACCTCGCCTTTGTCGAGGTGCTCAAGCCAGTCCTGGACAAGGTGCGCGTGATTGACTTCTGGGAACAGTGATCGGTGGTCCAACGTGATCTGAAGCGAAGCCCGCTGCAACGCGACATCTGCAGCGAAAAGGCATCGGTGGCAATCGTGTTCACTTCGAAGCTGAGGTGGAATTCGGGTTTCGTTGTTCAGAAGCGTGCGATCCCGAATGGACCAATATCAAGTGTGCTTTTCGTCCCTTGCGCGAGTTGACTGGCGATTTCGCCCAGCACACTGGTGAACTTGAAACCGTGCCCCGAGAGTCCCGCAACGATCGTGACGTTGGATTGATCAGGTAAGTGATCGATCACAAAGTGTTCGTCGGGTGTCGAGGTGTAGTAGCACTTTGCTCTAGAGATCACCCTGTCGCCGACTCCCGGCAGATATTCACGTACATAGTCGCTTACGAGTTGTTGATCCTGCATGTCTGTATCGTCGAAGTCATCTGCAGCAGCATCGTTGTCGGGTTGTTCGATGGGTTGGCCGCCACTGTGCCGTGCGACTTTGACACCGGAGCCATTGAGACTGGGAAATCCGTAGAAGAATCCATTTGACGTTTCGTGGAAAAAGCACGGGAATCCGTCGGTTTCTTCAAAACCTGATCGCTCAGGATCAAACCAGTACAGGTGCTTGCGAAGAACTCTCAGTTTGCCCGATAGGGCGGGTACCAATGTCTGGCTCCACGGACCACCGGCAACCAGCAGATGTGCGGCCTGCTCGCTGCCTTGATCGGTGACGACTGTGACACCCCTGGGGCCAGCTTCCCATTGGTGAACCTTGCAGTTGTGCATCAGTTTGCACCCGAACTGTCTTGCCAGGTCCAGATGGGTTTGCACACATTCCTCGACCTTGAGAAAGCCTGCGTTTTTTTCAATCACTGCTTGCCAGTCATGGTTGCCCCGGATTCCGGGCCAGCGTTCTGTCACTTCAGCCGGAAGTAATGGTTCGATCGGCAGACTGTAAGTCTTTGCACTTCGTAAAACTCCGGGAATGACGACGCCATCGATAGGGCCAAGTTCGACAAGGCCAGTTCGATGAAAAAGTTTGCGGTTCGAGTTCTGTTCAAGTTCATCCCAGAGGTCGTAGGCCCGGCGTAACAGTGGCACGTAGGATGGGTGTTCGAAATAGGCTTGCCGGATGATCCGTGTTTGTCCGTGGGAACTGCCGCGGTCATGAGCAGGCTGATATTGGTCGATTCCCAAGACACGGGCACCTGATTTGGCAAGGTGCATGGCGGCGGCACTGCCGACACCACCTGCCCCAATCACGATTACATCCCAAATAGCCATGCGGCGCACGTCTCCTTGTCCGGTTGTTCTTGTTCAGCGTGCGCCTCGTTCTGTAACCGGGCGTATCGATGAGAGATGAATCACGATACCAGAGCAGTGAGGTTGTGAAACGACGATGTTGAGGGTTCGGTGAATGAATGCACAGCGATATTTCTACCGTTTTACAACATCTGCCTGAAAATGCGCCCTGCTTTGCTGGATTCTCCGCCTGTCTCGTGACGCGCTGCGACGTTGCGTGTCGTCCGACCCAGATTGATTCGGCTCCAGTTTGATTCGGCTCCAGATTGATTCGGCTCCAGAGGCCTTTGCAAATGGGGAGACCAGCCCAAAGTGGTCGCGAGCGAGAAAGTGGTCGCGAACGCGGATGTTGCCTTGCCAACGCAAAAAAGTTGGCAAACCAAACGGTTGGGATACGGGGACGCTATACTTAGTGAAAGCGAATTCGGGAAGAAACAATATGCCGCACGAGAACAAATCTTCAACGGACGAATTGGTGATAGCACGCCAGCCGAGGCGTACTAATTCGTTAGTGGTTAGCTTGCTGGTGGCATCGCTGGTGGGATTGTCGACGTTCGCACTGGCCCGGTACTGGTTGCCTGCCACAATGTCGGCGGCGCCTGCGATACCTGCTGCTGCGGCAATCCGGGTTGGTGAAGATCCTGCTGCTGAGACGTCCAGTCGGATTGCGATGCGAGCGAGCTTTTTCGACAGCGGGGTCGAACCAGAGATTGAGAAGACGGATCAGCTGAACCGCGAGGCAGCGGAACGTTGCGTGCGTCGATTGCATGGACTGGTTTCGGAGTATCGATCGCATGTTGAACCGTTTGTCGAAGACCTGACCAGTATTTCTACTCGTTTGGGGATCGTGCGACGAATGCCTGGTGGTTGGTGGTCCGAGGACGGCCGCGTGGAAGATTACGTTGCTGAAAAATTTGAGCGGCACCTTTTCTCGGAAAAAAAAATTCTTGCAGATGTGGAGAGTGTGCTGGATCAGTTTCGAAGCGAGGTCGACGCCAACCAGAAGCGAATGTTGGTTAATGTGCGAGCCTGTTTGGATACGGCTGACTTGCCCGAGGTCGAGATCGAAGAGTACGACAAGTTTTATCAGTCAGTCGCGCGGCAGTTGAGCCAATATTCAGCTCAACAGGGGAGTTCGAGTGTTGGCAACGCACTGACTGTTCTGGTGATTAGCGAAGCGGGAAGCTACGCGGCAGTGACTATCGTCTCTGGACTTCTCGTTCGATTTGGAGCGATGGCTGCGACGACAACGGCAACCGCGGGTGGCGTGACTGTTGGAGCTAGTGCAACCGGTGCTGGTAGTGGAAGCCTTGCTGGTCCGGTTGGGACTGCCGTTGGGCTGGGAGTCGGCTTGGTGATCGGACTGGCGGTTGATTGGTGGATGACAGAAGAGTTCGAAGAAGAAATGAGCCTGCAATTGAACGATTATCTGATATCGCTTGAACGGGCGATTTTGTATGGTTCCGAACCGACAGATGCTGGGCAAAGTGATGCCGTGGTTGAAGAAGGCGGTGGTGTTGCTGACGCTTTGCCCCGCGTTTGTGAGCGGTTAAAGCTGGCGTATCGCGAGAAATTTTACGAACAGATTGTGACGGTGGAGATTTTGAAATGAGACAGGCTGTATTCGCTCTGGTTTTTTGTCTGGGGTTGACGTTGTTTCAGGCTCAACCAGCTCCGGCAGTTATTCCCGCAGTCGTTTCCTCCGTCGGCAAAGCGATCCTCAAATATTTTGGAAAGCAGGGAAGCGAGGAAGCTGTCGAATACCTTTCTCGAAAGGGCGGGCAGGAGATGATGGAACGCGTGGTGTTGACGGCAACCCGACAGGGTGGAGACGAGGCCGTGGAACAAGTGGCCAAACTGACGGGCAAGTACGGTCCGGACGCCATTGCCGCTCTCGACAATGTTCCATCCATGATGCCCCTGCTCCGAACGCTCGACGAACTACCGTCGACACAGGTCAAGTCCGCACTGACGGCGCTGGCGGCTGGTAAACCGGGGCGGGAACTTGCTGAGGCCGTTGCCGTGCACGGCGGGTCTGCCTTGCGGATGGAATTAAAGTATCCCGGGGTCGGCTTGTCCTTTGTACGCGGGTTCGGCGATGAAGGAGTTGAACTGGCGTCAAAACTGACAACAAACCAATCGATTGTGGTGGCGCGACACGCCGATGACATTGCCAAGCTGCCAGCGGCCCAAAGGGCTGGCGTCGTCGGGATGCTGAGGGAGAACACTGAGCAAATGGTTGGCTTTGTTGGACGTTTTGTTGAGGCGAACCCTGGCAAGGTTTTGTTCTCTGTCGCTGGTACCACCGTCATTCTGGCTGAGCCTGAACGTATTCTTGGCGGTGACGAAATCGTTTTTGATGCCGATGGTAACCCGGTTGTCATGCGCAAAGGTGGGATTGCGGACCGTACCATTGAAGCTGGTGGCAAGGTGGCAGCGCATGTGTCGACCAATTACCTACGCCCTGTCTATCTCACTGTCATGGCGTTTGTCGGCGTCTTTGTCGTTGTCTGGGGTAGCCTCAAATATTGGACGTTCCGAAAGATCAAAGCTGCCAGCAAACTGATCAAATGAATCAGCGGACGGGGCACGATGGCGTTGAAGTGTTGTCCTGATTATCAGTGATTCGAATATCCCGCAATGAGTCTCACTTTCTCGAAAGGTGAGTTTCCATTGCGAAAACATACCTCTCTTTGACACGCGGAGGCATCGGGGGGCAACAAATCACAAGTTCACTTGCAAATAGGTTGCAACTCTTTTCTTGCCAGTCTAAATAGCCCTCCCTCAACGATCTAAATGTTTTGCCAGAAAGGACCGACGATCGTCCAGTACTTTGCAGACGGTTGTAAAGAAGGCACCCCCGGCGTTTCACGAAAGGACAGCCGTATGACACAGACAGCCGTATGACACAGACAGCCGTATGACACAGACAGCCGTATGACACAGGGGGAATACACAACAATCGTTATGCCCTGTACAGCGAAGTTCAATCCGAAAGGGTAGGGAGGGGGGCATCCACCCAACCCCTCAGGAAGTCATTGATCAATCCATGAACAGCTTGAATCGTGCCGGCTCTTTACTCGAAGGCTACTTACTTCTAGACCGAAGTCTGAAATACCTTTGACTACCCTGACGGCTAAGGATGTTGCGAAGGAAACGATGTTACAGCTATGCCGAAATACCTTGACGACCGTTGACCGACGACAGTTGACCATCGACATGGAAATGCTGGATTAGCCGAAGTTCTTGAAACAGCAGGGATATCGCACCGCGCACATTGGCAAGTGGCATTTAGGATTCGGTGAAACGGGGATTACTAACTGTGTCGGTGAAATCAAGCTCGGAGCGTTTGAAATCGGGTTCGATTATCATGTTTGGCTTCCCAACGAATCATAACGACGGCTAGAAAACTTACGTGCAAAACGACCAATTGCATTTCGTATCGTACTTGGCCACAGGAGCATTGCCACAGGAGCCACTGCCACAGGAGCATTGCCACAGGAGCCACTGCGGAATTTTGGTGTGTGCACCGGTAGTTTCCCTTAGAATACACGCATGGTCAATTTTACATGTAACTTACCTTCTATTTTATGTCATCCAACGATTCCGTGAAGTTGGTAAACCGCTACTGCGAAGAGTTCGAATTGGCGTGGTCAACAGGCGATCGGCCGTCGATCAGCGAATATATCGATGCAGTTGATGAACATCTCCGTGATCGACTAATCGAACGGCTGATTCCCCTCGATATCAAGTATCGCAAACGTTCAGGAGCTTCCGTTTCTGCTGACGATTATCAAACGCTGGGCACAAATGGGGTTCGTGTTGCCGGAGCATGCCTGAACGAAGATCATTCCGGGCACGAATCGACCATTTCACTATCACCGAAAAGTGATTCCTCTTCGATCGGTGTTAAACAGCCGAATTCAATTGTTGACGCAACAATTCTCGCCCCGGGAAATGTGGACACGGGTGGATATTTGTCCGTGGAAGAAACGGTAAATCAGCGGTTTGGCGAATACGAATTGATAGAAGAAATCGCTCGTGGTGGGATGGGGATTGTCTACAAAGCGCGGCAGATAAAACTGAAACGCATCGTTGCTTTGAAGATGATTCTCGCGGGTCAATTGGCTAGCGAGGAGGAAATCCAACGTTTCCATGCGGAAGCCGAAGCAGCAGCCAGTCTTGAGCATTCCGGAATTGTTCCAATCTATGAAGTGGGGCAACTTGGTGGTCAGTACTTTTTTTCGATGGCGTTTGTGGAAGGAAAAAGTCTGGCCAAAGTCCTGCAACAAGGCCCTTTGACACCCGAACGGGCAGCCGACTACGTAGGTCAAATCGCGGACGCGATCTCGTATGCGCACAACGAAAACATCATTCATCGCGATCTCAAACCAGCCAACGTTTTGTTGGATGAAAACGGTCGAGTCAAAGTCACCGACTTTGGATTGGCAAAACAAACACATCTGGACACGAGTCTGACCGCGACGGGGCAAATCATGGGCACGCCCGGATACATGCCCCCGGAACAGGCGTCCGGCAAGTCCTCGCTTGTTGATGAGACTTCAGACGTTTATTCGATCGGTGCGATTTTATATTGCCTGTTGACGGGCCGTCCGCCCTTTCAAGCGGCTACTCCCCTGGCAACACTTACGCAGGTAATTGAACAGGATCCGGTCGACCCGCGTGCTTTGGTGCCCGGCATTCCGCGTGACCTGGAAACGATCTGCTTGAAATGCCTGCAAAAAGAACGACATCGTCGGTATCAATCGGCTGAGGAACTGGCGGAAGAGATAAAACGATTTCAAAACAACCGGCCGATTCTGGCACGCCCCGTCTCCAGTCTCGAGCGGGCCGCCCGCTGGATGCAGAGCCGAAGTCAACCGTTGTGGTCCGCCACACTTACCGGTCTCGCCGTCGCGATAATTCTGGCGATCGGTCTGATCGGGCTTTTTTCGTATCAACAGTCGTTGCTTGGCTACGTCGACCTTCAAACCAATGAAGAGGAAGGTTACCTCGTTGCCACGATTTTTGATGAGCACCAACGGCAGGTCGACCGTCAAACGTTGCCCACCCAGCAAGCAATCGCACTTCCCGAAGGCAGCTATCGGGTTCGCGTGTCAGGCGCGCGCACGATGAGCAAGGACGTTCAGTTGGAGGTCCAACGTGGTTCACGTCACCAACCCTATTCCCCTGTACTTTCATTGAAGGATACCCAGCTGTGGCCGACGATCCAGCATGAAGCAACGGTTGAGTTTCTGGAGCTTGAGAACAGGGCGGATGCGATTCTGGTGGATGATCAAAGTGTTACCCGGTGCAACGGCGCAAGCGGCGAAACGATCTGGCGAACAGACGTTGGTGCGTCGGCTAAACCACTTGACGAAATGGAAAATTTTCGCTGGTGGACTGGCTTTGGTGACCTTACCAATGGTCGGCGCCAATGGCGAGCACGTCCGAAATTGCTTCAGCCTGCCGTGGACTTGGATGGCGACGGAATCCGTGACCTCGTTTTTTCGGGCAGTGAACAAGCTTGGTTGATGGCGTTATCGGGTAAGAGCGGAAAGGCATTGTGGTTCCGTTTGTTGGCCGAAGATCCACCGCAAAAGAGCAGCTTCCCTCTTAGCAGCGCCGTTGTTCACCATCCGGTTACGATCGCTGATGTCGATCAGGATGGGGTCACGGAATTACTGACAACGGTTTTTGATCTCGGCGATGTCAAGCAGACACCTCCACGTCGCTGGCTGGAATTAACGTCTGGCAAGACAGGTGAACAAATTTGGACTGCGGAACTGAGTGGCGCATGGTTTGATGAATCGAATGTGCCGTTGGACCTTCGATGGCTGCATAGGGGAGTTGGCGCGAGTTCAACGACGTCATCTAGTCAAGGAGCAAAGTACTCTCGTAACCGACCTTTGCATATTGAATCCGGCGCCAATTATTACTCGACTTCGCCTTTGTTGGTCGCCAGAAATAAGAACGTTGACGAAATGCAACTGCTCGCAGGGGACCGGCTCGTTCGCGTGCAACCTGAAACCGGCAAGATCGAAGCGGTTTTACTTGGGTTCGCGCCGATCAAATCACCTGAGATTGCCGACTTGGACAACGACGGTAACGACGAGATTTTGTTTCTGGTCAAGAACAATTCGAAGACGCATCCGACCGAACTCATTGTCTGGTCGACAGTAATGAACAAGATAGCGTGGAGAAAAAAGCTGGGTTCAACTTGGGGGGCGGTCCGAAAACAAGGAGGTGAAATTGCGTCTTGGCCCTACGTGGTGGATTTGAACGGAGACGGGCAGACGGAAGTCATCGTGCCCGATTCAACGACGTTCAACGTTCCCTCTGCCGAGAAACCCTGCGGCGGGTTGAGCGCGTTTGACGCTGCCGGGAATCTAATTTGGGAACGGAAATTGAATTCCATGCGGGAACAGTTGGACCGGTTCATCGCTGGTCCTGACATCAACGATGATGGCTGGCGGGATGTGTTTGTTGTCACCGATGACGCAAGAAGGACTTGGGGCAAATTGAACGAGAAAGCAATCATGGTCGATGCGATTTCCGGATGCGATGGTGAGAAATTGTGGTGGAATCGTCGGGTTCTTAAATCCAGTGATGGAGGAGAGTTTGACAGTGAAACGCTGCGATGGTGGAACACCGGAAACGACGGCTGGCCAACTCTACTTGTAGGAGTCACGTCTGAGATTTTGGCTTTCTCGCCAAGGACGGGGGGGGTGACCGGATTCGGTCACTATATCGATTCCATCCTGGTTGCCGATGGTGATGCCGACGGGCTGGAGGATCTGTTTTTCCAGAGAAAGGGAAACCTTGGTTCCTATCGCGGTCGGCCTCAGATTAACTGGATGCGGTCACCGATTGAACTCTCTCGTTCTGCAGATGTCGACGCCGACGGAATCGACGACTTTGCTTTTGGGGACAAACTAATTTCCGGACGTAGCGGAAAAACGCTTTGGGCAGCACATCGGTTCTCCAGCCTCCCGCTTGTCGACACGCATCGTTCTCTGCCATCTAATGATGCACCAGTCGAACGGATGTTTGTCCTCGATCACGATTTCAACAACGATGGCTTCAAAGAAGTTTTGGCCAGCTGCGAACGTGCGGACCAAACCCATTTTGCTCGGTTGTTGTCAGGCGACGACGGACGAGTGTTATGGAGTGCCTTGCGAAGTTTTTCAGACAAACCATTGTCGGATTCCGAGTTGAGTCACGTACAGAGCGAAGTCGGCCCCGGTGGCAAAGTTGAGATAACGGGGATTGTCAGTGAGTCCCCCATGGGTATTCCGGGGCACACATGGCTGGTTCGGTTGGAGGGAAGTACAGGAAAGACGATATGGAAAATTCCTCTTTTTGCAACGGTTGTTTCCAATGCTGGATTCAAATTAGTTCACAAAGACTTGAACAACGATGGGGTTCGAGACATTCTCGCCCCGGGCAGTGCAGCAACTGATTCAGCGGGCATGGTGACAACCGGAAAGTTGCAACTGCGAGCGTACGATGGACATGACGGATCGTTGATCTGGAAAGTTCCGGTGGTTCAGTTGGACCAAGGTGCCCAAGGACATCAACTCAGCTCGTTTCCGAAGCTGACCGTCGTTGACACCGAATCGGATGGCGTCGTCATCGTGTTCTACGACCACAGATTCGCCAACGGAATCAACGCAAAATTGCGGATCGTTCATGGTGCGACCGGGCAGGACGTTGGTCATCCGCTGAATTGGACCGACCCGATGCCCGAGACGTATTATAACGAGATTCAGTTACCGTGGCCGGTTGTGATAAAAGACCGCAACAAAGGCGAGCACTTTTTTGCGTTGAGCGTCTGGACAAGTAGCCCAGCGGTTACGAGGGATTGGAATGGAATGGAGTTCGAACGAGGGATTTCGGAAGAATTCATCATGATGAATGCCGAAGGCAAAATCGTCACTCGTTTTGGGCTCCCTTCGATTCGAGGGAATCGGTTCCGAGCTAATCGGCAGCGGCTATGGAGCCATGATACGAATCAGGACGGTATCGATGAACTGATATTCTTGGACCATGCCGGACTCACGGCCATCGACCCGTTCAGCAGGGAACTAGTCTGGTCTTGGGAACGCCCGCATTCTTCGGATTTACGATTGCATGCCAAAACTCAACGACCAAAGCAATCAGTTATCGGGGTGGTCAATTCGAAGCGTGAGGTATTCGGAATCGACCTTTCCAACGGCACCACGGACTGGGTCGCTTCGGACAAAATATCTTACAACGACCCATTTTCGCGAGAGGACATGTTCATTTTGAATTGCGAGGACGGCACCCCGCGTGTTCTCTTTTTGAACGACAAAGAGACCGTTTGTGTCACGAGTCGTTCAGAAGGTGCTACACCCCATGGCGAAATGTTACCTGTACCGTCGGAACGAATGGCCCGAAACGATCCCCGGAATATTCGGTATCTCCCGTGGGTTGTCGGAATTCCATACGTTGATTACTCGGAACCTATCACGGAAGCTCTGGGAGATATCGTTGGTTCACTGGTTTGCCTGCCGATGCTGTCTGTCTTTATTATCTTTCCGTGGTTCTGGTTCAAGCAGATGT
>JAPKCI010000490.1 GCA_028823035.1 Rubripirellula sp.
AACCGCTGCAACCGCTGCAACTGCTGCGACCGCTTCCACCCCTTCCACTGCATCTCTTGGCGCAGGAGAGGAAGTGAGTTCCGTGTAGGCTTCAAACTCAATCGCGTTAAGCAACCGACTGCTGCCAGCCAGGTCGATTTCATCGCCAAACTCGGTTCCAGTGTTGTAGTAGGCCTCATAAACCCCATGTGTAGAGTTGTAAATCACATCCCCACTATTGATCCAGAAATCGTCGAAACTGGAACCAATCGTGGCAGGATTATGAAAGATCAACCCGGCGCGATCGCCATCCGTATTGGCCACACCCGAGAATTGAACGGTCCAAGTGATGGTGTCAGGCACCTCTATGAGCAGGTCATTCACGTTCACACTGTTGAAGCCCGGAGCGATCGCGAACGGATCACTTTCATAAAGCACCGTTCCAGGCTGTGCCATAACAGCATTACCTGCTCCATCATTGGCGTAAATGCGCACAACAACCTTCTCATCTCCATCGGCCGTGAAGTCGCCGAAATACTCGAAGGTGAGGCTATCGAGCAGACGGTTGTTCAATCCCAAGGTCACCTCGTCACCAAACTCCTTGATGCTGGGAAAGTAGGCACCACTGGTGGCGGTGTTCTCGTAAACCGTGCCGCCGGAAGTCGCCACGCTTGGCGAAACGACAACCAAGAGACGACCGTCAAGTGCCGCCGAACTGGTGTTGGCTGCCGTTGATGCAAACACTCCATAACCCTTGGACGCCAGAATGCCTTTGACTGCCAAATCACTGGCGGTCAACTCGTCCGCCCCGGTAACCAAGACAACCTCATCACCACGGGCACTCACTGAGACCTCATAGCTGATTTCCTTGAAACGGTATTTCCATGGGGCAGCCGCATCGGTGGCAACAATCTTGTAGGTTCCCGAATTGCCGGCCTGCACAGCACCCAAATCAAGTGACGCAGATGTGGCCCCGGCAATGGCTGCGCCGTTCTTGTACCATTGGTAAGTGATATTCTCACCACTTGTTCTTCCCTGAAGAAGGATCGAATCGCCAACCGTAGCGCTGAGATCACGACCCGTATCGATAATGGAGAAGCCAGTTACCCAATCGACCGCAGCAACCAGCAAGTCGCCACCCTCAGCAGTCAGCGAACCCAAATCAGGTGTCTGGAACGGAAGATTCACCCGGCGGCCCGCGGCATCAATTCCACCAGCCATTGAGGAACCAGACTCATACCCGTAAACCGCAGCCTGGTGGGATGCACTACCCGCCGTGGCAACAACCGCAGCAGCAGCGTTCGGGGTTCCCCAACCAAGAGCAGCCGCAGAGCTCACTACCGTTTGTGCCCCTGCGGAAAGCCCACCGGCGAGAGGATGACTCGCATCAACGATTTGTACCTGGGTGGCTGAACTAATGGTTCCAGAAAGGTCATTCCGTGCACCAATAAAGCCAAGGGCATCCTGAACTGAACTGTCCAGATTGATTACAGGCGCAGTGGTACCGGCATATTTGGCGGCCCAAGAATCATCTTGTAGTGAACTTGAAATAACAACAAAGCTATAATGCCTGGAATCAACGTCAATCGGATCATAATTGGGACCAGCCAGTTCCACAGCAAACCCCTGACTCTCAAGCAAAGCCTTGAGAGCCAAGTCAGTTGCAGCTATTGCAGAAGGTCTGTAATCAAGCAATTCAACCTCGGCAATTTGCATGCAGCAACCGCTCGGTCCCGCCGTTGTCGGGAAGATCAATTCATACGTCGTGTAGACTGTGCTGTTGGCGATGCTCACCGTCTGACGCTCAAACCGAGCGCCAAATGCCGGAACACCCCCCGATGCAATCTCGGTGAAGGTCGCCCCACCGTCGTTCGACCCGGACAGGACAAAGCCAGTCGGATCACGATCCGGCGCATCATTGGCAGAAGTTAAAGCTATTGCCGTCACAACACCACCACCCGTTGTAATGGTCATCCCGGTATTTACCTTATCTGTATTAAGGTATTTTGTTGAAGAATTGTTATCAATTGCATTCGCAACGCCCTCGGCACCGGGTGAATTTGTCGATGTGCCAACAATTGTATCGGCAGGACTCGTAACATCCTTTGCCGCAACTGGTTCACTGCCAACCACAATCAATACCTGATTGGCACGTTCCGAGACCTTGATATTGGCCAATTTGCGGCCCTTGCCCTTGAAGTTCTTTGCAAACACTTGATATCGACCCGTCTGATCAAGGCTTATGTCTTCAATAACCAGTGTGTTTGACGTC
>JAPKCI010000491.1 GCA_028823035.1 Rubripirellula sp.
TCTTCGATAAGACTCCCATTAGCAGTCTAGTTACTCATTTTGGGCTTTCTGTCGCCTTTCGCTCCGCGAAAGTAGCGTTTTCGTGCTGCGTTTCCATTTTCGCAACCGGTCTCGGAACGGATTCGCTGTCATTCCGGCGCAGGCGGGAATCTAGCCATGGCGAAAGCGATCCGCGTCCGGCCTTGTTTCCCGCCTGCGCCGGAATGACGACGTTTTCAATATGATCGCGTTAACGGCTACGAATCTTTTTCGTGTGTTGCGCTACTTTCGCGGAGCGAAAGGCGACTAATTCGGTGTGGGTTTTTTATGAGACTCTGGAATATGCGACCAGGGTAGCAGGATGGCCAAGTCAATCTTCGTGTGGTTGTCCCGCTCGAACAGGACTCCGATTCGACCGTCTGGAAGGATGGCGATGTCACTGTAGGCAGTGGTGTATGGGTAGATAATCCTCGCGTCAGGCCAGGTTTTTCCGTCATCGTAGCTCATTCGCAGCATCAGGAAGTCTCGCCATTTCCGGGCCGGGTTCGAGAAGAGAATAATCCCGAGCTTGTCACCTTTTGACCAGCGGTAACGTCGAATGGAGGCCTGGCAACGGGGTTCGAGCAATGTCGGATCTCGATGAAATGAGCTAAATGTCTGGCCGCCATCTTGGGAAATGGAGACCCCACGATAGAACTCGTCGACGCCATGGTTTCGACTGTTGAGCATGACGTCACCGTTCTCAAGTTCAACGGCCTCGCACTCGTTGAGTCCGTGCCCCGTTTGGGCACCGATATGCCAAGTCTCGCCATGATCGTCGCTATACAAAATATGACTGTGGTAGGTTTGCGGTCCCCCCTCAGGCAACGACTTGTGATCGCAGGGAATGATCAGCCGTCCTTTGTGCTTGCCGCGTTGCAGTTGGATTCCGGAGCCGGGTCCGGTTGCGTACCAACTCCAGTGTTTCTGTTTAGCGGACGCTGTGATGTCTTTTGCCTTTGCCCAGGTTTTGCCATCGTCATCAGAGTAGGTGATGAATACTCGTCTTGAATCCGCGCCAAAGCCAGCCTTCGTCTGGTTTTCGTGAACCTTGTGGCTGTTCCACGTTTGTAAACTCCATATCCTGCCGGTGGACTGATCGACAACAGGGCAGGGATTACCTGCGACGTTGTCGTGCTCGTCGAAGACGATGATCTCGTCTCCCCAGGTTTTACCGCCATCTTCGCTACGGCGAACGACGGTATCGATATCGGCAGTGTCGCCGCCACTGTTGCGACGAGCCTCGGCAAAGGCCAGGATGGTGCCTTTCTTCGATACGAGCAGCGCTGGAATGCGGTAGGTGTTCGTTGTTGCCGATCCACTTTGATAAATCGTCTGCGTCTCAGGAAGAGGGACGATGTCCCCGTCGGTCTCTACACGGAAGTCGTAAATCTTCAGATCTGCACGCCAGGATCGCAAAGCGGTGATCACCCCCAACTTATGAACGCTGCCCACGTCCTTCGAGGGAACCGTTTCCATGGCAGTGGGGAAGTTCTTGGCTTCGCCAACTTTTTCGCCGTTGATCGCGTAGGTTAAGAATCCGTCCTTGATCACGATGTCGATATCGAATGGCACGCCCGGCTTGATGCGTCCTTCCGCCTCTGCAAAGACCTTCGCCGTCTTGCCAAACGCAGGTCCCGCTGCACCAATCTTATTGCCCGGGTTGATATCGAAGGTAAACCAGTGTCCGTTGACAAGTACGCCGGCGCCGGTATTGCCGAATTTGTTCATGGAGAGTCTGGCGTGGATTCGCGCGTCGCTACTGCGCAGGCCCGCACCTGCATAGACAAACTTATACAGGCCGTTGAGGATAAACGCTTTGTCGTCTTTCCCGTCGCCTGCTCTGGTTGACCTGCCAACAATCGCCCCGTGCTTTGTCAGCTTACCGTCGACAACAATGCCGTATTCCGTCCCGAGCATTATCTTGGGAAATGCGACAAACAACAGGCCTACAAAGATCATCGTCCAAGTCGGATGCCTACCCATTCCAAACTCCGTATATAAAATCAACCATATCGCTCGTCATTGCTCGACAGTTCGCAATTCTCCGACTTCACTTACTGAGCATTTTCTTCAGTTCGGGCGTGATGACTTCGGCCCAAACTTCGTGGCCCTTCTCGCTGGGATGCGTGGTGTCAGGCATCATCTCTTCTGACAAGAAACCCTTCTCATCAAGGAAGGCGGGGCCGATGTCTCGGAAGGTTACGCCGTTGATGTCCTTGAGCAGTTCCG
>JAPKCI010000209.1 GCA_028823035.1 Rubripirellula sp.
TTGGTGCTTCACGCATCGTTTCCGTTGGCCCGCCGGGCGGGTGATCTTGGTCGTTATCCCGCCAAAGATCCCATTGACTTACTTCGCTGACTTATCTCCGTGCACGTACTTCGGCAATGACTCCGCTTCCTCACTCGTTAGCGTGGGCTGGCTTACTGACATGGAGGCATTCGATCGTGGTCCCACGCCGCCAGAGGCGTACGCAAAACTTAACGGACTAATTGTTGACCCATGGCAACCGACGGTATTCCTTGGCGTCCATCACTGTGCGTTGTGCCAATTTGATCCTCCTGCCGGTAGCGCGAACTTGTTTGTGCCTGACGGGTCGCGGATACTTGTTTGTCCCGAACTGATACTTCACTACATAGCGGCACATCATTATCGACCTCCGACAGTGTTTTTGGATGCCGTGATGGCGTGTCCCAACACACGTACGATGGAATTCAAAAAACTCCTGCTTCAAAGTGGTGGTCGATCTCTGGTTCGAAACGCGGGATAACAAAACGGTGCACGCGGAGTTGCGGCCGCTGCTCGAATTCTGAAACCAACGTCGCTGGCCGCAACCCGGTGACCTCTAACGTTATCCGACAGAAATGAATGCAAACGGCTCTGTCGGGGGGAACGAGTTATTCCGTGACTGAGTCACGTTCTTTCCTATATAATCCGTGGCTGACCCACGAATAATTAATTGTTATCTGACTGCCCCCAGTAAATGCTACCCACAATCCTCATTGTTGCTTGGTTGGCGTTACCCGCACTTGTCTGGTTCGCGTTACTTTGCGTACGTCGACGATTCCACCCTGCACTCGTCTGTGCCGTGTGTTTCGTCACAATGATTGCCGGAACCGTCGTTTTGGCGAATTACGTGTGGGCGCTCGACGCGCAACTCCTGGCAGAGATAGACAAATATGAATCCGGCACCCCTGAGGCACAACGTGCTTCCGAGGAGTGGGCCAGCGATACGGATAGATCTTTTCTGTTCCTTTTCAGTCCCGTGCTTTCAGCATTCTGGTACGGAGTTGTATTTGTGTCGCTCTTTGGCCTCCAGCGGGTTGTTTCTCGAATGTTTCCAGCGAAAAACCCTTCTGAGAACTCAAGCATGGCAATTGAAACTGCAGAAGAACGAGGGGATAATGGCAATCCCTATCATCCACCAAACGTCGGATAACAATACGATGCACGCGAAGCCGGACTTGCGTGTGCGAATTGAAGTTGAGATCACTCTTCCGGCTCGGTGATCGTTGTCGTTATGTCGCAAAAGCGAAACCGTGGATGACAGAAGGAATGATGAATCAAAATCCCTACCAATCTGGACACGCATCGGCTGCTGAGCCTCGAACTCGTTCAACGCGATGGATGGTTTGGACAGGTGTCGGCGCACTCCTGCTCGCGGCTTGTTGCTTGATCGCAACCGTCATTGGGATGATGTGGTCTTTCAATGAAATCGCAGCATCATCGAACTCTCCCAAGCCGTCCGATCTGGCGAACGGCATCAGCATTGCGGTGTTCCCTTCTATTGCCGCCGCACCACTTGCCGTACTTGGAATCGTATTTCTGATACTTGGATTCGTCCGACGTCAGCCTCTCACTGAAACATAGTCCGTACATCTTCTGGCCGCATGTTTGACATGCTTCGTTCTTCAACTATTCAGTCTTAATTCCCAATCGTTTTTCCGTTGGCGACGCGGACTCGGTTTGGTATCTTTGTGGGGTAGACAATGCGACAGAACAATTGCGTGAACCGGAGCGGCGAATCCGGCGGAATCTGAGATCAATGCGTAACGTCGCCGCCCGGTTACGCTTGTCGTTCTGTTTGCCAATTCACAGTGATCTCACTTCTTCACGATTGTCTCTATGCAGCTGCACGAAACAGACGACACCAAAATCACGTTGTGGAGAAACTTCTCTGACGTCCACAACATTGCGAATCGAAGTGTTCCGCTGTTTGACATTAAGAATGGTTGTGTAACCGTTATGCAGTACGGTCGAAACGATCGTCTTGTACTGAAACGCTCAACACAAATGGAAGCGTTGATGCGTGGTCTGGGCCGTGAGCTCATTGAAGAGCATCAGAATTCAAACGTCACCAACGATGGCATTCTGTACATGATGCTTTCTCGCCAAGATGGTCGCGTTGAACCGCTCTATGTTGGCAAGGCGGAAACGCTCGGCAAGGGCGATGGCAACCTCTCTGCAAACATCAGTGACCTCGCGACAGGTCATGGCAAATTCGGACGCTGGGGTTACAACTACGCTTACCATCTCGGTGACCTCAGTGCTGTCACATGCGATGGCCACCCCAAAGACAAATCAACCACGAAATATACGGCGTGGCGTGACAAACTATTTTTGGTTCAAGACGGACAGGTAACGCCCAAAACTGAAATCTTGTTTTGGGCGACTTTATGGGATTCAAACTGCCAAAGCATTTGGCAAGAATACGGTTCAACGAAACTCGCATTCGAGGAATACTTGGTGATTGGCGTTGCAAGTGACGTCTTTCCTGATTCGCTACTGAACCGGGAAGGCCGAACAAGGTAAACATAACAAAGGGTTGAACCGGAGCCCTCAAACACGCGTTTTTTGTACACGACGTCTTTCGTTCGGGCCCGGTTAACCCGAACGTTATTTGCTACGAAAGTCTCGACCCAACTCAAGCCCTTACGAGAAACCAAAATGACTAATGATGCGACCAATGCTGCCAAGAATTCAGCCTCGATGTTGCTTCAACTCACGCTTTCCGTAGCGTTGATCGTGACCATTGGAGGACTGATCTACACTGCGAATTTGCAACGTCATACGGACTCTGCCGTCCCAACACAGGCTGTCATCACTGGCCAGCTTCAGGTCTCTTACATGCTGATCACGTCAGAAACTGTGGCCGAGGGTTCGACAATCGGTGCTTCCCGCGTCCAGTATTTTCCAGCCTACGTCCTCGTGACCACTAAGAGCGACGTGACATTCCTTTGGGCGGTTGATCGATTGAAGAAACTTGAAGTGACGCGTATTGAGGCAGCAACTACTGGCCAAAGCAAATAACAATTGCGTGAACCGGAGCGGCGAATCCGGCGGAATTTAGAATCAACGCGTAACTCCGCCGCCCGGTTTTACTAACTTTATTTTGCTAAATCACATGTTTGATGACTTTGTTCTCGATGCAATCGCTGATGGCAATACAGACTTCGCCTACGATTCAAAACTTTCCGCACAGCGATTGCTAACCCAATTTAATCACGAGATCGATGCAACCGTTCAGCGGCATGGCACCGAACGCACCGGTAGCGCAGTCTGGTACTGCTACGGTTGTGTCTCCGGCATGATTCACGACGTTCTCGATGACTCGGTTACGTCGGGCTGGCCCGCATTCTACGAATCGATGTGTTCACTCTACGACAACGGATTCGCGAAACACTGCGAAAATCAATTCAACCATCCATTACGAGAAACCCAGTTCGGAACCTCCTGTTACATGATTTGGGATATGGACGGAATTGAATACCTGACCTTTGACCGCTCGAAAACCCAGCGAAACATGGTCGAACCACTGATTGATTTTGGATTGGGGCACGGTCATGCTGTGGTTCAAGAGTCAATTCTTCACTGTCTTGGTCACCAACTTGATTCACACACTGAATTTGTGCGGCCGAAACTTCAGCAGTTTCTCGGCCGCAGAGATTTACAGCCTGAAATTCGCGAATATGCGTTACAATGCCAAACTGGAATGATCCATTAGCCTATCAAAACGCGGAATGACAATGCGGTGAGCCGGAGCACTCATTCACGCGGCCACCGAAATCAAAGCCTTCCGTTCGTGCCCGGTTACGGCGGGTGTTATGCCACTAATTCAGTTGGAGTTGTGAACGTGATTTCGAACGTCGTGTGGCCCATCGTCCTTGTTGTCGGCGTTACCGTGACGGGTTGTAGTAGGAATGTCACAACCATCCCTTCACCGCCTGTCTCGGCGAGTTGTTCTTCCAATAAGGACATGGGCGGGGTTCATTTTTCGTTCCACAAATGGAAAGAAGGTCTTGCGATCATGTTCGTCGATCACATAAACGGCGGCGTCACTGAGAACGGTTCGCTCGACGAAACCACGTACACGGATCGAGTCTCCGTGCGGCGGGCGGATGGCACCGGCTACGAATGGCAACTGACGACAAAAGACGGACGATCCGCCGATTTGAGAATCAATGACGTTTCCTACGATCTCACGAAAGGGGCGCTGTTCGCGATTCAAATCGACGGTAAAAAGGTGATCGTTCACCAAGTTGACCGCGATCTATCGAAACTTAATATCGATCTGGCACAGTGCACAGCGTTTGTTAACAACAGCCCCGATATAATTCAGTTGGTCAGCGATGAGGCCACTAAACAGCAATCGAAACGTGGCATAACAAGTCAGTGAACCGGAGTTGGCTCGCCTTTCGGTTTTCAAGCTCGTTTCCTTCTATTACGTTTTTTGGTTGTTCAAGGTCACTCGCGTTGGTCCGCCAACCCGGTTACCTCTAACGTTATGCTGACAAAGCAGGCACCACAGGATCCTACACATGAGTCGCTTCAACACGCTCTTCCTCACTGCCATTTCCTGCTTGATTGGGTGTTCGGAGTCTCCACCCACTGCGACCCATTCTCCGCCCGGTGAGCAGGAGTCACGTTTACAACTGCGCCAGAATGCAACCATCGTTCGAGTATCCGAACTTGACAACGTATTAGAAGCTCTGTTCCGTCACCAATTCGAAAACAACGTGTCAGGCACACAGCAACAAGCTGACTCATACTTCTTAACGGTCAAGAAAACGAATCCGTCGCCTGAGTTTCTGAAGCGTTTTTCTGGCCACACGCCACCTGTCAGGAACGGATCAAACTTTGCGATTGGCAAAGGAATCGAATTCCGCATTGATAGCTGGATATGGATCTCCGACAACAAGGTCGAACTTACCGGTGGCTATTTCGCCGGGATGCTCAATGCATCTGGCAACAGCTATACCTTGGTGCGCAAGGATGGCGAATGGGTTGTTAAAAATGCCCAGATGGTAGTGATCTCGTAGGCACACGAGAAGTCCACATAACAAAACCAAGCACCGGAGTTGCCGATCCGGGCCGAATCTGAAATCAATTTCGCCGGCGGCAACCCGGTGATTTTGGACGTTATGCTGACCATCATGGATACCGAAGACCAAATCGAAGAACTCGTTGATACCCTTGGCGCCGCGCTCTCTGAATACGGATACACGGAGCGCGAGACAGGAGAACTTGACAACATTCCGTTCACGGCACGGCTAATGACACCGCGTCGACGGACGACTCGATACATCTGTGCCATCAGCCGGATTCCAAGGAATGTCAGCGATTTGCCCGCTTGCAGGCGATTCTTCGAAGATACACGTACGTGCCTTAGAAAACAGTACGCTTGCTTTCCTTGGTGGAAAGAGTTGGGCACATATTCCGTGATACTGTGTGGTGCTCAGCAATTTCAGGATCTGTCCGGGGATTTCGGTGCCTTCAAAGAACGAACCGGGTTACACATGAACGTCATGCTTGGAACGTGTTTCATCGACATTGAGAATTTCAAAAGCTCTGCTGATTCAACTTGGGGCCTGTATCATTCAGGCAAACACTTCGGCGCCGTCCGAGAGGCCGTTCGCCAGTGGTGTCAACAATGCGACACTGAAACACAATTAGCATAACAATTGCGTGAACCGGAGCGGCGGGTCAAGCGGAATCTGAAGTCAACTTCAACTCCCGCCGACCAGTGATGCGGGTCGTTATCCGCCTCAGTAACCTATTCACGAGCTCGTTGTTCGCCCAAGGTGTTGATGTTAGGCCGTGTTTCAGACTGAGAAGTGTCCATCACAATACAAAATTTGAGTCATGAAATGAAGAGTCTGTTGATGCTGATTTGCCTGTTCCTTATGTGCAATCCGGCGACGACGGAAGCGGCAGACGCGGTGAAGCAAGGAATCTATCGTCCCAGTGAAACCGGCTCGGAACGCTTGGCGTTATGGGACGGACAAGTGGTTCAGGCCCAGTGGGAGAGTGAGCTATCGCATCGAAATGCGAAGTTGCGATCGGTCAATAACGAGAACAATGTTTACCAACTCGACTTAGAACTTCCCTTTGCAGAACTGGGCCAGCGACAGCGATACCTGGTTGCGGACGACGTTGCCGTGTCTGTGACTTTCAGCGGCAAGTTCGATCAGGATAACGAAGCCGACGTTTGGCACAAATGGTACAACCAGTTGACGGTGAATACCGACCAACAGCGAACGCTGCAGAAGTTGAAGGCAGGGTTGAGCGCCAAGCAGACTGACCGGTCACATCCAAGGCATGCAATCCTGGCAAGCTGGACGTCGACAGAAGGCGTGTTTTCAATCGGAAAACCAGTCGTTTTGCAGATGACACTGACGAACGTCGGGAAACAGCCAATCAGTTTTTATGATGGGGGAAGCCAACGTGGAGCGCGCAACAATCAGTTTGATTTCGTTTGCCGTTCAGGGCGTGGCAAAGCGTTACAAGATGTTGGCGATCCCATGAACTTTGGTGGGATTTCACAGAAGATCACGCTTCAGCCAAATGAGTCGTTGAGGAAAACCGTTGATATCACGAAGTGGTTTCGTTTTCAGGAACCGGGAACCTGTCAAATCACCGGTTTGTTTCATTTGGAATTCCAACCCTCCGATAGCGACGATTGGAGAGTGTTATGGGAAGACTTCGTTGTCGGCCAGTGTACGGTAAAAATCGACCAACCGAGTGCGAAGCCAGACAATCCTGTCGCGAAGCAGTAGGATACACCACGAGGTGGAATAGGCTTCCAGCCTGTTCTACGAAGAAATCACGCCAGCTTCCCGTCTGGTATATTCAGGCAAACGTAAACATAAAACCGTGCGCGGCAAACGGCGGATAACAAAACGATGCACGCGAAGCCAGGCTTGCGCGTCTTTTTCAATGTTTAAATTTTCCGTTCCGGCTCGGTGATCGTTGCCGTCATGCCCTAGAGTCGAAGGCACATGAAGCGAACCACGATCAAAAAGACACTGGGCGTCGCAATTGTCGCTATGGTGGTGGTTACGCTTGTTTTCTGGAGCCAGATTTCCGAGGCATTTGGCCCCATGAATCAGCATGACCTCCAATGCCTGATTTGCCACCGCGAACGTGTTGAAAAATGGGTTTGCGGATCGAAAGTCCGCGACGACATTGTCAACAACAAGTATTCTGAATGGATCGACTCGTTCACTCCCTCAGATCATGAACATGTGTGGGTCGGCGAAACGTCATACAATCGCAGTCACTGGTTCGGCACGACCTCGGTAGGGTGTGGGGGCATCGCGACAATTCCAAGAATCTTTGAGCAGCGCAGCAACTTGGGAGAATCAGAATCGCGGCAACTCGCCGCTAAATTCCATGAACTGGTAAGGGGACAATCACGGCAGATCGACTTCAGTGAACTGCATCAGTTCACCAAGGCTGTAGCTGAGGATCCCGCCTCGCTGTTGAAGCCCGATAATCCAAACTGATGCATCACCCACACACGCAGCCAATAGGGTATCACCATCCGATGCACGCGAATCCGCCGAAAGCGTGTTAATTGAAATTACGATCACTGCGTCGGCTCGGTGATCTTTTTCGTTATACCGAAATGCGTGCATTGCCCAACGGAACGCAACTAACACAATGAAAAATCATGATACGAAACATGTTCGAATACGTGCGCGGAACTCTTTGGGGGTGCGCAGTCGCGATTCTTGTGTTGATGGTGTTGATGGCGGTCGAGGGTGTCGCGGTGGATCTCAAACTTAATTTGAAGACCTATTTTTGGCTCACCGCTGTTTGCGCTGGCGGCGTCTTTGCGTGCCGCCAAGCGAAGATCTCTCCGTGGCTCAATTGCACAATCTTCGCGGTGCTCCTTGAATTGCTTGTTGCCACACAAATACCGGATGCGAATCGAACGTTAAGCGAGCTTTACCCTAATGCTGATCCCGCTGCCATCCGCTGGCACTATCCTACAATGATTGCGCTCACGATCCCTGCTGCTCTGGCCGGGTCACTTATCTGGGTGTTCACCATCAAACGTGCTGAAGAACGCACGACTGTCAACGATACGGCGAACCATTCTTGAATCCCACTTCTGTGAACGTGACCGCAATAACGGAGAAATACGACATAACAATCCGTTGCACGCGGAACCGCGGGCCGCGCGAGTACTGAAATCAATGTCGTTCGCCGTGACCCGGTGAACCCTGACGTTATCTGGCTAAGATCACAATTGTTCCCAAGATTCCCATGGGACAAGCGAATTACGAGTTCGCAGACGAACTCACGACCAACTTGCAAGAATTACACTGGAGAGTGACGATGAAACAAATGCTTCAAGCGTTGTTATGGTGCCTGCTAGTTGCATCGGTTGGCTGCAATCGCAGTTCCACACCTGCAATTCCTCCCACCGCTGGTGACTTCGTCATGAATAATTTCGGTGTTGGCACTGCGCAGGTCTTCGGAATTGATTTTCGCGTCAATGTTGCGGGGAGTGGCGCCAGCACTGAGTGGGCGATCAATATCAGCTTTACCGATGCCACGAAATCCAGTGCAAGAAAACGATTCACTATTGGTGACGACATCGTCATTCAACTTGACAGTATCAGTGAGTCAGAGGTCAAATTCATCTTCAACGACCAGAACTTCGACAACCTTAATGTCGGGGACCACGTAGTAATTGATGACGAACAAAATGTCGAGGTTAATGGAGAATCACGATTGCCAAAGCCAGCAAACTGAGGCCGAACCACGAAGCCTAGCGATTGCCAGATAACAAAGTGATGAACGAACGAGCCGTGCAGCGCCGGAAAGTTCGCTTCGCTCATCAACGATTAATCACGGCCGCGTTATCACTGCCGTTATACAGCTTGGATATTTCAAGCTGCCGCCAATCCTTTTTGGTCGTGTTACGGAGTTGTACGCAGATGCAAAAACAAACCATCACATCTCGAATGCTTGCTTTCGCCGTTGCTTAACACATGCGGTCGATCTTCGAATCAGCGTTGTAGTCGATCCGGCAAATCCATTCCTTGTTCGGGTCCTTGTCGGTGACGCTTGCGAGGGGGCCGTGAATATCTTGAAATCTGCTGTCGTTTTTGTGACTGTTATTGCGATTTGTGGCTGTGATCAGGGGCTGCCCACGCCACCCGTTGCGACCAACAAGCCGGCACCAGTTGAGTTACCCGAATCAACCAACTTGATTGGCATGAAATTCAAGTTAATCCCAGCGGGTAAGTTCACGATGGGTGAGGCGAATAATGCGCACGAGGTAACGCTTACAGAACCTTTCAAGATGGGCATTCATGAAGTCACACAGGCTCAGTACGAACAGGTGATGGGTGTTAACTCGAGTCGGTTCAAAAGTTCTGATAATCCAGTTGAGATGGTGAGTTGGGACGATGCGGTGGAGTTTTGTCGTCGATTGAGCGAATTGCCAAAAGAGAAGCTGGCCGAAAATGTTTATCGTTTGCCAACCGAAGCTCAGTGGGAGTATGCCTGCCGTGCTGGGACGACGACGAAGTTCAGTTTTGGTGACGATGACTCGGATTTAGGGGATTACGCTTGGTACGGTGACAATTCTAGAAGAAATACTCATCCAGTAGGCAGCAAGCTACCCAATGCTTGGGGGCTGTCTGACATGCACGGCAATGTTTATGAGTGGTGTCAGGATTGGTATGGAAATTATCCTGATCGTGCCGTAACGGATCCTACGGGTGCTGGTACTGGTTCGTTCCGCGTTTTCCGTGGCGGCGGTTGGAGCCTCATCGCTGAGTATTGTCGGTCGGCGTCCCGCAGCAGGCGCGAGCCGTCGTTCCGCAGCAACCTCCTCGGCTTTCGTGTTTCCCTGAGTCCGTCTGGCAAGTAGGCGGAGCCTAGCGAGTGTCTGGAGGCTTGAGGGAGTAAGGCGGAGCCGCGACACTATGAAGTGACCGCTGAAATAGCCGCTGACGTGCTTGCTGAATGCCCAGACGACGATTGGCGTCTGGTATTCGCACTGGCTCGTTACGGCGGCATGCGTTGCCCGAGCGAAATCCTGACGCTGAGGTGGTCCGACGTGCTATGGGACCAGAAAAAGCTACGGATCGACTCACCCAAGACCGGTTTTAGGTTCTGTCCCATATTTCCCGAACTGGCACCGATACTGGAAGCAGCGTTTGACGCAGCACCGGAAGGCGCAACGTTTTGCGTTCAGCAGTACAGGCATGGGTACAACCCAGCCACGACCATGAAAAAAATCATTGAACGTGCAGGGCATGAACCCTGGCCGAAGCTGTTCATTAACTGCAGAAGCACGCGACGAACGAAACTGGAACGGCAGTTTCCAAACCATGTTGTTAATAAATGGCTGGGGCACAGTGCAGCGGTCGCCGCAAGAACTCGAACAAGGCCAGACAAAGCCGGTACTTATGCGAGTAGCTCTGAAGTTACACCACATCTTCAGCAGCTCGGGCGGCAGATGAATGCCGAACATCAAAGGAACAAGAGTGACAACGTGGATGCCCCCCTTTCTTTTTGCCTGTTTTGTTATTTCAGTTCATTGCGCACAAAAAACAGGCCCCCGAGATTGCTCCCGGAGTCCTAAGGACACCCATGGGTATCTGGTCGGTGCGGCGGTAGTCAGAACCCTCGGTGGTACCCCTCCCGCTCAGGGGCCCATGGGGTCGAGTCCCACACGATGTCCGGGCGGTTGCGGCTGCGGATTGAATCCCACACGATGTCCGGGCGGCTGAGGCTGCGGATTGAATCCCACGCGATGTCCGGGCGGCTGAGGCTGCGGATTGAATC
>JAPKCI010000492.1 GCA_028823035.1 Rubripirellula sp.
CTGCCCACTCTACTGCCCACTCTACTGCCCACTCTACTGCCCACTCTGCGTCGATCGTTGACCTCGCGGGGCAAAATCAGCGGCTCGAGGCGGCAGACCACGATCCACAGCAGCATCTGTCCGACGGGCAGTCACCTGATTTCGCCGTAAAAGAGAATCGGCGTTGGCCAGGGCAAACGGAATACAAAAGACAACAGTCTGGGCGGCCAACCCGACCGCTCGAATGCTGGAACAGCAGCACTGAGAAACAGCAACGAGGAACAGCGGGCTCCCCCGGCCAGAATCCCGTCAAATAGGTTTAAAACAAGTCTCGTAGCCTGTCAGCAAATCGGGTAGGTCGCTCTTCAATTGGCTTTCCATCCAACGCAGCGATCCAAGTATCAGGATCGTCACCGTAGTCTTTTCCAGTGGTTTCCCGTAACGACGCGATCGCCAAATTCTGGGTCGCAGGGTTGCGATCAGCCAAAGCCAGCCGCAGAGCTTCAACCGCTTGGGGACTCGATTGTTCTTGCAATGCCTTCATGGCAGCATGCTTCACATCGACACTGGTTTCCGAACCCGCCGTCTGGGCTAATAACTGTACATTCTCATCACGATTGTGATTCCCCAAGCCCCGGCATGCTTCCATGCGAACCTTGATGCTGTCATCATCCAGACCTTTCTCCAGTACCTTCACAGCGGCCGGGGCATCAATATTGCCAGCGGTCAGAACCGCCAAGCGACGCATTTCCGGGCTCGCATCGGTATCCATCAAATGGTTCAAATCGTCTAACCATTCCTCTTGAGCTGGGGCATCAAAATCGCCAATCCCGGCAGCCAATTGCTGCAACTGTGCCCGACGTTCATGATCGGTAACGCCAATGGCTTCGTCTTCCTTCCACTGCCGCAACGAGAAATAGGGGTTAGCAGCCTTCAATGCATACAACGGACCGTCTTGGCAACCGGTGATCGCACAGCATGTGACGCTTGTCACAACCGCGAGTAGAACCGGCAGAAATGCTCGTGATTTCGAAGGTAATTGAGTCTTGCTCGACATCCTGATTTCCAAATAGGTCTGGATCAAAAATCCCTTGGCCATTGTCTTCCAGATTTCTGCATCGCCCTTTTAGCAGGGCTGCCTTGAAATCTTGCCCATTGTGACACGGCAGAGCGTGGACTCGAGAGCAGGAATTCAATGTCACCTTTGGCATGTAACAAAGGCCGACGGACACCGCCAAGAGCATTTCTGCAGCGAGCACCACCTGACATGCCCGGTCGACGCCACAGTGACCTGTATCGTCTGAACCGCCGTCACTATTCTCATTGATAGCGTTTTCGTTGAAAGACAGGCCGTTTGCCTTCGAGGTTTGCGCCCAAACGCACAGATTGAATAATCACCTTCAGGGAAGCAGCGGTTGCCTGAGTCGGCCAATCCAGCCATTGTCATTTGCTAGCCATTAGCGAAACCTTCACTCGCAAAATATCGCTCTTTTCGTGAAACAGATTGATTCGCTACAGTTCACGAGGGCTCTGCCGTCGCCGGCGAGGCCCAACCACGACACCCAGGTCGAAACGGCAAGGAAGTCGTTCAAGAGAACATTGACAGGAACTCACCCACTCGGACGAGAGTCCGTAATGAGTGCCTGAAGGGCCACGGAGGAGCCACCGTATGTTGTTGGATCGTATCGACATTGACACCCATGGACCGCTGCAGCGAGTTGAACTGGGTCCATTTTCTGAACAAATCAATGTCATCAACGCGCCCGAAGGCAGCGGCAAGACTGCTCTCGCACGATTCCTGCGAGATGCACTGGTAGAACGCCAGTACCCACTGGGGATGCTGAGTTCCTCCACCGGGCGGATCGTCTTCGCGAGCCGTGATGGGCTGGTCCATTATTACCGTGAGCAAGATGGCACATCGGAAGGTCGCCGAACTGTCGAATTCGAATCTCGTAGTTCAGAAGTCGTTGCCTTTGGTGACGCCCACACAGGCTGGCTACACGACATTAACCAACACAACGATGCTGCCCGAGCAAAGCAGTCGCTAAAACTGCCCGAAGCGATTGCTGACTGCGTCATCACCGATACAGCAGTGACCAATGTTGCCCGTGTTGTTTCTGCCTGCGTCCGCAGTGGGCTGGACTGTCGCGAAACGCACGAATCCTTACTCAATTCGCAATCCTCGCCGTACAAAGATCGATCGCCGTACAAAGATCGATCGCCGTACAAAGATCGATCGCCGTACAAAGATCGAT
>JAPKCI010000036.1 GCA_028823035.1 Rubripirellula sp.
TTGAGTACTGACGGTGTCTGGGCAGCGGTCAAAGAAGAAGCGGCGAAGGTGGTTGAGGGTGGGCCTTTCAAACCACTTACTGAGTTGATGGAGAACTTCATCAATGCTGGCGGCAGAGTCGTTGCATGTGCTCCCTGTTGTAAAAAACGTGGGATCGAGCCGGAGCAACTATTCGACAAAATCGAGATCGCTGGTGGCGCGGTGTTGGTGGAATGGCTTAGCAATGGATCTCCAAACGTCAGTTACTAGGTGTCGTATATCTCATGGCAAGGGAAGATATTTCAAACGCCGACCACATCTTCGATGGTGGCTCGATGGACTGTGGTTCCGGGTTGATTCTTTTGATCCGCCAAAACATGTTGAAAGTGCCTTCAGGAGGTATTCTTGAAGTGCGCAGCAGTGAGCCAACGGTGGAGTCAGAGTTACCACCTTGGTGCCGAATGGCTGGGCATATCCATCTGCGAAGTCTCAAGAGTGGAAAAGAAGCCTGGCAGCACTGGGTTCAACGCGGAACCGGTGATGAAGCAGAACGCATTGAGCTTGAAGCTGACAAAAACAAAGCACAACAGTTTCAGTGGAATCTGCGTGCACGGGCAACCGATGTTGAGACAACCGTCTATTCGAGAAACTTTTCCTGGAAGACGGGCAGCACGATCGATTTTGATCATGCTGGAGAAACCATCAGCACGCTTGAGCATTTCTTTGGTGCGTTGCTTTCCGATGTTATCTACTGTTTTTCAGTGCGTTGCAGCCAGAATGGGATTTTGCTCGATGAGTTGGAAGGCACTGTGAATGGAACGCTCAATAGTCCATTGGCAGCGGTTGGGGTTGAGCAAGGGGATTCATCGGTGAAAAAGATTAAGCTTGTGGTTTACATTACTTCGCCAGCGGCTTCGGCTGATGTTCAGCGGGAATGGAATCAGGCTTTGACCAGTTCTCCCGTGTTTCAAACATTGCAGAAATCCTGCGAGATTGATTCCAGGATCGTCCTCCTCTGAATGAGTTTCTGATGCATTTCCCAGTGACACAAGTTGGCTCATGGCCGCGTTCCCCAAATCTGCTGTCCGCGCTTCGTGAGAAACGTAGTGGCCGAATGTCAGGCAAAGAATTCGACAAACTGGCAGACCAGGAAATAAAACGTTGTGTCGATTTACAGCATCAGGCTGATATCGACTTTGTCGTGGATGGTGAGCTTCGCAGAGACAATTTTTACTCTTTCATCACCGATAAGGTTGAAGGCACTCGGTTGATGTCATTGGCAGAAATGTTGGATACGATGGAAGACAAGGCTGCGTTTGAAGAGATGCTGCAGACGCTCGATGCACCGGCGTTTGCAATTCGCAATCCAACCTGCACTGGAAAACTGCAAAGACGCGAGTCGCTGGCGGTTGAAGAGTTAAAGTTTCTGCGCAGCTTGACAGATCGACCTGTCAAAGTAACGTTGCCGGGGCCCTATCTGCTAACCCGCGCGATGTGGGTCACCGCTTATTCCACTGACGCGTATGGTGATAAACCAGCGATGGCGGATGATATCGTCGCGATCTTGAGGGAAGAGCTTTCTGAACTCATCGCTGAAAATGTGGAATTCGTTCAGTTTGATGAACCCGTTTTGACAGAAATTGTTCACAGCAGTGACGACAAACGTCGGACCTTCATGTGAGCGACGCTTGCAACCCGCCGTGATGCGGGTGACGAGTTGGCTTATGCGGCTGAACTGATGAATCAAGTCGTGGACGGGTTTGAAGATCAAGTGCGACTGGGAATCCACGTCTGCCGTGGCAACTGGTCTAAACGCGAAGATGTACTGATTACCGGTGACTACCAGCCTCTGGTCGATTGCTTTTCGGAGATGAATGTCAAGCAACTTGTTCTGGAATATGCGACGCCGCGTGCCGGTGATCTTGCCGTCATTGGCCGGGAATTTGCGGATCGCGAGATTGGACTGGGAGTGTGCAATCCTCGAACCGATTATGCTGAGTCCGTTGAGTTGATCGCTAGCCGGATTCGTGAAGCTCTCAGCTTTTGGTCGCCGGATAAGATTTTCCTCAATCCGGACTGTGGATTTGGTTGTTTTGCCAATCGTTGTGTCAATGAAGAGCAGATTGCATTTGAAAAGCTGAAAGCAATGGTGACCGCGGCTAAGTTGGCACGTGCGGAATTGTCTGCATAGAAGAAAGTTAGCTGTGTTTCATGGTTCAACTGAAGCCGATTTGGCAGTTGGTGAGATCCTGCAATCAATAATTTGTCAACAGTATTTCCGCATTGCAGGATTCATCGCATTGCCAATCAAGCGTGGGTGGAAAATCATGCAGTGCTGACAGTCACAACATTCTGGAATATTGTGCGCGAGTTCCCGAGCGATGGGCTGAATTGGGCCCCGGTTCGCACAGTGAGTCCAGAGCAGTCACCGCAAACAAATGTTTGCGCGACTGAAATTGCTATTTTGCCACAGTTCGTGCAGAGGCGATTTCAGCGGTGCTGTTTGTCACGACATTCTGAATGAATCTGTCCGAGTTCTCGGACAACACACTGTGATGGAGTCGATGTGATGGAGTCGATGGGGCACAGGGGTTGAGCGGGCAAAAATGCGTGCCTGCAAGACGATCGATCCGAGAGTCTTCACGAAGAGTGTTGCTTCCGGTGTACTCTTTTCTGACTGCGGAATTGGCCCTCCCCGCCAGTTCGCACGATGAGAGTCTCCGCCGGCATTTTCTTGCTGGCCAAAAAACGCAGTGTTCTAGGCGTTTTTCAATTTTCGGCGATTTTGGACCGCGCTCTCTGTCCCAGCTCTTCGGGCCGAATTAGTCCGTGTTGCTTCCGTCTCAACCGTATTTGCTCTTCGAACGATCGCGCTCTCGGTTCACAAGGTGGCTCCTTGTTACCAAGCCGTTTGCTTCCGACCCACCGCAAGCAACAGTTTACGAACTCTCCGGGTTACCGGTCGACTGGATCGGCTGACGCAGTCGATGGTCGTATCGTTGTTGAGTGTGGAGTGTGGATTGAGTATGGCATGCCCCGATGTTCATGTCTTTGACCCTATTACGAAAGTCGATTCGTTCCGTACGAGATAGATTAGCGAGAACTCCTGAAGGCCGTGAGAAACAGCAGGGCACAAAGTGCCGAGACCGAGCGTGGGAGAACGCAGTCGGTGCGTGTGGTTGGTCTATCACGCAATGATGTCATTGACCACATTTCCGTAGACATCGGTAAGTCGGAAGTCGCGGCCGGCGTAGTTGAAGGTGAGCTTTTTGTGATCCAGCCCGAGCAGGTGTAGGATCGTCGCGTGCCAGTCATGAATGTGGACGGGATTTTCGACGGCGGAATATCCAAGTTCATCCGTGGCCCCATACGCTGTTCCTGGTTTCACTCCGCCGCCTGCCATCCAAATTGTGTAACCTTTGTTGTTGTGATCTCGGCCGGTGCCGCTCTGAGCGTACGGAGTCCGACCGAACTCGCCCGCCCAGATAACCAGCGTGTCCTTGAGCATCCCGCGTTCTTTAAGATCGGCAAGCAGCGCGGCGATCGGTTGATCTGTTGCAAGGCATGAATCAGCCAACGCGGTCTTTAGCATGAAGTGATGATCCCAGCCTTTGGGTGCCGTCAGTTCGATGAAGCGAACACCCGCTTCGGCCATGCGTCGAGCCAGCAGGCATTGTCGTCCGAAACGATCCGTGGGTTGGCCGCTCCCGATTCCGTAGCCATCTAACGTCGCTGCGGATTCGGTAGACATATCCAGTAGACTCGGCACCTCGTCCTGCATACGAAAGGCCAATTCAAACGACTCGATTGCACCTTCGATTTCCGGATGATAAACGTCGCGTTGCAATTTCTGAGCGTTCAGATTGCGAATAAAATCCAACTGCCTTCGCTGTTGCTCCTTGGTCAGCAGCTTGTTCTCCATGTCGCGAAGCGGAGCGCCGGATTCTTGATCGACGCCGAGCATCTTCGCGTAGAATTCGGGAATCTGATTCGTACCGATTTTTGTTGCCTGATAGACCGCGGGCAGAAAGGCGCTGCCGTAATTGCGGGCCCCGCCGTTTTCAGACGGTGGATTCAGCGTGATAAAACCGGGCAGATTCTTGTTCTCCGTGCCCAGTCCGTACAACGACCACGCTCCCATCGAAGGCCGCGTGAACTGAAAACTGCCGGTGTGCATTTGAATGAACGCCTGCGAATGATTCGGCAGATCGGTGTGCATGCTGTTGATGAAACACAAGTCATCGGCGTGCTGCGCGAGGTGCGGGCATAATTCCGAACACCACAAGCCGGATTCACCGTGCCGCTTGAATTTGAACGGTGAAGGCATCAACCCTTTGTTTCCGGCAATCGGGCTATCGGCTGTGCTTCGGCCTTCGTGATCGGCCAGCTTGGGCTTGTGATCGAACAGGTCAATGTGCGACGGACCGCCATTCATCGAAAGAAAAATCACTCGCTTGGCGGTGGCGGGTAAATGAGTCCGCTTTGGAGCCAACGGGCCCCGAGCAGACGAATCGTCCGCGGCTACCTGCTGTGCCAGACTCGCAAAAGCAAGGTAGCCGAATCCCGACGACAGCGATTTCAAAGTGGCGCGGCGAGAGAATAGTGATTGCATGGTCATTTCAATCGAGGTTACGAAACTCGGCCGTACATAGCATAGCCTGACAGAAACTCAACATCGTCACATCGTCATCGTTGTCCAAGAACGCTCGTGACTGTTCTCGTTCATCTTCGATGGGCGCACGCGAGAAGCACAATTCGAACGCCCGTTCGATCAGTTGGTTGTTATCGGAAGTTTCCTCCTGAAGTCGCGTGGCTAGCCGTTTCGCACGCTGCTGAACAAAGGAACTGTTCATCAGGTAAAACGCTTGAACGGGAACGTTTGTGGTTTCTCTCTCACCAGTAACGAGACTCGGCTCCGCAAAATCGAACAGGTTCAATACGTCCGGCAGCCGATCGCGAATCACCGGCAGGTAGACGGACCTATGAATGGAACCGTCAAGATCGCGTGGCAGCTTCTCAATTAGTCCGATCAGCGAAATCGGACGATCGCCGACGACTGTTGCAACGAGTGAGCCTCCAGGTCGCTTGAGATCCAACTCGCCGGAAACCAATAGCATCGCATCGCGGATTACTTCTGCTTCAAGCCTCCGCTTGGGCATCCTCCATAAAAATTGATTGTCTGGGTCTTTTTGGAACGCGTTTTGATTGAACTTCGATGACTGTCGGTACGTTCGTGAAAGTACCAATTGGCGAATGAGCCCTTTCGTTGACCAACCATCGTCCGCAAAACGCACAGCGAGCGTATCCAGCAAATCGCCATGACTTGGATTGCTGCCGGTTGTGCCAAAATTGTCGACCGTCGAAACCAATCCCCGTCCGAATAGATGCTTCCATACTCGGTTCACGAAGACGCGGCTGGTGAGTGGGTGGTCTGGGCTAGTGAGCCATCGCGCCAATTCAAGACGGCCGCTTTGCTTTTTGGGTATCGACGGGGTGGCATTAACAGCAAACGCCTGCGGGAACGCGCGTTGCACAGTGTCACCTTCGCGACCGATTTCGCCACGAGCAAGCAACGGTAGATCCATGATTTCGTCGTCCAGCACGCCCATCGCCACCGGCAAAGCCTCGCCCGTGTCGCCAAGTGTTTCCAGTTTGCCTTCAACGGGGCCAAGTTGCCATCGATTGGCCAGCACTTCTCGCAGTGTAAACCTCTTCTTCGGCTTTTTGCCCGCAAACGCTGCATCGCGAGCCGCATTGATCTCCGATCGAACGACGGCAAGTTCGGCCTGTTTCGCCTTCAGTTCCTCAAACTTTTTCGGTGGCAGCGATTTGTTGAAAATCTTCTGGCCGGAGACGCGCGGCAACACCAACGGATCGCCTCCCCGGTTGTTTGCCGGCGAGGTGAACGTGCCGAAGAATGTCTTAGTGCTGGCGAAGATTCCGGCTAGAGCGTAGTAATCTTCCATCGAAAAGGGATCGAATTTATGATGATGACATCGAGCACACGCGACGGAACTTGCCATGACCGCACGCGTCAGCGAATCGACTTGCTCGTCAATAAGATCAGCGTTGAATTTCGCGTCGTTGCTCTCCCCAAGGTTCTTCGTGCCCACCGCAAGGAATCCCGTCGCCGTCAGCAGTCGAGCGCGTTGGGAATCATCATTGAACGGCAGCAGGTCGCCGGCAATCTGTTCGGTCAGAAAACGATCGTACG
This sequence comes from Rubripirellula sp., assembly GCA_028823035.1. GTDB lineage: Bacteria > Planctomycetota > Planctomycetia > Pirellulales > Pirellulaceae > Rubripirellula. The sequence goes on from JAPKCI010000036.1 coordinate 6,194, forward strand.
GAATGTCTGCATTGACCGCGTCGATAACGTAGTCGCGGTATCGCCACGCATAGGGAAATGACACATTCGACTCGCCGCCGCTGGATTCGCCATACCTCGCAATGTCCAGCCAGTGCCGGCCCCAACGCTCGCCAAATTGAGGCGACTGCAGCAACCCATCCACTTCGATCTCAAGTGCCGATTCGATTCCAGACGACTTTGTCGCGGCAAGAAACCGATCCACCGCAGCAACCGACGGCGGAAGTCCGGCCAGATCAAAATGCAACCTGCGAAGCAACGTTCGCGGCTCTGCGTCTGCGGACGGCGCGAGCCCCTCTTTCGATAGCACACTCAAGACAAATCGATCAACGTCGCCGCGAGCCCACGAGTCATCTTCAACATCTGGAGCCGCTTTCGCCGAAGATGCCTGATAGGCCCAGTGATTTTTCGCCGCTTCGATGCCATTCCAAATTCCGTCAGATTCCGGTACATCATCCGTCCGCGGGTCGGGTGCTCCCATTTCGATCCACTTGCGAAAATTGGCAATGATCGAACCCGAAAGCTTCGGCCCTTTTGGAGGCATCTTCAGGTCCGCATCGGTGTGCGAGATGGCCGTTAACAGCACACTAGCTTGCAGACGCTTGGGCACAATCGCAGGACCACGATCGCCGCCATTGCGAATAGACACGCGCGAGTCGACTCGCAGGCTGCCTTCGTTGTTCGCCCCCGCATGGCAATCGTAACAGTGCTTCACTAGCACTGGGCGAATCTTCGACTCGAAAAACTTCACACCACGAGCTTCTTGCAAAGAGTCTTCCACGCCGGATGAAACAGCCGCGGATCCGGCAAGACAGATCAATGCGTAAACAACTCGTTTCATGAAACACTGCTCTCTGATCTGCGCGACAAAGCCTTGGCTTTGTGACTTGGAACTCGGTTCCTAGTTTAACGGACAGCCGTGCTGTCCGTCACAACATTCTACACTTTGCAGCGAAAGTTCTCGCGCCACACAGGCTATCAACTGCCCAATGCGACTCATTTGATTGATCTGCGTGACCCCGGAACGAAGAGGTGGCCATGGAAACCAGAACACGCACGCAGAATCGATACGATCACCGTCTCAAGGGACTCGTTCGTTCGACACAAGACATCCGCTGCGCCCTTCAGCAGGGTGTTGCTCCATCAACCGCTCGTGGCTGGCTAAGGGCGCCGGCCACCGAGGTCATGACGGTCGATGTTGTTCAGCTTGATGCGATCAACCTACAAAACGAGGTCCTGCAGATTCGGGCTCGGCTTGGAAAGCTCAACGCGTTGCTACGAGTTATGATCGTCGTGCTCAAACTCTCAGGGTACTCACTGAATCAGGCCATAGTTCCCGATCAAAACAGAAGCGATTGTTGTTACGTGCGATTGAGCGATCACGACCAACGTTGCCATTGCGTTCGGTGTTGCAAGTCATACGCCTCTCACAGTCCCGATATCATGCCTGGAATCGAAAAGAAGAATGCCGAAGAAAGGTAGAAGAAAGGGGACAGACACTTTTCAGCCACTGCTAAAGGCTAGCTGAGCAAACGATGCCTGTCCCCTTTTTCGCTTGGTTTAAGCGTGCGGTGGAATGCCCATTCACACCGCAGAGGTCACAGATTCGAATTCTGTATCGCCCACTTTTGTTAGTTACTGCCGAAACGCTACTTAGCGTTACCGCCACTTCGGCGTGCGGCTCGATGTTCAATCGTTGCAGGGTATTTCCATACCCCGTATCAACAATCACCCCGGATTCCAATTTTGTAGGCTTTGGTACATCAAGTACATTCCGGCGAAACCAAACGCGAGCAAAACAAGAAAACATATCCAGAAGCCAAGTACGGCTACTGTAAGCCTATTCATTCCCTGTTTTGCAGTGGCCGGTTTAAGGTTGACATGTGGGCTGCCGTTAGCCGATTCAGATCCGATTGGGAGTATGTCTGGCATTTTAGTTCCTTCGGACATTCGCTTTGTTGCAGCGGCGTAACAAGCATAAACAAAACCCCGCCGCTCGGGGTAGAACGACGGGGCAGGGCTGTACTAGGTAGAGGGCGATTCGGGGCAGAAACCCGCCGAGTGTTTGCTGTTTTGCGAGAAAAAGTTTACCTAGCGGTGGCCCATGGGCCAAATGGGAGTTGCAACCGACCAGCAACGGCAGAGAACTACTGTCAGTGGATAAGCTAACAGCCGATCAAGTGCCGCAGGTCGTGGATCTGGCTATTAGTTTCCGCTGCCGTACTTTTCAAACAATTCGTTTGCCCGTTTCTGGGCTTCCGCAAGTTGCTCTGCGGTAAGTATTTCTTTAACAGTATCTCGGTATTTCTCGGCATTAATACTTCCGCCAGTCGCAGCAACGAAAAACCAAGCGTACGCTTCCGCGTAGTCCTGTGGCACGCCGTCGCCTTTGTCGTACATCAGACCTAGGTTGGTCTGAGCCTTCGCATCCCCCTGCTCTGCCGCCATGCGGTACCACTTCACCGCTTCAGCGTAGTCCCACTGACCGCCAACAGTTCCACCGTTTTCGTAAATCACACCTAGGTTGGTCTGAGCTGATTTATCCCCTGCAGTTGCTCTTTCTACCGTTCGTTCAAACTCTGTCTTTGATGAACACCCACTCAGCGGCAACGAAAAGATAACCACGCAGACGCCGCAGGTTCTACAGATATTCACGCTCGCCCCACTCAAGAAGTACCAATTAACGCCACCCAAACCTATCGCAGCGGCGTATCCAGCATAAACAAAAACCCCGCCGCTCGGGGCAGAGCAACGGGGCTCCTTGGAAGGCACGATTTCTTCCATTTTCCCGTGGAAAAACCTTTCCAATGCTCGATGCCCCGCCCCGGCGAGACTAAGCTTGTGGCTCGGCAATCCTCTTTTGAATTCGCACTTCCAGTGAGTCCTGCTATGCACCCTTCGGTCCGCTTCCGCTCCCTTTTGATGGTGATCCTGCTGTCGGTCCCTGCGCTCGCACAGGACAAGCAAGCCGAGGCAACGAAAACAGTCGACGGAAAGGCCTCCAAGGCAGAGAAAACGGAACCTGCCTCCCCGCCCAAGACGAAACAAGCGGACAAGAAGGAGACAAAGAAGCCAACCCCGGCAGCAAAGAAAGAAGCCCCCCAACCGAAGATCGGCGTTCGCCAGATCAAGATCAGCGGCGACTACGTCGACTTGGTCCAGCCATCAGGACTTGACCCCCTTTCGTTGCTGGGTGGCGGTCCTGCCGCCCAGCGTTCCTTTTTCAAGCTGACACGCTTTCTCGACAGTTTCTCGGAAGACGATGATTTCGACCACTTGGTCGTGGACTTTTCCTCGGGGTTCTCCATGAATTCGGCTCAACTGGATGAGCTTTCACGTCACTTCAAGAAGGTCACGGATGCCGGCAAAAAGACGCACGCATGGCTGGAATCGGCAAGCCGCGAGGCCCTCGAAATTGCATCCATGTGCGACACCGTCTACATGGCCGACTTCGGGGAGGTCGATTTACCATCCGTTTCGATGCAATCGATGTTTTATCGCGACGCGTTGGATTTGGTCGGCGTCAAAGCATCCGTCGTTCGCGCCGGCGACTTCAAGGGCGCGGTGGAGCCGTATTTGAACGCACGGATGAGCGATCACTTGCGTCAACACTATCTGGACATGCTGACGACCATCAACGATGCGGCGGTGGATCGCATCGCGAAAGGCCGTGGGCTCAAGACGGCCGACGTGCGAGAACTGCAATCTCAGCGGATGTGGCTCGCAAAGGACGCCTTGGCCAAAGGGCTTGTCGACAAACTGGCACCCTACGGAGCGATGCAAAAAGCGATCGGCGATGACATTGGTGAGAACCTGAACTGGGTCACCCCCCAGAAAGCAGCGAAGAAAGAGGTTTCGTTCTTTCAACTGATGGGTGAACTCATGGCCGGCAACAAATCAAGTGGTTCGGTCCAGGACAACACGATCGTTGTGCTGCACCTAAGCGGTGCGATCGTCGATCAGGGAGGCGCCGGTTCGATCGCGGCGGGACCGACAGTGGAACGGATCCAAAAGCTGACGGACGAGGACCGGGTGAAAGGCGTTGTCGTCCGAATCAACTCGCCGGGCGGAAGCGCGACGGCCAGCGAGGCGATCCGCCAAGCATTGAAGAAGCTTGCCGAAAAGAAACCGACCGTCATTTCCATGGGAGACGTCGCCGCGTCCGGTGGATATTGGATCAGTTGCATCGGGACGCCGATCTACGCCGAACGGGGCACGGTCACCGGATCGATTGGCGTCTTCGCGATGAAACTCAGCGGTGGAGCTTTGATGCGACGCATTGGTCTGCATACCGAAAACATTCATCTCGACGAATCCGCGAGCCTGTTTTCACTCGACCGAGGGTTCACGGAAAATGAATCCAAGGCGATGCAAAAGTCGATCGATTCGGTTTATGGACGATTCCTCAAGCTTGTCAGTGGGGCCAGAAAGATCCCCCTGGAAAAACTTCGCACGCTTGCCGGCGGCCGAGTTTGGTCCGGAAGCCAAGCGGTCCGCAAAAAGCTGGTGGATCAAATCGGCGGGGTCGACGACTGCATTCGACACATCGCCAAGAAGGCAGAACTTGGAGACGAATACAAGGTGACCCATCGCCCGATCACCAAATCGGGCCTGGATCTCAGCAGCTTGTTGGGGAGTGAGGACAGCGACATCATCTCGATCGATCGTCTCGGGGGTAGACTGCTCCAGACGAATTCCATCGCCGTCCGACTTCTGAAAACGCAAGGTCTCAACACGGATACATTGCAGTTGCTGATCAATGATTCTCTCGAAACGCATCAGAAACCAACCGCTTGGCTGATGGGCCCTTCAAGTCTCTCGATCCGCTGACGAGCCCCCACGCCGTCCGTCGGGTACTCGCTGCCGAGCCTGTAATGACTACGCAGAGCCCCTGCGCCAGGTGGATGCTTCGGAATTCGATACCGTGGGCACATCAGCAAGTGGGCAGCACCCCTCACTAGACATCAGCGCAAAAGAAAAGCCCGTGCGGTCAAAAAAGTCGAACGAGCACTTTGTTCGGTGAAATCTGAGGTCGCGCCGGGGTATAAGATTAGATTTTGGGTCGAGACCGGATCTTATCTTGGCGCTGGCAGGAGCAAAACTGGCGAAATCGGGCACGTCGCGCAGCAGTGATGCACCAACTGGCTCAAAGCTAATGTGAAGTAACACGGGTCGCAGGGCATAGCGCAAGTGCGATGCACTTAGTTCGATTTGACCAACAGCCCTCACTTTCTATGCGATCTTCATGAAGCTTCATCGTCTCATTCCGGGTTGGACTCAAAGTCAACAAGCTTGGCGGTTTGCGAAGTTCGCCGGAGAATACCGCAAATTTCGATCCGATTGCCAGCCATCGCAACGGTCCACGCTAAGGTGGTCCGATCGTTATCCGTGTTTGGATGACCGCACTAGCGATACGGGTTTCGACCGGCACTATATCTATCACACTGCTTGGGCTAGTCGCGTCGTTGCTGAGATGAATCCCGACAAGCACGTCGATATCGGATCGAGTATTTATTTCGCCACGGGGATATCAGCTTTTGTGCCCGTTGAGTTCTATGACTATCGCCCTGCGAACATCGAACTCAAGAACCTCATCAGCGAGCAGGCAGATCTTACCGATCTGCATTTTGATTCGCAGAGCGTTTCATCACTTTCCTGTATGCATGTTGTCGAGCATGTCGGGCTAGGCCCCTACTGTCAACACCTTGACTATGTATCTCAGGACTTTGCGCAATACGTTCCTGACCAGCAAGCCGAGGGTCTGCACATGAAACAGTGGGACTACGGAGATCTGGACATCATCTGTGACATCACCTCGATCCCCGAGCAAGACAATTCCTTTGATGCCGTTTTGTGCTCGGAAGTGCTTGAACATGTTCCCAACCCAGTCGCTGTGCTTCACGAACTCGCCCGATTGCTGAAACCAGAAGGGAGGCTGATTATCACCGCACCGTTTGTGAGCCTGACGCATTATGCCCCTTATCACTTCGCGACAGGTTTCAATCGCTATTTTTACCAACAACACTTGGGCGAGCTCGGTTTTCAGATCAATACTGTTTCGCCCAATGGCAATTTCTTCAAGCTCGTCGCTCAAGAACTAAGGCGTGTGAAGCAGGTTGCCATCGAGCATTCTCACGACCGCCCCAACGTAATCGAAAAATATTGCACAAAGGTCGTGTTATCGATGCTCAATCGGTTCAGCAAGAAAGACAATAGCTCTTCCGAACTTGCTTGTTTCGGCTTGCAAATCGTTGCTACGAAAAAAGCTTCCACTGCCTCCCGGGCGGCTTAACTTCACAAATCACGGAACGGACTCCATCGACATGCGAATTTTTTACGCCGCGCCAGACTATGCGCTTGACCGAAAGACAATCGTTACCAATCTATGGAGGGCGAATCTGTATGATTCGCTCGTCGATCTTGGGCATGACTTGGTCGAATTCAACATCGACTACGAACCACTCCGCTCCCTGCGCGATCCGCAAACCACCGAGCAGCACGATAAGGTGCGGCAAAACCGAGCTAGATTCAGCGAACAGTTGCTGGATCAGGTCCGAGCGGCGCATCGCCAATCCCCGATCGACCTGTTCTTCAGCTACTTCTATTCGGCCTACGTTGAATCAGACGCGATTGCAGAAATCCGACGACTGGGAATTCCAACCGTTATCAGTTCTGCCGACAAAGCCCCCACGCTTCGATCTTACTACCATCGCATGGTCGTTTCGTCGGCGCATCCTCGAATCCATTCAGCGAATACAAACGCCGGCCAGGCGATCGCGTCGGGCTCAATTGGCGAGTCCCCTCGATCCACGGCAAGCGAGCGATCCGCCACGTCATCTACGACACGAACTGGTGGAAGTCCTTCACCCACGCACGACTCGCCGTCGCAATGGGCGACCGAGGCTGCCTTTCCGTTTTTGGAACCCAGTCCGAAACCCACCGCATGTTCGCCGAACAAATCACCGCCGAGTACTTCATCAAAACTGAAGGTCGAGGCCGAACCGTCGACGAATGGAAAGCCCGCCCCGAGCAACCCGACAATGTGTGGGCTTGCTCTTCTTTGCTTTGACCGGCGATGAACCTGGAATCCTCCTTGACGAGCTTGGGCAAAAGCCGCACGAGCGCGGCCGTGCTAAATTCGATCCGGGAATCGATAGTTGGAAGCGCGAAACCTTACAGCAAATTTTCGACAAGGGATTTGAGTGGCACCCCGATAGACGATGGGCGAGTGCGGACGCGCTCTTGGAGCAAGTGCGTCATTTGCTTAACACCTCGGTAAGTCCTGATGAGCGACTCAAGCTAGAAACCGAAGAACTCGTTCGACAATCCCAGATTCAAGCGAAACTTGACGTTCAAAATCAAGGAAAGGAAATGTCGAAGGAATTGCTCGATCTTGTCGAACGCATTCTAGTTCCAATTGCGGAAGGATCTGCGTCGGTTTTAAAGATTGAGACAACCGATACGGCGCTCGACTTTTCGTTTCCGGCTGATAGTGAAGATGTCGCCCAAAAGACGATTTCGTTTCGGGAAAGACACCGTCAGGCTGGCGGCCTTTCGTTCTCGGTGAGAACGGCAATCGAGGACTCTCGCTTCGTCGTCACCTTGCAGCCGTACACCGGCGCGTCGATCATCTTTCCGAATGACCAGCCCGTTGAACTGGGCCGCTGGCAAATTGGGGACAGTGGCTTTCTTGATCAAGCACGTTCGCCACTTCAGCAGAATCTACTTGCCGCCATTGATGAGCTTCTTCGCAAGGGATGATCTGATGTCACGGTTGGGTGCATCTCGGCGTTCCCGACCAATACCGCATGTTCGGCGTTGATGAGCGGTTGGTGACAGCTGTCGAAAATGGGACAGCGCAATCTGTTTCCCAAGTGCGTTCCGGTGGCCGACGCCGGTGTGTCGCTTTCGTTCTGTGCGGTAACGAATCCGAGTTTAAGTAGACGGCTTTTAGGTTTCCCGGTTGGATACGCTACCAGCCCGCCAAAGCCGCATAGCTGGGTACACGTAGCTCCGCCTCTCTGAGACGGTGCCGTAGAACTCGAGTCTCTGAGAGACTCGGCGACGTGGCCCGATCCACTCAAACTTGTCCCAGACGCTTACGACTCGTCAGATTCCGGCGTCGTTTTGGGCCGCACCAAGCACTGAAAACCGACACAGGGGTCTTCAGATTCGCGATCGCCTTGCGCCTCTGCCAAGATTTCTTGAACCTGATTCAACCGACCCTGATTCAGAGCGGCAGAGATCACACGTTGCTGTCCATCAGAGCCAAACACCACCGTGGTCAGCACCGCCACTGTGTCATCATGTTTCAGCGCGGTGATAATATTCTCACCGACTTGTTGTTCAGCATTCTTGATCGTGGTCACAAACTGAGCGATCTGGTCAGAATCAACCTGCTGAGCGATCTCCAGCGTCCCCGCCGCATTCTCTACAGGCGTCTCAGCATTCTCGTCACGCGAATCGTCAGAACTCATAATTGCCTTACGTCAAAAGGTTCAGGTTGGCGACCCGCCCCACGGTTGGCGCCACAGACCGTCAATTCACAACGACGATTCTAACCTCAAGCAGAATGTCGTTCGAGTCCCAGCACTTTTTTCATTGTTCCCAAAATGGAACGTGATTTGACGAATTCAGAGCGAACGTAAAATGCGTCTCCCCAAGACTTATGGTACTTGAAGTCGCTGACCACACGCCGAAAGCCGAACGGATTGAGAAACTGATCGAGGTCCCCAATCATGCCGCAGCCTTCGTACAGTTCAGCCCGATTGACCTCGGTCATGATACATTTCACATCGCCCAGTGTCCGAGTGGCACCGTGCAACGCCATCAACTCAGCTCCCTGGATGTCCATATTCAGAAGATCAATCGGAACGTCGAGGTCTTTGGTGAGTTCATCGATCGTGGTGCAGGGCACCTGAATCAACTTCTTTTCGACGATGTCGGGGTAAATTTCTTTGTGCTTCTTAAGTGGCAAAATTGAGCTACTCTGATCAAACGACGTCACATGAAATTCGGTCGTTCCGATATGATCGGAAATCGCCACGTTAAAACACTCTCGTTCCGGCAGATTCTCAGTCAGTACGGTAAAGACTTCAGGGTTTGCCTCGACGTAAATCGGACGCACGCCCAGTTGCTGGTACAGCTCGTCTTCCTGCCCGTGATGCGCCCCAACGTGTAACACCGCGCGGATAGGCAGTGCATATTCGGCAACCATCTTTTGCAAGTCAATAATCATCGCATTCTCACGAAGTGGTCTGTTGTCATTTTGCTAGCTTTTGCAAGCATCGAACCAGCGAAATCTGGGGCTATAACGTCTAGCAGGCATACTTTGCAGGCATACTTTGCAGGTTCAAGAGTGACGCACCGCTATCACTGTTCAACGAAGCCTATCTAGACGGTCGAGCTTATCAACTAGCAACCCTCACCTTGTCCTGGCAACCTCAATCGAGGATGCACGAGTGCCCACAGGGAGGAGAGCAGCCCGATTTCTATTGCCTGCCTCGTCCGAAGGTATGTATTGTCCACCATCGGGATCATCCCGCAGTGAGCATCTCACAGAACATCAACTTTGCCGACGCCAAGGAAACCAGCAATGAGCAATGGCACAATCACGATGAGCCGCCTCGGGTCGATGGGGCGATTCGCGAATCAAGTGATCCAGTACATGTTTCTGAAAACCTACGCTCAGGAGCACGGCCTGACCGTGCAGACGCCGGCGTGGTGCGGACAAACCCTGTTCGGGGCCAGCGACAGTGAAATTGACCGCGACCTTCCGCTATTCGAGGAACTCTTCGACAAAGACCGTGGACGATGCGTCATTCCGCAACTCGACGAACACTTGCGAGACGTCAACGTGTCTGGGTACTTCCAGTACCACTCGAGCTATTACCACCCCCACCAAAAACTCATTCAAAAACTGTTTCGCCCACTACCAGCGCTCCGCGATCAACTGCAACCAGGAATTGACCGTCTGCGCCAGCTAGGCAAGACCGTCGTCGCCTTGCACATACGGCGTGGCGATTATGGAATCGAGTACTTCTATCGAACCCCCTGCAGCTGGTATTTGGAATTGCTCGACGAACTGTGGGATCGGTTCGACTCGCCCGTACTCTTCATTGCTAGCGACGAACCAAGGGCAGTCACCCGAGAGTTCGCGTCTTACAGTCCGGTGACTGCCGGCGACCTCGGAATGAAACTTCCTGCCGCTCCCTTTTTTCCAGACTTTCACGTCCTGACAAATGCGGACGTCTTGGTGATGCCAAACAGTTCGTTCTCGTTTAGCGCCGCGATGCTGAATCAAAACCTTCAGCAGTGCTGGCGAAGCAAGCTCTCTGATCCGCTGGGTTCGCCCCCGTTTCAACAGATTGATCCATGGAACGCAGACTTTCTAGACACATCGGCAAGAGTCCAAGACTTTCCGGGAATCGCTGGGATCAGCCGCCCGCCGAAACGACGTTGGTACAACCAACTATTCAGTCGCAAGGCCGCCTGAGTCCAACACACATCCTTCGCACCAACGCACTGCATCGGCATTTTTCGTTGTGCTTTCAGCAAGAGCTTTTGAATGAATCGCTTGACCGGCGAACGTTCCTTTTGTTAAAGACGCTCTCAAAATCACAGGTCCGCTCTCTTATGTCGGACATTTAGACCACCGGTACTTCTAGGAGAAAGAGCCCTGTGAAACGCTATCTCAAACATGCTTACCGCAGGTTGTTCACCAATCGAGCTAGCTACAAGCTCAACTCGTTCCTCTTGGACTGCAGCCTGCACGGCCTCGGAATCCTGAACTGCGAAGACTTCGTAAGCACAGGCGAAAGTCATTTTACGTCGACCACGCTACCCGATTGGTTTCGAAACGAGAACGATCTGACACTTTTTGATGTTGGTGCAAACGAGGGTGACTACACGCGTTTCATGTGCAAAGCGTTCCCAAGTAGCCGCGCGTTCGCGATCGAACCGCACCCGCAGACGTACGCGAGAATGGTCAGCTCCGTGCCGAACAACGTCACAGCACTCAACGTTGCGGCTGGCTCCCAACCCGGCAATTTGCAACTCTATGACTCCTCCTCTCACAACGGGACATCGCACGCATCACTGTACCCTGAAGCGACTTCTAGCCAATCGAACACCACAGCTATAGAAATCGACATTGACTCCCTCGATCGCATCGCACTGGCGAATGAAATTGATCACATTCATTTCCTAAAGATCGATACCGAAGGCCACGAACTGGAGGTCATCAAGGGAGCCCAAAGTTTGATTGCCAACGACGCAATTTCAGTATTGCAAATCGAGTTTGGTTCGCTCAATCTTCACAGCCGAATCTATTTCAATGACATCCGCATGCTGCTTCCTGGGTTTCATTTCTTCAGACTCTTGCCGAAGTCGTTAGTGCCGATCCAAGTTTCGCGACCCGTGAAATCGGAGATATTCGAATTCCAAAACATTATCGCGGTTGCACCCCAATTCGTATCAAACTGTGGGTTCAGACGGTACGACCTGCGAATCTCGGCCGCCTGAGGACTCCCGTTTCTGATGACAATTGAGCCACAAACCCCGCTGTTAATCACAAACCTGTTGACGGTTGAACGAATGGCGATTCTCTACACATTCAATTGGCGTTCGCAATGCTAGACACTCCTGTCGCACTGTTTGTTTTCCGACGACCCGACGTAACTGCCCAGGTTTTCAAGGCAATTTCCATTGCCAAACCGCGCCAGTTGTTCATCATCTGTGACGGAGCGCGGGCGCATAAAGCAGGCGAGGCGGACCTAGTCTCTCAAACTCGCGACGTTGTCGCGGATGTCGATTGGCCGTGCCAGGTCGAACGCCGCTATTTAGACGACAACGTGGGATGTGCAACCTGCGTCTCGTCAGGACTCGACTGGGTATTCAGTCAAGTCGAGCATGCCATCATATTGGAAGACGACTGTGTCCCAAATCAATCGTTCTTTCCATTCTGCAGCGAGCTACTCGCAAAGTATGAGTCGGAACCGGACGTGATGGCGATCTCGGGCGATCACTTCTACGGGGACCAAACCTTCGGCGACGGCAGCTACTTTTTCACGAAGCACTTCCACTGCTGGGGCTGGGCAACGTGGCGTCGCGCATGGAAGAGCTACGATCACGAAATGAAGGGTTACGAACGATTTGCGCGAGACGTACTGCCTGACCTTTGTGTCTCCGAAAGAGAACGCCGATATCTGAGTTCAGGCTTTGAGGACATACACCATGGCCGCACGGATAGCTGGGCGATTCGATTCATGTATGCAGTGATGAATGCCAAGGGCTTATGTATCCAACCAAACCAAAACTTGGTGGCGAACCTCGGCGACGGTCAGGACGGAACCCACTGCAGTGGTGATGCAGATGCGAGATCAAATTGGATGTTCAATATTCCGACCAAATCTCTGCTGCATGTCGCCCATCCCAAAGAGATTTCTCGCAGTATCGATGCGGAACTTTCCTGGGAAGCCTCGTTCATCCCCAAACGCCGGTCGATCAATCTATTTTCGCTCAGTGAATGGCAACGGCGATTTCGAAAATGGCGTTGTTCGATTGCAAAGCGACTTCCTCGCAAACCTGTGTCCGCTTCGTGACGCCCGCGATCGCACAGAATAACGAAGTGCAACTGAGAGAGCATCCAGCGACGAAGTATGGGAACGTCCCAATTGACGGGACGCTTCCGGAATTCGCGAGCCGAGGCGCGTACGAAAAAGGCATGTCATTGAATACAATACGGACAGCATTTCCCGGTGACGAGACATCGCGTCACGACTAACCTTTGCCGTTCCCCGCTTTGCACATTGTCATGCGAGTTCAGAATTCGCCGACAGTATCAACCGCAGGAGCCGGCCGCGCAAGATGGCGGTTAAATCAGGCGGCACGCACCATCGTTTGAGCGGATTCGCCCGCGAGCATTTGCCGAACGCACTCAGACAGTTTTCCGGGGTCAACGACGATGTCACCCCAGTGGGCGGTTTTTCGCAAATCAGAACGCGTGCAAAGCATGTAGTAAAAATCGACATCTGCAGCGTCAGCCAGACTGAAGAAGCAATTTGGCGTCGGACCAATGGAGTCTCTCAGTTCGAGAACGCCGGTTCCCGGTCGCATCATGAACAAACTTGCCAGTCCTCCGCCATGATTGGAGACCAAATACCGAGCGTTTCTAGCCATAGCAATTTGCGTTTCCCAACTATGTTCCTCGGCGGTGAATTCCGTGAAGCCATGATTGCGCAGAACTGCAATCACCTCTCCTTCATTGGAAACTTTTCGACGTCCCGCAAGACGCCTTGAAATGTAAACGCGGTCGCCAAAATGGGAGATAGCATCGCCTGAGGCATCGGAGAGCGATAAAGTTCCACCTAAATACTTTGTGAAGCGATCCCTCAGACCAGCCATGATATTGGCGTCTGGATTCCCGGTCGAGGACAAGTGACTGGGGAACACAAGGTTGTCGCATTTGACTCGCTCAAAACGTCTGAGAAATCTGACTTCACCAAGGCCGAAGGGCTTCAAACTCTCTAAGAAAAAGCCGTATCTACGGAATTTGCACGGCAACAGCAAAGTGAGCTTCGATAAATCACAGGCTTCCGACGCAAATTGCAGCCTAGAGAGTGCATCACAGGTCCAATGAAAATAGCCGCAACTCCAATTGTCCGTGATGTAGATCGCCGGCGACTCAAGACGACTCCGTCGCTGGACCGGGCGTTCCACTGCCGCCCGCCAGTGCCCTCTCCGTCGCCGCCATTTCTCTGCTTCCTCAATCGTCACAAATGACTCCGGAAGATATTCCCCATCCATCCGAAGCGGCCCTCTTCCGAAAACTTCGACATCATGCATTAGCTTGACGGATGCATGCGGCATCGCGTATTCGGTGGTGCGTTCAAACATCGCGTGGTCGTTGCTGTCGAAATTCTTTGGGTACGGGCGATTGACCACGTACGATTCACGCTGATGCGGCCGAACAATCTCGATGGAACTATCTCGCGTCGCGTGCTTTCGATCCATGCTGTTATTTTCTTGGCGATTCGTTGGGCGAGTTTACGTTGGGCGTCTGGGAAATAGCGAAGTACCTTTACCAAGAATGGAACTTCAAGGGACGTACGCCTTGCTTCCCTACACCAGAAACATCCATCCGGGGGACGCAGCCTGATGGGATCTACTTTTAGGTAAATGGAGGCAATACAGTCAAGAGGATCACGCGATGCTAGCAATGTGAGTTGCGGCTACTTGAACCGCAATTGAATCCCTCCAGGGCTCACCGCATGTTCTGGTGTCTACGAGTCTGTAGCTCAGAACACAACCGCACGGATAATCATGCTGCCACCCGCCCCGCACGTAATTAGCTTCCGGATGATACGTCTCTCGTCGCTTGGTCACGAGGCAAATTAGGTTCGAAGCTTTCGCTTTTTATGCCGATGCCAGGCAACGAACACGTGACCTGAGCAAGCCGGGAATAGAGAGCCCGCACGGCGATCGCCCCACCCTGATGGTGCAACTGCCGGCACGGCCCCTGCCGAAACGCTCGGAGTCTCGCTTCTGGTGGCACGGGCCGACTTGTTGCTGTCAGAAGTGCAACTCATTACGAACGCTCGTGTTTTACTAACGCTGCGAATGATTGCGATTGACATGAACTTCCATGATTTGAGAGAAGTACCTGAACCGAGCCATCGTTGGGACTTCGAACAAATCCGCAACAGCCGCACCAATTTGGTGCCTCGAATTCGGTGCAACCCACCATTTGATTCTAGGCGTCAGACGTTAATTTCCGAGAAATTGCTATCAATTTCGCACAGCGATTTTACGTAAGCTCGCGGCTATACCCCAAAACGACACTTCAACCAAGCAAGGCAAACCCGTCGTGATGTTGCAAACTCTTAAAAAGTGGAACAAAGGTCGGCGCGAGCAACGCAAGCAAAGGCGTTTGAATACACGCGAGGGTTACCCCACAGACTTGAACGACGATACCGTCGAAACGATCATGCAAGTCCGAGACTGCACCATGACCTCAATCGAACGGCTCAATGGCCTGTGCGAGGCCGTTCGATACCTCAGCGAAAACAAGATCGAAGGCGACATTGTCGAATGCGGCGTTTGGCGTGGTGGCAGCATGATGGCGATCGCATCGATGTTGAGCCGTTTTGACGACCAAGATCGCGAGCTTTTTCTGTTTGACACGTTTGAAGGCATGAGCGAACCCACCGAACACGACGTCTCGATTGGCGGGGTGACTGCAGAGACGTTGCTAGATGAAGAAGATATCGGTGACGCCAAATCGGTCTGGTGCGTTTCGTCTTTGGCAGAAGTGAAGTCGAACATGGCCAAGATGGATTACCCGACTGAAAAAGTACACTTCATCCCAGGCAAGGTGGAAGACACAATCCCTGCAAACGGACCTGGGAAAATTGCTTTATTGCGACTGGACACGGACTGGTACGAGTCAACCGCTCATGAACTCGAACATTTCTTTTCGAGATTGGTCGACGGCGGCGTCCTAATTGTTGATGACTACGGCCACTGGCAAGGTGCTCGCAAGGCAGTCGACGAGTACTTTGAGAAGCATGGGATCGGCATGCTACTTCAAAGACTTGACTACACGGGCCGAATCGGCATCTACCATGCTGAAGTGAAGCGGACTCCGATCGTAAACGCCGGGCACTCCATGGGGAGGGCGAATCGTGAAGCTGCTTAATGTCGGTTGTGGACGTCGGTTCCATCCCGACTGGACAAACATCGATTTGGTCGCGTCGAGCCCAGAGGTGCGCGAGTACGACCTCAGGAAAGGCCTGCCTTTCCCTGACGGATCGTTTGATGCTGTTTATCACTCTCACGTCTTGGAGCATCTCGATCCGACTTCGGCCGAAGAGATGCTACGCGAGTGTGTCAGAGTCCTGAAGCCTGAAGGGGTTTTGCGGATCGTCGTTCCCGATTTGGAAGGGATCGCCCGAGAGTACCTGCGGACGCTCGAATCCGCGGCAAGCGACCGTGATAACCCAGCTGCGGTCTTCTCACATCAATGGATGACACGAGAACTTCTGGACCAAATGTGTCGCCAGAAATTGGGTGGCGAGATGGGGCAACTGATGCGTACCAGTCACGAAGCTGAACAGGCCTATATTTACTCGCGCATCGGACAAGAACTCGGTGGCAATGGTAGCGTTGGCCGCAAAACAATTTGGCGGCGAGTCAAGCAATTAACGCTGAGTTTGCGAAAACGAATCGCCCTTACAGCAGTTTCTGTGATCGAAGGTAGCTCAGGTCGAATGGCTTATCGAGAAGCCCGGTTTCGACAAAGTGGAGAGATCCACCGCTGGATGTACGATCGTGTGTCGCTGACTCAGCTGGTCCAGTGTCTCGGGCTCGAGTCAGCCAGGGTCTGCTCGGCGAGTGAAAGCAAAATCCCTGGCTTCTCTTCGTACGGGTTGGACAGCGATTCTAATGGTGCAAGAAAGCCAGACTCGCTATTTTTCGAGTCTGTCAAATCGACGGCCGCTTGTCGCCAAACGAATTTCCCGCAGTCCAACCTCCGCTCCGCTGCATAGCTACAAAGAACCGCAACTGTCCAAGGATGGACGTGTGCTCTTAGACCAGTTTTCACGTTCCCAACCCTCAGTGATTAACAATGATTGTTGACCATCTTTGCCATGGCGTCTCCGGAGGTGCTGCCGGTGCTGCCGTAAGGATTCATCGGGGCCTACTTGGTGCTGGCATTCATAGTCGTTTCTGGCATTCGCCCAAGGTGCAATCAAGCGATTCCACACCGAATTGCCAACCAATCACATGGCCGACCGATAAAAGCCCGACCGCGGAACGCATCGTATCGTCCGTCAACCGAACACTGCGTGACGGCTGGACAAAGTTGCGTCACTACGGAAACTGGGCCCCGGGAGAAGAATACTTCAGCACCGGAAACATGCGTCAGACGACTAATTTCCCGGCGTCGCAGATCGACGGCGATATCCTCGTCTTACACTGGCTGGGCAAACTGGTTGACTATGAGAGTTTCTTTTCGACTGTTCCGCCTGGACGTCCAGTTGTGTGGGTGATGCACGACATGAACCCGTTCACCGGGGGATGCCATTTCAGCAACGGCTGCGATCAATTCACCAGTGGCTGCGGTCACTGCCCGATGATTTCCAAGGCCCACACACTTGATATCACAGCGACAACGTCCTCGCTGAAGTCCAGCTTGTATCGAAACATTGATCTGCACGCAGTTGCCCCGAGCACATGGCTTAGTGGTGCAGCAGCAGCTTCGAAAGCAATGTCGGTGGTATCAAGCCATCGCGTAATTCCTTATGGAATCAACATTGACGTTTTTCGCCCAGAAGAAAAACTCGCAGCTAGAAAAGAGCTTGGTTTGCCTCTCGACCGGCAGATCATCGCGTTTGGTGCCGATAGCGTTACGAACGCTCGCAAAGGCTTCCGTTTCCTGGAAGACATTTGGCCCCGGATTGACGCAGCTAACACGATGGGTGTCATGTTTGGCGGCGGCAGGATGGCAAAACTAAACGCCACAGCTGAGATTAGGCATTTCGGCTATATCCGCGACGCGCATTTGCAGCGAAGCCTCTACAGTGCGGCGGATGTTTTCGCTCTGCCTTCGCTCGAAGACAATTTGCCGCAAACCGGATTGGAATCGATGGCATGCGGTACGCCTGTCGTTGCTTTCGACACCGGAGGGATTCCCGACTATGTACTGCCCGGTAGAACGGGAATGCTCGCGAAACTCGGCTGTGCCGATTCGCTGTTTGAAAATATCCATTGGATTTTAGACCATGACACCGAGCGTCTAACGATGGGAAGCAAAGCACGGCGTCTGATCGAAACGAATTTTTCGCAGCAAGTAGAAGTCAACCAATATCGTGACCTATTTGCCTCGATTCTTCCAAAGATGAAAATGGCCGCGTAGCACGGTAGATGCCTGCGCCATGAGTTCACAAGTGTTAACTTTGCATGTTCTGCCGCAAGCCGAGCGGCCTGGCATCGGCGGACTGTACTGCCTAAGAAACGGTGCCTGCCTGCAAAACGGTGCCGTAGGATCGAGCGTACCCGTTCAGTCCAGCCTCCTGCTGCTAAGTGCGGCATCTCTCCGTCGTCAACGTTCGGCCCGCAGGCAAAGATTGAAAAAAACGTTCAAAAAACGCGCAATGCCGGTGGCTGTATGGGCACATTGCCCAACGGTGGGGCCGCTGGCGACATGATCGCTTTGTTGCGTTGGTCTCCTGTGCTTGATTGAGCTTGGCGGGAAACGGTGGTGGTGATGACTTGGATTCGGCTGCGGATTGATTTGGGGTGGCGGGATTTGTTGGCTGCCGTGGGGTTTTCGTGTTCCCGGGGCGGACGCGAATTGGCTGCTCAGGAGACTGCTCAGGCTTGGGATCCTGCGGACGAGTGCTTGATCACACTTTCGGTTCGGAGTGGGCTGGATTTGCTACTGCGGGCATTGAAATTGCCCCGCGGGAGCAAGGTACTGTTCACGGCTCTGACGGTTCCGGGGATGATCGAGATCGCTGAGGATCATGGATTACGCGTTGGTGCCGTGGATATCACGACCGAAGGCCAAATTTGCGCACACTCGTTGCAGTCCGCCATCGATCCGGACACTCGGATGATCGTCGTCGTTCATTTGTTCGGTGGCAGGACCGATTTGACGCTCGCCGCTGAACTGGCTCAGTTGCACGGCCTGGTTCTCGTCGAAGATTCCGCCCAACGTTTCTGTGGCCCTGGAGATCCCGGTGACCCGCGTTCGGATGTGGTGCTGCACAGCTTCGGACCAATCAAATCGTGCACGGCGCTCGGTGGCGGCGTCGTCCGGGTCAAAGATCAGTCGCTTAGGAAACGGATGCGGCAAATCTTGGCGACCGATCCGGTGCAATCAGCCGCTCGTTTTCGAAAACGTGTTGTCCGCTTCGGAATTCTGAAACTGTTGTCCGGACGAATCGCGGCGAGCGGCGTGATCGTAGTTTTGCAGTGCCTGAGGATAGACGCCGACGCGGCGTTGACGACGCTAGCAAAAGGATTTCGCGGATCCGATTTTGTCAAGCAACTCCGTTACCAACCGTCGACTCCGCTGCTGAGATTACTGCGTCGCCGATGGGGACGCGAATCCGACCGATCACGCGACTTGACGGTTCAGCGGGGCCGCTAGCAAGCGTTGCATCTCGGCCGAGCTTGTGAACTAATCGGCGTCGCAAGTAGCGGCACGGCAGTTCGCACCAACGCCGCATTTTTCAACTGGATAACGAAACCGTTCGCTCGTTAGCGCGAAGGTTTTTCGGTCAACGACAACACTCACTCCTGTGCAGGAACCTCTTTCTAACAACCGAAAAGGTTCTTTCTTTGCTAATGCCAGACATAGCCGTTACTTGCAGAGTAGGTGCCGCGACGCCGTTCTCTAAAGCAGTATCACCAACAACCACGCTGTCACAAGAGACAGGCTTTAAGAAACACCCGATGAGCTTGCTGGAACAGAGCGTGATCGTGTCTAGACCGGAATCCTGCAGAACATCGCAATGCGACTTGAAGAAGGTTGCCCAGCTGGGCGTTTGCCTGCGGATTGGCGATGGTTCAATGCCGTGTGCTTTGAGGATGTTAACGACTGAGATTTTGCCAATTCGGAATCCCACGTTCCTCAGCTGGCTCTGAATCCCTTTGTATCCCCAACTCTCGTTCTCGCTGGCCATGCGAAGAACTAGGTCTACGACTTCTTGATCGATACGAGGTCGACCCGTAGCCTGACGCAAACTCGAAGGCTGTTCAGGCTTTTCGATGAGTTCTCGATGCCAGCGTAGGATCGTGTCAGCTTGAGCAACGACAGACAGCTGCTCAAGTTGATGTCTTCCAAGAAACTTCCCCTTGACGGCCAATCGGCGTCGTTGGCGCCAGAAGTATGGTGGCATGAAGTCAGGGATGGCCAAGCAGCTTAAGTCTCTGGAGAAAGAGAACGCACGTCTGAAAAAGATGGTTGCCGAGCAGGCAATCGATATGGAAACCCTCAAGGAGGCGGCCAAGGGAAACTGGTAAGCCCTGAACGTCGTCGACGCACGGTATCCACCGTACGGCGCCGTCTGGAGCCAGAGAGGATCTCGGAGCGACGTGCGTGCCGCGTTCTGGGTCAACCACGCAACACCCAGCGATATCAGTCGCGTCGGGCGGAAGATGAACCGGCTTTGCTAAAGGAGATGCGTTCGCTGGCTCGACAACGTCCACGTTTTGGATCTGGACGCATTTATCGGTTGCTGACGCAACGAGGCTGAATTGTAAACGAGAAACGTGTCCATCGACTTTGGAAGCAAGAGCATAAGCAAGTCCCACGAAAACAACATCGCAAGCGACAACTTCCTGGAGGAGGCGAGAATGGTTGCGTGCGTCACCGTCTCCGGTACAAGAATCATCTGTGGTCGTATGATTTTGTGACGGATCGGACCGAGGACGGTCGTCAACTACGGTTGTTGTGGTGATCGACGAGTACACGCGAGAATGTCTGGCGATTGAAGTGGGTCGTTCGTTCACCGCTCAGGACGTGATGGGTGTTTTACAATACCTGTTCGCCGTACGCGGCACGCCCGAACACATTCCCAGTGATAACCTTGGCCGTAACACCGGCCCTGAGTTCGTATGCAAGGTGATTCGCCGTTGGCTGGAAGAAGCCGATGTCAAAATATTGTTCATCGCCAAGGGCAGTCCCTGGGAAAACGGCTATGTCGAATCGTTCAATGGCACGCTTCGCGACGAGTTGTTAAACCGTGAAATCTTTTTGAGATTCGAGGAAGCTTGCTGGGTGATTGATCGATGGCGACTCGACTACAACCATCACCGCATCCACAGTTCATTGGATTATCAAACCCCTGCCGCGTATGCGGCTGGCTGTGTTCTTCCGGCTTCGGCTACGCCTCAGCCTCCAGAACACAGCCGAATTACCAACCCCGATTCTCTCACTCAACCTGGTGCAAAGACCGGGGGGGTAGTCAACACAGCTCATTGGGCTACTGCTCGCCCGCACCCGAGACGAGAGTGCCAAGTCGTTTTTTAAATTTCGCTACGCTCAATTTAAAAAACGGATTGTCTCAAAAAGCGAATGTTCTAAGCTAAAAACTGGTATCGTTCGTGGGGGAAGATCACACGCAAGCCAGAATTCATTTGACATTTCCATCAAACATGATTGCATTAGACGAAAGAATTTACATTTCTGGAAAGTCAAACGATGCGTATATAATTGTATATATCGAGCAAAAAAAAGTTACGGCTAATCATATAGATGAGAGTTTTGATTACTTGATCAAAATCATCGACGACAAGAACCTTCACGTTATCTTTGACTTAACTCAGGCCACTCCTCCTAATGCAGAAGTAAGAGATCGATTAAGACAAAGATTAAATTTGCTTGAGGATCGTATCTTGTCCTATAGCATCGTGACAGGCAAGAATTATCTCATTAAGGTTGCAGTTAAATTTGTTGCAGCCTCCATTGGTATAAACAACATGAGCTCCTATGCCTCGATTGCCGATGCAAAACAGGCGATATTAAGTGCAAATTAGACAACACGAATTGTCCGATATTTTATCGCAAATTCTGCATGGCGGCAAAAACGCATTAACAATTGCTGACATAGATGAAATTGAATCTCCAGAAGAAAAAACAATTGCTTACGGTCTGATTTGCCTAGCGGAAGATGTCGAATTCCATAGAAAAAGAAAAGATGAGGCAATTAACAATTTAAAGACAGCGTTATCCTCGGCGACCATACTCGCAGTCACAGATTTGAAGGGAAAAATAAAAGAGGTTAACCACCGATTTATTGAACTAACTGGCTATGAAGAAGATGAGTTAATCGGAAGCACTTTCGATCTCCTGAATTCGGATTTCCATGAAACATCTTACTTTAGTAATTTGTGGGAAACGATTAATGAAGGAAGGGTTTGGCAAGGAGAATTTCGATATGTAAATAAGTACGGCGATTATTTCTGGGTCGACACCAGTATCTTTCCAATCACACATGAAGGCGATCGGATCGTAGAGTTTTTATCAATATCAACTGATAAAACCGAACGTATTAAAGCTGAAGCGGAATCAGAATCTGTTGCCAAGGAATTGCGTCAGTTCATTGAAACCGCCAATGCGCCTATTTTTGGGATCGACAGCAACGGGCTGGTAAACGAATGGAACCAGACTTCTGAAGAAATCACAGGATTCAAAAAAGAGGATGTCCTGGGTAAGGATTTGGTTGAGACTTACATCACCGGAGATTACCAAGAAGCGGTAAAGAATGTATTAGACAATGCGCTAAATGGACAGGAAACGTCCAACTACGAATTGCCGCTGTTTACCAAAGACGGACGCCGGGTAATAGTGCTCCTGAACGCATCTACTCGTAGAAATCCGGCCGGTGAGATTACTGGGGTGCTGGGTGTCGGCCAAGACATCTCTGAAATGCATGCACTGCGAACAGAATCAGAATCTGTTGCCAAGGAATTGCGTCAGTTCATTGAAACCGCCAATGCGCCTATTTTTGGGATCGACAGCAACGGGCTGGTAAACGAATGGAACCAGACTTCTGAAGAAATCACAGGATTCAAAAAAGAGGATGTCCTGGGTAAGGATTTGGTTGAGACTTACATCACCGGAGATTACCAAGAAGCGGTAAAGAATGTATTAGACAATGCGCTAAATGGACAGGAAACGTCCAACTACGAATTGCCGCTGTTTACCAAAGACGGACGCCGGGTAATAGTGCTCCTGAACGCATCTACTCGTAGAAATCCGGCCGGTGAGATTACTGGGGTGCTGGGTGTCGGCCAAGACATTACCACTCTTAACCAATACAAAGAAAACTTGGAAAATACCTTACTAAGTTTGGAAGATAAAAATGTTGAATTAGAGCGTTTTGCATTTGTCGCTGCGCATGACCTGAAATCACCCCTGATTGGCATCGGCGGTTTGTCGCAAGTACTTTCTGAAACTTATAGTTCTCAGTTGGATACTGAGGGTAGGGAAATGCTCAGGCTACTTTCAAGAACAAGCGATACACTAAGAAACCTTATTGACGGATTGCTAGAATACAGTAGATGCGAGAGTGTATTAAAAGAGAATAAATCTCAGGTAAAATTCAATGGTTTGATAGATGAACTTTCTGGGCTTTTTAGTTATGAGCCAAAACTGACACTCCAACTAAAAACTTCACTTACTGAGATGAGAATAAATAAAGCTGTTTTAATGCAAGTTTTGATAAATCTTGTCACTAACGCGATCAAATATAATGACAAGGAAAATGTAGAAATAGAAATCGGCGTATCAGCATCAACCACTCATTACGAGTTTTATGTGCAAGACAATGGTTCCGGAATATCTCCTAAATACCACGAAACGATTTTTGATCTTTTTGAAACCATTGTTTCAAAAGATAGGTATGGCATGAAAGGTAACGGAATAGGTTTGGCAGCAATAAAGAAATTAGTAGAAAAAAGTGGCGGCTCAATAAAAGTAGAGTCAGCACTCACAAAGGGAGCGAAGTTTCTCTTTGCATTTAAAAAATAAAGGTTGCCAACAAAAGGCAGTCAAAACGAGTGCGGCAGCGAGCATGATTTTAGTTTCCATACTGATGACTTTTGGAATCGTTGTTTCCTGAATTTGTTCGAGACAAATGTCTTGAGCACAATCAATTCAACGAGAGCTTGCTGGATTTCCTCGCAAGTTTTTTTGCAATAATCTGGGATGGAATATTGCAGAGATCTGCACCACCTCTGTTTACACGGTCAGCAGAGTAAAAGGGGACAGGCATCGTTTGCTCAGCAAGCATTTGGTAGTCGCAGAAAAGTGCCTGTCCCCTTTCTTCTTCTGCGAGCAAAACGAGCAACGTCCCCGTGGGGTCAAAATACTCAGCCGAGCGTTAATCACTGCTAAAAAGGCGACTTCCTAGCATTGCCGGCCTCACATCTCGGCCGAACTCAGTGTCGTATCGATACCCTCATTGTCCCCGCCACCCTTCTCACCGGAACGGCGTGAAGCTTCGATTCCTCATAGGGTTGGTCACGCAACTTTACAATCCGACCACCACCAATGAACGTCTCGGATTTGGTCATCCAGAGACACCGATAAAACTCGTTCTGCAACCGTGGCAGTTGATGCTGATCATTCTTACCGGCTGGGTCAGTCGACAACAACAAGAAGTCATTTGAATACCTTCGCACCGAGAATGCCGTTCTCAGAGAATCGATCGCAAGCATCGAATCTTGCTAACCGATGACCAGCGACGGCGTTTGGCAGTCAAAGGAAGGATTCTCGGTCGCAAACAACTCGAGCAGGTTGTGACTCTGTTCACAACCGGCACGATCCTGCGCTGGCATCGTCAACTGTTGGCCAATAAGTGGAACTACTGCGGCCGAAAAGAGAAGAGACCGGGGCGACCAAGGATTCGCCAAGTGATCGTTGATTTGACCGTCAAATTCGTGAAGGAGAACCCAACGTGGGGCTACGATCGCATCAGCGGTGCGCTATCGAACATTGGCTATCACATCTGCGACTCCACCATTGGAAACATCCTCAGAGCTCACGGCATCGAACCAGCACCGACACGCCGTCGCACAGGATCCTGGGAATCATTCCTCAAGGCGCATTGGGACGTGATGGCTTCGATCGATTTCACGACCGTGGAAGTCTGGACCAAGGGCGGCCTGAAAACGTTCTATTTGCTCTTTGTCATGGAGCTAAAAACGCGTCGCGTCAACTTCGCGGGCTGCACCACCAATCCGAACGAAGCGTGGATGAAAACGATCGCCCTCGAACTGACCAATCACGAGGACGGTTTTCTCAAGGACAAGCAGTACTTGATCATGGACTGCGATGCGACGTTCAGTAAGTCTTTTCGTGCTTGCCTGTGACGCGAGGGCGTGAAGCCAGTACGACTGCCACTACGAAGCCCGAACTTGAATGCACACCTGGAGCGATTTTCCGGGTCTCTGAAAGCTGAATGTCTTCACAAACTTTTCTCTTCGGTGAGACCGCGACACGAAGATCCGTTGGTGCGTTCGTCAAGCATTATCACACAGAACGGAATCATCAGGGTTTGGACAACGAACTGATCGTGCCGATGGACCGTCCGCCTGACATGGAAGCTGAGATCGAAACGACAGCACGGCTTGGAGGTTTGCTTCGATCGTATCAGCACGCTGCTTAGCTTGGCCTGCGACCCGTGTTACCTCACATTGGCTTTGAGCCAGTCGGTGCATCACTGCTGCGCGACGTGCCCGATGTCGCCAGTTTTGATCCTGCCAGCGCCCAATTAAGATCCGGTCTCGACCCAAAATCTAATCTTCTACCCCGGCGCGACCTCAGATTTCACTGAACAAAGTGCTCGTTCGACTTTTTTGACCCCACGCCCTGCTTGATACGTTTCGGAATTTTCTTCGCTCACCGGCGCTGGAGTTTCGGATTCAATATCAGACATTTCAGGAGGGTGCCAGTGCTGCATGATGGCAGTTAGGTTTAGCGGTATCGAATCCCGAAACTTCGTAGGCGAAATTCCATGGACGCTTCTATCTTGATTCTGTTTTGACGGACCATTGTTATCGTCTCGTGAAATATTCTGACGAGACGATTGCCAAGAGAATATCGCGTAGTCGGAAGTTGGCATCAGCGGACTGCTCATAGAGCAAGTCAAGGTTCCCGCGATCGCGAAAAGTCAGCTGGCGTGCCATTGCATAGGAAAGCATATTTTCAACGAAAGCTCGCGAAAACTTAGCTTTATCTTCCAGCAAGATGGTCTTCAGGCCTTGTGGCCCCTCAAAGGCTCGGCCGTCCATATGAACCGTTCTCGTATCCACAGGAAAGCGTTCTGTTTTATCGCCGTCGTTCTCGCGCGTGGCGACATAGTTGCTTATGTCCTTGTACTGGTCGCGCCAGCGTCCGATGACGTCGAAGTTCTCCAAAGCGATTCCGAGGGGATCCATCTTCCTGTGGCAGCTATTGCAGTTGGCGTTCTCTCGATGCGCATCGATCGTCTGTTTAATCGTCTCCGTTTTCGTCGGTGGACTGAGTGCTGCGATTTCCAAGTTTGCCGGTGTCTCCAGGTGATCACCGTAGAAGCTTCTCAGTACCCATGCGCCGCGATAAAACGGATTGGTGTATTCCCCATTGTTGGTCGTCATCAGCATGAAGCCGGCCTGTGAAAGAAGGCCTCCGCGATATTGATCGTTCTCGCCAAGCATCACCTTGGAGAATTCCGAAGTAATTTCTTTGGGCCTGTAATCGATCGGTGACACTTTGCTTGCCCCCGGTCTCTTGCTTAGCTTTGCGGTCGGGTGTCCTTCGATCTGATAAATGTAGTTGAGCTCCGGCGTGATCATTACAAAATCGGAGTCGATAAAGTTCAGCACGCTCAGGTTGCTTGATAGCACTTCCTGAAAAAACTCCACCGGTTCTTCTTTGATCTGATCTCGGACAAGGTCAAATTCATCAACAGTGAAGATGCTTACGTCCGGTTCGATGATCTTGAGCTTTTCAATATCGAGCCATTGATAAACATAGTCACTGGCAAACCGATTGGCTCTTGCGTCCTGCAGCATTCGTAGCGTCTGCTCGCGTCGGACTTGGGGATCCTTCAGCTTTTCCTGCCTCGCCAATTCGAAAAGCGTCTCGTCGGGCAAGGAGTTCCACAGGAAATACGACATACGTGCAGCGATCGCGTGCTCATCCAGAGGTCCCGATACGCCTTCCTGCTTATAAAGGAAATTCGGGGAACATAACATTCCGCGAATGCCTGCTTGCAGACCGGAGTAGATGCTTCGACCAAGGGCGAACTCTTTCTTCGCATGGGTATAGAATTGTTGCATTTCAGCGTCGGAGACGGGACGGCGAAACAGTTTCGGTACAAGCCGGTTCAGAATGGCCCGGCATGCTTCATAGCCCGCAGAAGCATCGATGTCTTTGCAATAATTTGTATAGAAGGGCGTCTTGGGTGGCCAAGACTCATACACCGGCCCCGTGATGGTCGCTGTCTCAATGCAGAACATCCGCTGGGGATCGCCCCCTTTGACTGAATTGCATCTCAAGACAATGGTGTCTTCGGACGAAAGCCGCGTCGTGAACCCTTCACTGGGATCGAACTCCTGCCAGGCAGCATTTTTGTTAATGACAGTTACAATGCTTTGTCCCGCTCCAGTGTTCTTGCGAAGGAAGTAGCTCATCGAGTGGGCAACTGATGGCGTGTCTTCGATATCGCTATCTGAAACTTCCTTGACGGCAGGCAATCTTTCTTCAGTACGGCTGCCACGAACAAACTCGGCCGTGATATAGAATCCCTGTGGCACAATCCGATAGACACCGCTCGTTCTGATCGATGGATTGATTTTAATTTGGGTGGCAGGAGACGCAAAAACCAGCGGACGCGAATCTCGTTCAAGGGACGGAGCAAACCCATCGGTATTGTCTTTGTGGCTGAGCGAATCAATGTCTGTGTTTTTCGTTGAGTAGACAACGGCGTGTGGAGCAGGTTTGTCGCTGACGACACTCTCTGCAATCCGGTTTGCCGCGTTAAAGTACGCCTCCATATCGACCACAGACAGGTGCAGGTTGTCGGCATTGTTATTGAAGCCAGCGTCGATGTTGTCCAGTGGCAGTCGGTCCAGCAGAGAGAACTCTGTACCAAAGACATCGTTGACGGTGTTTTGATACTCGACTCGGCTTAACCGTTTGAGCATTCCGGGCTTCTGCTTTTCTGCGCGGACCCGCAGTTGATTGCCTAACGCATTTAGCAGTGCCTTGGACTGACCGGCTTTTGGATGTTTCACCGCCTCTTCCGGCGGCATCTCGCCACTCTCGATCGCCGTATAAATTTCCTCCAGCAGGCTTGCGTCCTGCCATCGCTGCACGTCAATTTGGTCCAGGCGAAGGCCGGATTTCGGCGCGTCCGGTCCATGGCATGAAACACAAAACGTATCGAAGAACAACTGTGATTGCTCACGAACATCCGCACTGCAACTCGAAGCACGAGATCCAACAATCAGCGACAGCAAAACAACCGTTTTGGTGATCTTGTAATTCAGCATGATTTCACAGTTGGATGATTTTCTTGCTATTGCCGAAGTGGTCTCGCTGGATGCCAAAGTTTTGGAGTATCGACAGGTAGAGATCGCAGGTCGTCTCACCTTTGCGAATGACATGGCCACCGTGATTTGTGAATTGTCCGCCTGCGACGAACACCGGAATTTCATTCCCGTTATGAGGCCCCATACTCTGACTCACACTGTTGTTGCCTGTGGCGACGGTGACCGTCTCATCCATCAGCGTGCCGCCGGACTCGACGTTTGTGCTGGCGAGTTTGTCGTAGAAGTTTGAGAGCAGCGAAAAGAACGACGAGTCATACTTCGTCAGGCTGTTGCGTGCTTCCTCGGATTTCGGCACGTTGTGCGTTGTGATGTGATGGTCGTTGTCGAGCCCCGTCATATAGAAATTGACCACCCGCGTGATGTCGAATCTGAATGCCTTGTAGATCATGTCGAATGCAATACCTCGCTGAATCTGGCGTGGGTTTTCCAGGAATCGTTTCCTGTCAACGTCGGTCGCAAGGAAGTTATTCTCGAATTGAGGTGCGACCGGGAACTCGACATCATGCCGCGGCTTGCTGAGCCACTCAATCGACTTGTTGAGTTCCTGCTCTGATTCGCGCAGCGCAGCGAAGTATTCTTCCAGTCGCTGCCGGTCCTTGCCCGACACCCGCGCCATCAGAGATTTTGCCTCTTCGAGAGAACCGTCAAGAACGCTCTTCTTATGAGCCAGCAGTTGCTCCTGCGTTTTCCGGTCGGTCCTCGCGAAGAGTGTCTCAAACAGGACTCTTGTCGATTGAATTGGCGTGACCGGCAGCCTGTTCCGCCAGGATGCAACGATATGGTGATGGGCATGGCTGATAAAAGTGACGACATTTCTAACGCGGGTCAAATGGCCAATGTGGTCCGCAACAATCTGGTCCAGTGAGTCCGGGTTCGTCGTGGTGTTGCCGACAAAGCACTTGTGGTCGCGGACATGGTCTCCGCCAAACTTCATTTTTGAATAGAGCGTGAAATGGTCTCTGTGGTTTTTCAGAGGCTCCATGTGTTCGCTAAATGCGTAGTCTGCACCATCGGTTTGCGGCAAGACGTCCGTGAAAAAACCGTAGCCCATACTGACACAAAAAAGCCGTTTGACCTCAGTTTGTTCCTGAGTGGAGCGATCCTGCCCAAAGCTCTCTAGTGACGGCAGGAACAGCACACAGCCAGCTGACTTTAGAATCTCACGACGTTTCATAAAGTTAGACCTCTCCATTGTGTTGCAAAATCACTGTTGAGCCGCTACTCCCAAGGTTGCTTGCATCAGTTTAGTCGATGGTGAGTTCTTTGTCTTTCCGTGCATAAACGTACCAGACAAAACCATGGAAAGCACAGCGAGGATCAGAAGGACCTTTGCCGCCGACTGGAAGAGCACGAGAATGCTTCACAGTACTGGATGGACGAAGGCATCAACCTGACGGAGTTGGCCAATCGGTCGCAGGCTCGTTCGAAAAGCAGCCTGCCAGTGAGTGACGTCGATTGCTCGATTTCGTACTATCGAACTCCGCGTGGGGTGACGGTGAGATGACCGTCAGATTTCGCGAACCCTTTGATCTGATTGCACTTGGGGCGACGGAGCTGAAACAGAAGAAGGCCGCCGGAATGGACTCCGACGACCTTCATCAATTTAAGTACACCCCACTGGATTCGAACCAGTAACCTTCGGTTCCGTAGTAGGCTGAGAATCGCAGGGACAAACGCGGTGGAAAGGCTTGCTGCAGTTAGGTTTATGAACAGGGATATCGCTTTCGCGAACCATTGCAGGCTATCGCATTTTTACGCAGTTTCAAGTGGTAACTGGGGCGTTAAGTGGTAGAGAGTGGTAGTCGATCTGTTGACCTTCGGCTTCGCATAAGCAAGTCGCTCGCCGGAGTGCGTGCCGATTTGGATCCCGTGCGACCGAAGGCATCGTAACCAACATCATCGGCAATAATGATAAGGACGTTGGGACTTTCTGCCGCGACGATTTGCATTGGAAGAGCCGCGCCTAAAAGCACAATGAAGAGTAGGGTCTTGTTTCATGATTCGTTTTCGCTGCCAAGATTGAATTCCAACACTGCCTCGTAGGCCATCCGCTGCAAATAGGCCTTCTCTTCGTTGTCGAAGACCACGGTTGGTTCTCCGCCATCGGGATCTTTTCCGTCCTTTAACTTGGTCTCAGTGACCGAATTGAACGCGAGCTCTTCGGGACGGTTTCCAGTAATCGCCGCGTAGAAGAGGTTGGCGACCAGAAAGGCACAGATTTGATTCGGATGGCCATCGTTGTGATAGCGAAAGACGAGATCGCTGCCCGGTTTGTCGCTGTCGCCCGTCTGAATGTTTTTAATCGCCAAGGGCACGGGAATCACGGCTTTTGGCTGCAAGGCCTTTGCCATCCGTAAGCCCACCGCCGTATCGCGCTCGGCGGACGCCACGTTATACGGCTCGGTCACCGGGGCCTCGTTCTGCGTTTCGGGTGAGGTCATGTAGAGAATCACCTCGCCGCCCTGCGCTTTCACGATCTCGGCGAGCTTCGTGGCGTAGCGCTCATACCCCTGATTCGGTTGCTCCGACACATCGCGCCAACTCTGCAGGACCACGTAGTCCCACTCGGTCTTGGGATTGTCCCGAAGCAGGGCTTCGTGATTATTGATGGCCCGGGTGATGTGCTTGTGGATGTCGGCAAAGGGCACGTTCGTTTTGCCCAGCGCCGCCCAATGTTGTTTCCACTCCTCGGGATTGGGTGCAGTGTCGGACTTGAGAAATCCCTTCATCGTCGCGATGCGCTGGGTGATCGTCTTTTCAGTGAGAGTGCTCTGTTCAATGAAACTCTGGCTGAAGTAGTAGGTCGAGTGCTTGAACATATTCTGCCCGCCGTAGATGACGCGCTGCACCTGCACGTCGGCGGTGGGATCGCCTTCTTCGAGAATCTGCTCCACGAGGCCGGCAATGTCGTGCCGAGCCGTGAAGCTGTTTCCAAGAAAAAGGATATTCAACTCCTCCGCAGACGATGGTACTGCTGAAGCAACAGCAAGGAGCACGATCGCGATTCTTAAGATCATTGAATGAAGTTTCCGGGGAACAAAAACACGAACTAACAGCGTTTGGACTCGTCTCTCGCCCACATTTTTCGAAGACCATGTGATCTTGGTGCGTAGGGTCGAATCGCCCGATTGTCACAACAAAAACGCTCATTTGCAATGAAGAACGAGTCACAAGTACCCAAATTCGGGTTGCCTGGATGCGAAAGATAAAACCCTCAGCCACAAAACGAGTCGCGACTGGGGATTCTCGGTCAGGCTGAGCTTGATAAGAGTGTTGATTGACTCAGGTCCAGTCAGCTGTATCGCTGGTTTTCGCAATGTTTTGGCGAACCTGGGCAACAGGCACCCCTGTTTCTCTGGATCGGGCCTATCAACACCCACGGGGCGGCGACGAGATTTGCAGGTGCCGATCCCAAACGTCGTTTTTTTCGTTAGACTGCGTTGATGAATAAGCGACTCACCAAACTCAGCAAGTATTTAACGTACATTCTTCGCCATGAACCGCACTCGATTGGCTTGAAGCTCGATGAAGAAGGTTTCCTGAACGTCGAAGAGCTCGTGAAAAATGCGAACGCATCGGGCAAGAAGATCACAATCGAGCAGGTAAACCAAGTCGTCGCCGAAAACGAACAAGAACTGTTCACACTCAGTGACGACGGACAACGCATTCGAGCGAATTGATTCTGCACCAATTGTGAGTCTGCAGACCATTGATATCCCCGGTTCGATCAATCGGTTGCCTTGTGCAGTTAAGGTGCAGAACGCCTTATCGATACCGCCAATGATGCGATTGAAGCTTTTGTGCTGGCTGAACAAACGGCCATCGAGAACTTCGTCACCTGTAACTTCCACCTGCTTGATCAAGCGATTACTTGGACCGGGGAAAGAAAAGGGGACGGCGGTCGATTCTATTGCGGTCCAAGACTCATCACCGAATGGGCGATCACGTTGAACGCACCGTTGCACTCAATCAAAACCGACCGCCGTCCCCTTGAGTCCTGCCCAATGGAAACACGGATTACTGGATTGTCCTTCCAGCGACTCCCAAA
>JAPKCI010000493.1 GCA_028823035.1 Rubripirellula sp.
AACACCTCGCAAAACCGGGTTCTCACGGCATACCTGCCAATCTGGTTGCTGAGCTTATAAACCAGAGCGTTGCGAATAAGCGCACGGTCGAAATTATAGGCAGCATATAGAATCCAGTCCGATTCCTCCGGCATTCCAAGTGGGGAGATGTCTCTATCATCCCCAAAGTCGTCACGGGCCTCGACGGTGAACGCTTTTTTGGCGCGGTTTTGCGTGCTGGAACCCCGTATCTTGATACCAACGCGGGTATCGAGAGTCGGCCCGTCCATCAATTTGGTGCGGCCATCTTCGCCTGGTTCGTAAATGGACATGTGGGCATTCTTATAGGGATCGGACGGGATGCTTCCTCCCTTAAAGTTTTCGATCACAATGACCGGTAGGTTTGATGAAAACTTCCGCACATTAGATGCGAGTTGCAGATACTCCCGCGTAACCGGCGCCCCGCCGTAGCCTTCCTCGGTGAAACAGCGGGCGACAACAAGAGCGGACTTTGTGACTGTAATAGCGCTGGTATATTTTTTCGAGGATGTGGTGGGCACTGATCCGTTGGTGGTGTAGCGGACAATCTCCCCCTCGGCAGAAGGCTTGAGGGTGATTGAAAAGGAAGAGGAAAAACTGCCGCTTGGGTTAGAAAATATCGGTTCACCCGGCTGAGGTGGGGATTGGCTAGTATTCAGCCGTCCCGGTGTGGGAGTCGAAAGGAACACCCGCTTAGTCGAGTCGAACGCAGTAAGCCGTCCGGCGAGCAGGGTGGGCATGACAAAGAACTGATCACGGTCTGTGCGATTGTTAAACGCCTGCACAGCCAAGACGTTGTTCACGCCTGATTTCAGAAGGCGGATATGGTCTGTCAAATCAAAATCAAAAAACGAAAGATCGCGGTTGTCCTTGGTTGCGTAGGAGCTGTACTTTGGCTTCTCAAGGGCATTCATAGTAGCAACTTTTTGACCGTTCAGGTAGGCGATAAACCCGTCATCAAATTGAATCCTTAGAATCAGCTGATCCAGTGTTTCCAGGTTTCTAATTGAGAATTTCTTGCGAAGCCAAATGACCCGCTTCGAAGTGGGGATCTTGGTCTTGATCAAGCCCGTAAGAGTGGATCCGGATCTTTGAAAGCCAAAACCAGAACGCCCGTTTTTCCAGTTGGGTGTTAACTTGAAGTTCGTTTCAGTCCATTTTTCGTTTGCGTTGCTGCTGGCTGGCGTCAGGTAACTAAATGTCGAATGCGAGCGGATGACTTCATCCGGGTCTCCCATCATAGGAACCCCGTAGGACTGGTTGTCGGCGAGGGCTGGAAACCCCGGTTCATACTTATCCGAGAAGGTGCCGTCCGACTTGGCTAAGCCGAGGAACTCGCCAGCGCGAGAGAGCCTGAAACTGGTGTGCAACGGCTTGCCAGGTTCTGTGATATTATTCCCGGAAGCATGAACGATCAGGAATTCCCCGGGCGGGATGGAGACATCGGGGAAGATCCACTTTAAGGGGATCTCAAGTTCATCGCTCAATCCCCAACCGAGCAGGTTGGCGGGCTTGTTTCCAGGGTTGTGCAACTCGACCCAATCTGAAGTTTCGCCAAATTCATCCTTAAGAGTATTGTTGTTGGCGGCAACAATCTCGCTGATGAATGGGTCACTTGCCACGCCGGTGATTACTTGGGCAAGCCCCAAAAAACCGGTCAGTAATGGAATGGATAATTTCAGTCGCATAGAATTCAAAGTCATTTTCCCCAAGAACGCGCGGAAACCTACCTTGCTTGGGCATGTGGCAAAAGCTGAATATCATGAGGCCCGATCGCCCGGACTCCAGCCTTTCAGCGCAGATTCGCGCTCAAGCAATGCTGGGTGATCGTAATGAAAGCCGCTGTACCACGGGTGCGGGGTGAGATTGCTCAGATTGTCCCGGTTGAGTTTCCGGAGCGCCGTGATCATCTGTTCACTGGTGTTCACCGCGTCTGCCGCGAAGGCGTCAGCCTCGTATTCGAACTTGCGCGACCAAAGGCTTGATAGCGGTGAGAGCCAAAATGTCACCGTCCCAGAGAGAAGGCCAAACAGCAAAAACGCCGGTGCGATTCCGGCTTCGCTGCTAAAACCAAACGCACCCGTGAACCAGGACTGCCCCGCCAGCAAGCTCAACCCCCAAAAACCAGCCAACGTGGTGACAAACGACCAGGTGATCATTTTCGGCACGTGCCGGAGTTTGTAATGGCCAATCTCATGCGCCAAGA
>JAPKCI010000210.1 GCA_028823035.1 Rubripirellula sp.
TTGATGCTCAACGGACAGCTGACTCATCAAGCAGCCCGTGTTGGACCGCTTGAACCTGTCCATCAGATGCTGACCGGATCCAGCAAAGATCTGGCGAGTGCGATCAAATACAGCTATCTTGAAATCCTGACCCGCGAGCCTTCAAACGACGAGATCGTCGAAGCGGTTGAGATCGTTGAATCAGGTGCTGATGACATGAAAGGATTTGCTGACTTCCGCTGGATCCTTCTGAACTGCAATGAATTCCGTTTCCTTCCTTAAGAACCCAATTCACGTCCCCTCGCCCCCCTGCCATTTGGGGCAAATTCCAATGGAGCTTTTCGTGATGTCTGGATGTAATGATTACAAGATGACGCGTCGACAATTGATGACTCGTTCAGCCGCAGGCGCAACGCTGCTGGGCATGCCAATCAATCAGTTGATCGCCGCCTCGGGTAAGGATCACGCTGCCAAGTGTGAAAACGTCATTCTGTTCTGGAATGGTGGCGGAATGTCCCACCTCGACACATGGGACCCTAAGCCGGGGCGTCCGACGCAGGGCGACTTTGAACCGATTCAAACCTCGGCCGATGGCATTCAGATTTCGGAAATTTTTCCGACCGTCGCCAAGCAGATGCACAACGCGGCATTGATTCGATCCATTGCTGGCACGCAGGGGGCTCACGCTCGTGCGTCCTACAACTTGCAAACCAGCTTTCTGCCCGGCCCCGTCCAGCACCCCGGCATTGGATCCGTCGTTGCTCATGAAAAAGAAAAACTCGGCGACTTACCTTCCTTCATTACAATCAGCGGTCAGGCCAGAACAGCCAGTTATCTCGGTCAAAGCTGCGAGGCCTACTTCATCGCCAACCCTGGTGATCCCGATCCCTACTTGAAGTTCCCTGCCGGCGTGACAGTCGCACAGGGCAATCAGCGTCTTGAGCGTCTTGAGAAGTTCAATAATCGCTTCAACCGCGGGACCACAGATTCACGACTCACATCAACCACGACTTCGATTGATGACGCCGTTCGTCTGATGCGTAGCCCAGCACTCAAAGCGTTCGAACTGGACAAGGTTGCGCCAAAGGATCTGGAACGCTATGGGGATACCGCATTTGGTCGCGGCGCACTGCTGGGAAAACGCCTTGTTGAACAAGGTGTCCGTTTCGTGCAAATCAATCGAGGTGGATTCGATACTCACGGCGACAACTTCACGCGCATGCGTGAGCATGGTGAGGTAATGGACCCCGCACTGGGATCCTTGCTTCAGGATCTCTCCGAAAGCGGAATGCTTGAGAAGACCATGGTTATCATGATGTCCGAGTTTGGCCGCACTCCACGTATCAACGAGAACGCCGGACGAGACCACTGGCCGAAATGCTTTAGTTGTTTCATGGCTGGCGGTGGCGTTAATGGTGGCACCGTGATCGGATCGAGCGATGAAGACGGTGGCATGCCCAAGGACAACCCGGTCAAAGTTCCGGATATTCATGCCACAATCTGCCAGGCACTGGGAATCGATCCCTACAAAGAAGTGCACACCCGGCAGGGTCGCCCCATGAAGCTCGTTGATGACGGCAGTCTGATTGACGGCTTGCTTGCTTAAACGCGACCACCATGACCCGGTACAAATTCGCGATTCCCCGAACGCCGGGGGAAGCGACTGCGCGCACAGGGACAAGACTTTGACCCGCTTCGGTCTGGCACACCTCGGTCTGGACCAACTCGGTCTGGATCTGCATGGGTTTGACCCACCACAATCGCGTGCTTACGCAAGTCATGAGTTGAGATAAAACAACTCCGTCTGCACCGACTAGAATAAAGTCAGGTAAAATGCGCGGTACTCAGTTCTGATACAGAAACACCGTTCTTATTACACCAACGCCGCACCGATTGATCGTCACCTGACGCCACACCGCAGTCCCACAAAGTCAACGGCCGTGCTCCTCCTTACGCCACTCCCTAATGCCTAACCCTGCTTTTTGTATCCGACCGCGAGCAAGCATCCGCTTTGCCGTGCTGTTTTTTTCTCTGCCACTGTTTTCGGTTCTGCTACTTGGGCATCTGCGAACAGCATCGGCGCAGCCTCCTGCCAGAGGATCATTGGTTGAGGATCGTGCAGCTAAAAAATTGATCGCCGCCGGCGATGCAAGGTTCGACGCCGAAGAAGTCGCTAAGGCTGTGGAAATCTGGCAATCTGTAATCGAGCGTTACCCACGCAGCAAAATCCGTTTCGATGCACACATGCGTCTGGGAAATTATTTTCTAGAGCGTGACCATGCCTACGATCAAGCGCGTGTGCAATACGAAGCAGCCACCTCGGAAGAGAACGGCAATGATGCCCAACGCAGCGAATCTACACTGAAAATGGGCGTATGTTTCTATCACCTACGCAATTATGGCAAGTGCTTCCAGTTAATGCGCGGCGTGATCGAAGCGTTTCCAACCAGCCCCGAAGTGAATCAGGCCTACTACTACATCGGTCTGGGCCACTTTCAATTGGCACATTACAGTCGCGCGATCGTTGCATTGGAACGCGTTGGCACGACACTTTCAAGCAGCACTTCGGACGGCAATAAACTGGAAGCAGGCAAGCGGTTCTTTATCAAAATTGAGGACACGGACCTCGCCGTTCTGGATCCCGAGCAGGGAGTTCCGGTTCGTTGTGTATCCAGCGGTGGTGACACCGAAATAATCGAATGTTTCTCTGTCGGCAGAAACGTCCGGTTGGTACTCGGATCGATCGCCTCACGACTCGGCGTTCCCCGTCCCGATAACGGGACTCTGGAGATCAAGGGTGGCGATACGGTGCAAGTCACTTACCTTGATGAGCATACTGCTGACAAAACGTTGAACCGGCCAGTCGTTGCGAATGTGACCGTGGTAGGTGACGGTGTCGTTGCCATTACCGATGGCGCATTCGAAGAGACACTTAACGGAGTAGTTCTTGGAAAGACCATCAACCTGCGTATTAGCGACCCTGATCTGGACGTCTCTGACAACCCTGACAAACTCACCGCCATCATTGAAGTCCATCGGTTGAAAACGGATGATGAACTCGAGGACGAAATGATCGCAGCCGGGACCTCTGATCTGCAGGAAGCAGGCACCGAAGGTGAAACCAATGTCATTGACCGATACAAGCGGGTGGACCGTGTCGAGATTACCTTGACCGAAGCCATCCTGACCGAACGTCAGCGGGGCGTCACCGTCGATGAGCAAACGCAACCGGACCCAGCCGGACCAAATACAGAGCTTACGAATGCTGTCGACCCAGCAGTCCATTCCGGCGTCTTTCACGGTGGTGTACCACTGATCAAAGTCGAGCAACCTGAACCTCAGGACAGTCAACTTCAAGCGATGCCGGGAGATCAAATCCGGCTGATCTATACAGACCGATCCAATAGTGCAGGCGTCAGCCAGGAATTGACAGCCAAGGCACGCTGCCTGGAAGGCAATATTGGCGGGGTGCGTGTGACCCGAGCAGACATTTCAGACCATGAACTCAGAGTTCAAACGCAGCTCAAAACAGCCAGCGCGATGACGAAGATCGGAAATCGCTACAAAGAGTTCGGCTTAAAGACCAAAGCACATGAAAAGTACGACAGTGCATTAGCCGTGTGTGAAGAGATCATGATCGATGCCCGCCGATTAGGAGGGCGTCTGCTGGAAGAAACCTATGTTCAATTCTGGCATATCTATTTCGAGATGGAACGTCTTGAACTCGCGGCGTCAATGTGCCAGCGTCTGCAGCGCGAGTTTCCCAACAGTGCCTTTGTTGATGACGCACTGCTTCAACTCGGCGAAGTTGCCCGTGAACAGCAGGATTTCAGACGTGCCATCGGCATCTACACCCGTTTGGTCAACATGGAAGACAGCCTGCTACGTGGTGAGGCCCAGTTTGGCATCGCTGAAGCCTATGAAAACATGGCAGAGCAGGGGAACGAAGGCGGCCGCACCGCCTTGATGGAACGAGCGTTCCAGGAATACAAGAAGGTGTTTGATCACTTTCCCGATAGTGGGCGAGTGGGCGAATCCGTCGCAAAAATGGCGGAACATTACTACGAACGTGAGGACTACGAACGCGCCTTGGATACATTCGAAAATGTTCTCGACAACCACCCGGACGCGAAATTCTTGGATGTCATTCTCTTTAACTATGGACGTTGCCT
This sequence comes from Rubripirellula sp., assembly GCA_028823035.1. Taxonomy (GTDB): domain Bacteria; phylum Planctomycetota; class Planctomycetia; order Pirellulales; family Pirellulaceae; genus Rubripirellula. The sequence goes on from JAPKCI010000210.1 coordinate 4,152, forward strand.
GTATCGCATGGACCGCAAACCAGAGGCAAGGCGGCGATTCGACCAATTGATCGGCGACTTCCCAGAGAGCCCTCTGGCCACGGACGCCAAGCAGATATCGGACACCCTTCTCAGGGCAGGCTTCTAAGAGTCAAAAGGCACTGAAAACGATGCGAAGAACAATCGACTACAGGTTCAAAACAAATCCACCTGAGGCCACTACTGGGCTCGATACCGACATTTTAGCTCAGCGGTCGTTGACAGCTGCAACCGCTGAGGCTCCGCATCCAACCGACCAGCGGCACCGCTTTCATCATCGAATCCTCGCTTGGTTCCAAGCTCCGCGAGGAACCGCTTCTGACACTTCACTCCTTCAGCAACTGATCTCATTTCGAATGCGAAACGAATTCATTACCGCCGCCTGTTGCCTGGCAATTTCCGTTTGTGCTGCCGGCAGCACAGCTCAGGAACCGCTTGATGAACTAAGCCAACAAGCGTCACAACTGGAAGCCGAATTAGGGAAGTACAACGATTCAACTTCGGAAGCAGCCGAGGTAATGTTGAAGCTGGTAGACCTCTATCACGACGATGCCAGATTATTCGGACTCGTACGCGTGGGTAACCGCTTCGTCTCAACTCACCCCAACGACCCACGTCACAAGGAAGTGATGCTCAAGACTATCGACGGGTTGGAAGCCCTCAGTCGCAACCCCGACCTGATTGTCGCCTGCCGCCAATTTTTGTTCCGCTATCCCAAAGACCCACGTTGCGGTGACCTTGAAAAACGTTTGGCGGACACGCTTGCCCGAGGCAACGACGCCAAGGTGGCAGCCGCCGCCTATCACGCAATCTGGAATCGAGAGGGAAACACAGAAACCGGGCGGCAAGCTGCCATCCGAGCCATCCGCCGATACAACGTCTCCGGCAATCAACAGATCGCAAAGGGTGCGCAACTTGCCGAGGACCTGATGGATGCCAATTCGGGCTCTTTGGCTCGCCATTTAGGTAACCATTGCGTCGCCGAATGGACGCGTGTCGGAAAATACGCCGAGTCGAATCGGGCCGCCTTGAAGTTATTGAAAAAGAACGTCCTTAAATCTCCCCAGGAACGGCGTTCTATCCACATGCAAATGGCAGAAAACTATCACCGACTTGGACAACACTCTAGCAGTGCCAAAAGTTATGGCGAGGCCAGACGAATACTTGACGATCATGTGTCCCACTCTCTTCAGCTCGATCAATTGAACAATGGCAAGGCCAGTTCGCAGGACGTACAAAAAGGTGCCAACGAGTATGCATCGAAGTATCCGAAGCGCTCGGACCGTTACCGCGGCTTGATGGTGCTTGTGCAAGCGCACCTTCGCGAGAACAATCCAAACGCCGTCCTGCCGTTGTTACGCAACGTCTTGTCGGTGGATGCTGTGACCAATAATGCGGCACAGGTTTTCGTCGAGAAAAACGGCATCGAACCGGCCCGAATGACTGAAACCGAAGCGGTGCTGCGAGATGCGATCAGAAAGAACCCTCAACAAGCTGCTTACCTGAGGTATACGCTCGCATTTGGCTTGTACCGGGACCGGATCAAGGATCTGGAGAAGACTCGCTCAACGCTTAGAGAGTTGCTTGAAAGATCACCCAGCAATGACACCTACTGTCGCACCGCAATCAATTGGCTACTGGACAACGCTCGCGATGACAACGAATTCAAAGCCGAGCTGGCAAGAATTTTCAAAACCCGCCGCGAACATCCTGAACTTTTCTCTCTGACAACGTATCTCAACGATTGGCGACAAGCGGCACGACGTGATCCCAAGCGCAAGGGACGGGCAGGATCGATGGAAGCGGCTTTGGCCAAAGCCGATGCGGACCCAGTTACAAAACTGGCAGCAAAACAGTCATTCAAACACTCCAAACAGGAAGCTCTAGTCCGTGACACCCTTCTGGCCGACAATCTCGTCGGGAAACTGAAACCCGAATTTTTACAACAACTCTTGAAGGCACAGGGTTTTTACTATCGCCACTATGTCTCGACCAACGAACGCAAAGAGTCAGCCAGCTTTTACGGCCGTCTTGCCAAACGCCAACCCAAAGACATAACTGCAGCCCAACTGTGGCTTGAATCAGCGACCGACTATGCGACACCTGAGATCGCAACCGAGGCCGCGTTGCATTTGTTGAGTTTTCCCGCTCAACAAGGCAATCCTGATTTATGGCGGCGGCTGATGATCGCAGCTGACAAGAACAAAGACCAAAAACTTGGGAAGAGAGCGTTAGATTGGATTCTGGCTAACCAGCGGCAGAGCGGACCAAACCCGATTTCAGCATCGTACATTGGTGACGTATTGGAACGGCTTGAACTTCCGTCCGAAGCCCAATCTTACTGGTCCACTCACATTGCAACCGACCGATCGAATACCGAGTCACGGGAATGTGCAACGCGTCTGCTGCGGACCATGTCAGCTGAGGCAAAAAAACCGTTCATTGAATCCCTTCTCAAAGAAGAAACTCCTTTTCAAGGTCGCTATTCAACATGGTTGGCGCAGCACTTTCTCGAGAACGGCGATTTTGACAGTTTCGTCAAAACGCTCGAGCGGTCCCGAACGGAACACGAGAAGGACCCATTGCATCCTTGGGATCTCGATGTGGGCGTTGTGTCAGGCTGGGTTGCAGCGTCCCGAGCCAGTACGGAAGCTACGGAACAAGAGAAGACACGCGTCTTCGAAGCAGTTCAGGATTTGGGATACGGAACCCCGTCCGCGATAGCTTCACTGGCGATTCTCGAATTGGCGCCTTCCAAGGGCTCCAAGATGGACAGTGTGCTTGCCTACCAACACAACACCCGTCTCATCGACAATGATTGGAATGGGTGGGACGCCCTTTTTCCTTATTCACAGGCAGCTCTGACGCGACGGGATTACCTGCATGCAGCGACTGTGGCATCAGGTATTCTATCCAATCTGCCACGGGTCGATGAACGACGCCTTAAGGCCGCCCGCGACATCGTCACGCAGTGTTACGCAAGGATGGGCAGTATCGGCTTGACAATCGATGAAGACAGCCCAATCGCTCCTCTACTGCAGGCCGCGCTGTACCTGCGACTGGGGGATGACAAGCTTGCTTACACCACCTACGACGAACATCAAAATCTATTCAATGAACACCGCAACGAACTTCCAGTTGACCTGATCACCTTTGTATGTGGTCAGCGCATCGCCGCCGGCGGCGATGCCAACCACGACTTTGTCGAGGATATCCTGCGCGGATGGTTAGTTGCGAACAGCGAATCCGCACAAGTTGATAACGATGCAAAGGCAGAAATTCAGCTACTTCTCGCCAACAACTACTACAAGGCAAGCCGCTACGACGTTGCCAGAAGCGAGTACACAACGACCATCAACCGATACCCAGACACAAAACAGGCAGTCGATGCCAAATTCGGGATCGGTGAGTCGTTCATGTCGCAAAAGGTTTACGAACAGGCCGAACTGGTATTTGAAGAACTGGCCCGCAATCCTGAAATGGACATCGTGGTTCGGGCCGAATTTCTGCGAGGTGTGCTCGCCTTTCGCCGTGGCGACCATGACGACGCGCGAGATATTTTCCGGAGCGTGTTGGAACGTGTTCCCAATGTCGAATTAGCAAACCAGGCTTTGTTTAACCTGTCCGAAGTCTATGGCAGTGAAGAACGATACATCGACCAATTGAATCTGCTGAGAACCGTGGGAAGGTTGGGCAGACGTAGCACGCGACTACATGCCCCTGGATTGCCGCTGTCGATCGTGGTGCACGACAGCGATCTGGGAATCAGCCGAGGTCACAACCAAATCCCCGTCATTGTCACCACCAAACCAGGCGGCGATACCGAACGAATCATGTTGACCAGTACCGGCGCCGGCAGGGGACTGTTCCGCGCTGACGTGGAAACCCGATTAGGAGACGCCCAGCCGAATGACAATATTCTTCAGCTGATTGGCAAGGATACGATCCAGTGCGATTACCCCGATGCTTTCAAAGCTGAATTCAAAAAAGTCCCTCTTTCGGATGTCGAGATACGCATATCTTCGAATGCCAAGTTTGAAGCTTCCAGTAGTAAAATCACTGACAAAATACAGGAGACGTTCAGCCAGCGGATCACTCGAGAGGCGGCTGCGGAAGCTGGCGAAAGCGACCTGCGGGTTTCACAGCAACGTCCCGAAAACCAAATCAAACCTGGCAATGACGTTTACCTTCGCGTCATAGACCCTGACCGCGATCTCAGCTCTGAACGCGACACGCTGCCAGTAAAGATGGTTGCCGACAGTGGTGACAACCTGCAAATTCTGCTGACTGAAACAGAACCCCATAGCGGCGTTTTCGAAGGGATCGCAAAGACTGCTGAATTGCCTGCCGGAGCGCTCGCCAGCGATACAGCTATCAACCACAGTCCGTTGATGGCAATCGATCTGGATGAGAAAACGTACTGGTTGGCAGAGCCTGACGGCGCGACTCCAAAAACTTTGACCGTTGACATGAAAGATCTACGGACCGTCACCCGGGTACGCATGACAACCCCCGATGAAACCACCAGTGCGCCGGTGCGAACGGTATTACTCGGAAGTCACGATGGGGAGTTCTGGTTCCGGGTCGCTGGCAACCCGGCGCTCGAAGCAGCCGCCCCCGCTGCTGCCGAATTTTCACAGATGCAACAACGCGTCTACAAAGGAAGACACTATGGCATCACACAGTGGTATCAGGTCGTCGACCTTGGTATTAATCAGAAACCTGATGAAGTCAAACCTGCCAGCGAACTGCTCTGGTCCACGGAGGAAGATGCCGAGAACGCAAAGAAACCATACGGAGTAATCTGGTCCGGCAAGTTTGTTCAGCACCGAAGTGGAGCACTCCGCATCGCTGTCAGGGGATACGTCACGGGCCTTGCCATGGGCGACATCCTGCATCTACCCGTGGCCCGAGGCAACCAGAGGGTCGATTTATGGCTTGAGAAGGGAACACACGACCTGACGATCTTTGCCGCGACAGACAGTAGCAGCAAAGGCGTTGAGGCAACCATCGCACGTGCAACCCTCAATTCAGATCAACTCCGCATGGGTCCCTTCACGGCAGGTGACTTTGATTTGGACTCAGCCCCGACCAACACATCAGACGCTGCGGCAACGCCCACTGCGCCCACTGCGCCCATCCAGCTCACCCCAGCAACGGCCGTTCTTTCGAAGGAAACTGAAAAGTTCGGAAGTCGTCTGGGTGAAGACAATCCAATTTTGAGTGATTGGGGATCGAACAATGACGTTGCGGAATGGAAAATAAACGTCCCAGAACCCGGCGTCTATGAAGTCTGGCTGAATTGCGCTCATGCGGGCGCCGGCAGTCAGTTCACCATTGAAACTGGTGAACAGGAATTTTCAGCAGACGTCCCGGACACACGTAACTGGAATACGTTTCAAGACATCCTCGTCGCCAAGGTCCTCGTTAACGAACCTGGTCCGAGAACGCTGATCTTAAAACCTGAAACCATTACGGCAGGCAGTCTAATGAACCTGCAAAGCGTGACGCTCAAACCGGCCAACGGTACGACAACCCTCGTGAACGGTAAACAGTGGGACTTCCGATTCCCGACTCAAGATTTACGTTACGTCCGGTTCGTTTTCAACGAATACCTGGGCGAGAGTGTTGCCGTCAACCATGTTGAAATTGGTGGTCCTTCACCAGACGAAACGTACATCCCAACGGATCAAGACGTCTTGGCACTGGCAACCAATGATGCCCTCGAAATTGCGGCAGGTGACACCGTCACAGCAAATTACACAGACGAATTCACCCAGAATGGAAGCGGCAGCAGCCAATTACTGAACAGGAAACTGACCGCAACGTACAACAATGCCTCTGTCACCCCGATCACCTACGCTTTCACCCGTGGTGGAAATGGACAGGTTACTGAAGCGCGTCTCAATCTTAAACGCATTGATCCGGGTGACCGTCTAATTGTTGAAATCCAGGATTACGACGAAGACTCCAGCAGAGAACAGGACGAGATCCCGCTTGAAGTTTTCGTCAACGAAAACCCACCGCTTAAGTTGACGGCCACGGAAACCAAACCCAATTCAGGTATTTTCACAAAAGAGGTCGACACAAGCGCCACCGACGAGGAAGGCAAGCTGAAAGTTGCCCCAGGAGATCGCGTCTACATCCGTTACCTCGACCAGCAAAACACTTTCCCCGGTCACTCCGTGCCTCGCGAGTCTGTCGTTTATGTCTCTGAACCGACGGAAGGCCAATTACGAATTCTCGAGACCAGAACATTGCCTCGGGAAGAGGGTGACTTGCGACCCAACCAGGTCAAGGTTTCCACTGCCCCCGACGAACAGACTGATAGTCTGGTTGCTTTGGATGCCCCCCTGACGATTGAGGTAATTGATCCAGACCGAGCCAAGAACAGCGCCAGCACCGTCAAGGTAGCCCTGTTAACCAGCGGTGGATCCGCAGTGATAGTCGAGTGCGTTATCTCTAACGCATACCTTGCCCGCGGTGGACGCAGCGGCGAGGAAGCTTTGGAAACGGGCCGTTTCGTAGGTCAGGTTCTGTTGCA
>JAPKCI010000494.1 GCA_028823035.1 Rubripirellula sp.
TACTGCGCCTTATCTTTCCAGAGCGGCTTCCAGTTAGCCCGGTTGGGCGCAGTAGCACGCCAAGTGGTACTGGATCGTGCTATCGCCTGGAAAAAGCTCTGCAGCTTCGGGCAACACCGGTTTGGTTTTCTCTATGCTACCATCGTTTGCCCATCGCATTGAGTAGGCTTTGTTCACCCAACTCAAGACTCGATCCGGAGTCATCTTCACAATCGCCGTGGCAACATCCAAATACGCATTCCACTGTTTGTGATGAGAGTAGATGAGGCATCGCAAATTCAGCACACCGGCGCGGATCTTCTCCAGTTCGTCATTGGCTGAATCGTAGTCACCGAGCTGAATCCAACCTGCAGCGGCTTCCAGATGCATCGGGGCGGGGTGCTTTAGGTGGGCGAGCTTGGGCATTGTGCCAGTACCGTTCGCTCTCCTCACTGTCACCCTCGTCATTGAGCAACCAACCCCCCACAGTTGCTGGCAGTGGCAATGGAAGGTGAGGGGGGACAAGGTGACGGCTTCACTCTACTTGGTGAGGAAAACATCGCTGCGCACGACTAGGTGGATCAGGTCGCGCAGTTTGTTGCCGCTCTTTTTCATCTCCGCGACAATGTGATCGACCTCGCCGCGGTCGTTACGTTCGAGCCTGCGGCCGCTGGAGTAGCTGAGGAGCTTTTCGGCGAGGCAGCGGACGACAAGATCCTCGCGTCCGAGGAGCGCCTTTTTGAACTCGGCGATGTTGTCGACCTGCTGGCCGTCCGAGAGCGTCGTCGACGGGTCGATGTCCCGCCTGGTTCCCGGATATTTTTCTCGCCAACCGCCAACGGCGTTGAAGTTTTCAAAGGGGAAGCCCATCGGGTCGATTTTGCGGTGACAATTGTTGCACGAGGCCACTTCGCGGTGGGCGGCGAGCTGTTCGCGGATGGTTTTGTTGCCCCGCAGATCGGGGGCGAGTGGTTCGACGTCGGGAGGTGGTGGAGCCGCTGGCGTGCCGAGAATATTCTCCAATATCCACACGCCACGCACTACAGGTGAGGTGTCGACGCCGTTGGCGGTGGCGGTCATCACGGCCGGCATCGTGAGGATACCGCCACGCTTCGGATTGTTGATGGGGACTTTGCGAAAGCCATCGCCCCAGACGTCGTCGCGGCCGTAGAGGATAAAGGCGACTCGCTCGTTGAGAAAGGTGTAATCGGAGTGGATGAAATCGCGGATGGGACCGTTGCTTTTCAAAATGTGGGAGAAGAACGCGTCGGTCTGTTTGATCATTTCTGGTTCCATCTGGCGATCCCAGTAGATGCGGAACGGGCCGCCGTTTTCAGGGGGCATCGATCCGAGTTTGTCGAGCCGTAACCAGCGCTCTGTGAAGCGCCGCACGAAGGATTTCGCGTTGCGGTGATCTAGCAGGCGTTCGACCTGTTGGTGTATCACGGTTGGATCGGACAGCCTCCCCGCGGCGGCCAGTTCGAACAACTGCTCGTCGGGCATCGACGACCACAGGAAATAGCTGAGGCGTGAGGCGAGCTCGAACTGATTCAGTTTTCCACCTGTTTCAGACTCCTGAAGATAGTAAAACCGCGGGGAGGCGATGATCGCGGTGTAGCCGACCTGCAGGGCTTCGGTGCGGCTGCGGCCGTTTCCCAGCTGAGCCCTGACGAGATCCACATAGCGCGTGACGTCCTCTGATACGAGCGGGGTGCGGAACGCGCGCTGTGCGAATTGCAGGATCAGTGGCTCGATCTTGATCTCGTCGTTTTCCCCGTAGAGCGAAACGTGGCTTTTCGGTGGCCAGGTGTCGATCAGCGGTTCGAAGGTCATGCTGTGGACTCGGACGTGTGGACCTTTGTATCCGGCTTTGAAAAGCGTGGCCGCCATCGACGCTTCATAAGCCTGTTTGATCTTGTTGTCGGCCTTGTTGTCTGGTTTCGGTTTGAAGTGCTGCGGGTAGAATTCCTGCACCAGTTGCGAGGGGCGCAACCCGCGCTGATAGGGCGCGTTTTCCCAGCCGAGCCAAACCGTCCAGCTCGCATCGAGCCAGGTTTCATAGGTGAGTTTTTTCCGTTCACCGTCGCCTGGGATTTCCCATACGGTGAGTTGCTGGTTGGTCGGGTTCCCTTCGTTGAGGCCACCTTTTCGGGCGTTGCACTGGTGTAGGCCAATCAGCATCGGCCCGTCCTGGCGGCTCTCGATGATCTCACCCCAGGGGTGTTTTT
>JAPKCI010000495.1 GCA_028823035.1 Rubripirellula sp.
GAAGGTTCTCCGGCTTGGGGGTGACGTCGATGCGTTGGATCGCCCAGGCGAGCTTAAGATACGTTCCCCGATCACTGTGGGGAAGCTCAGCGTAGTGTTTCATATAGGCATGCTTGCGATTGTACTCCTCCCATCCTGAAAACGAGGCGTGGGGGGCATCTCGGAAACCGAATTTTTTTGCGTCGGGGTGTTGACTCAGGAGGTCGGCATTCTGGTAGAGCCTGAAACGCGATCGGTCATCGAGGCCTGGAAACTTCTTGCGAAGTTCGTCCATGACCTTTCGGTTCTCGGGGTCTGCGGCTGCCTTATCGACTTCTGCTTTCCAGAGCAGGTAGCGTTTATAGGCTTCCTCCTGCGCGGCCATAGCATCGCGGCTCTGAATATTGACCGTGGTTTCCGGTTCGACGCGGAAGACACGCGATTTAGTTTGAAACGCCGCCTGCCGTTGAAATATCTCGTCGATCGCGCTGCGTCCGAGTTTTAGATACTGTTCGAACTGATCGCTGGACATAAACTGCGATGCTCCCTCAGTATCAAAGGTTCCTGAACCGCCATCCATGGGCAGTGAGGCGACGTCGACTTGGATGCCGGTCAACTGTTCGATGGTGTTGCGGTATTCACGGCGATTTAGCCTTCGCATGGTGATTTTACCGCCGGAATCCGACAACCTTTTGCGGGCGGATACCATGGTTTGCGCCAGATCTTCAAGGAAATCTGCTTTCTCTGTATTAACGGGTTGCTCGGAATCTTCGGGCGGCATTTCGCCAGAGTTTAGCGCATTGAGCACCTTTTGCCAAGTTTCAGCCTGTTCAATCGTGGTGATATGAAAAGGCAAGATTTCCAAGTTAATCTTGCCTTCCTGCGTCTTTGAATCGTGACATTCGAAGCAGTTGTTTTTGAGGAAGCGTAAGTTCTGTTCCGGAAGGTGTACTGCCGTGGGGGCGGATTGCGCCAGGCCATAAAACCAACAAGTTAGCACGCAGGCTGTGAATCCTAACTGTGTAAATCCCAGTACGTGTTTGTGTTTGGGCGAGTTACTCATGATTGTAGTTCTTTGACCACGCCGGTGCTGTCACCGTGTCGTTCTGCATTGAGCCCCATTCCCTTGAGCATTGTCAGCCAGACGTTGCAGAGTGGGGTGTCCTTGGCTAACACCATATGCTGGCCTAGTTTTAGATTGGCGCCACCTCCGGTGAGGATTGTCGGACAGTTAACGAGATAATGGATGGAACTAATGTTCGAGCCATAAGCGAGGGCAACGTGATCGAACAAGCTCGACCCATCGGCTTCCTTAGTTTCTTTTAGTTTATCAATCAAACCCGCCAATAATTCAGTCTGGGCGAGGTCCCGTTTTTGCGACGCCTCCATCCGCGCTCCTGGCGAGTAGTGACTCATGTTATGAGGAGCGACGCTGACATTGATGCTTTGCAAAAGCGTTTGAACTGGCTGGCGGTATGTCATCACGCGAGTGCTATCGGTCTGCAGAGCGGCAACGATCAGGTCGTACATGACCTTAATCTCTTCGCGGCCCTTTAAGCCTGATTTAGGCTCTTCAATCGGCGATCCGACTTTGGGGATCGTCAACCAATCTTCATCTCGGCTCAGCCGAGTCTCGATGTCTCGAATACTCTGGAAATACTCGCTCAGTTTGTCAGTATCAGTCTTCGTGAGACCCCGTTGTACGCGACTTACCTCCGTCAAAACCGCATCCAACACACTGCGCTTTTCAGCGATGGCGGCCTGGCGTTGTTCCAAGGGAAGATCATCAGCGGAAAACAGCTTGTGAAAGACCTGTAGCGGGTCATTAAGACCGGCAAGCGGCTTACCTCGTTGGTCCCACGCGAGGGACAACCCGGGTCCATGCCCAGAACTACTAACGTCGGCGCTTCCTAGTTGAACCGATGCAAAGCGAGTGCCATTCCCTAGTTGTTGAGCGGCGACCTGATCGGCGGAGACGCTATTGGACATACTCTGCCCAGGGGTGGCGAATCGATTTGCGCCCGTGAGCCAAAAGGTGCTACCCCAATGGGCTTCGTTGGTAAACTGGTTGGAGCAACCTTGCACGACGGTGAAATCCGCTTTGTGCCGCGATAAGGGCGCGAGACCCTGAGGTAGTTCATATTCAGTTCCGGTCTGCTCGACGTTTGGATACCAGGTCTCTTTTGTCACTCCAAAACCGAAACCGAGGAATACCATTCGCTTGGA
>JAPKCI010000037.1 GCA_028823035.1 Rubripirellula sp.
GCCAACAGACCCGGGATTACAAACCAGGCTGACCGCCCCCCGGTTTTCTGCTGCCCACCAACAGCCCAGCCTTCACTGTCATTCACTTTTGCATCGAATGCATAGGTGACGGCGAACGGTCCATCCGTCTGCTCGATGTCAGCGAAACCATACGTGATGGGAACCTTCATCCATCGACCCTCTGACAGGTCATCCGTGATCTCAACGGTGATTTCCGAGAGCACGGCATTCCCATTATTGGCAGTGCCGACTCGCTCAGTGGGGGCATCAACCAAAGCTTCCAGATGTAGCGTTTGCCATTGAGTCCCGGATGTCAGCGGTGCGACGATGGTGGTTGTATCTTTCGTAGACGGGGTATCACTGAATTCGAACGAACCATCGTCGCGAATCCGCATTTCCATACCCGCTTCGGATTCGACAGTCGTGGGGGTCAACGACTCAACCCGTGGTTCAGTGCCCTGCACCAACGCCTGTTCCCAAGATTTTTGGGCCGCATCCACTGTCTCTATTGGGCTGGCCATTGATTCCTTCAATTCAGCGAGGGCCTGCTCGAATTCGTTCAGTTGCTGTTTTTGCTCCGCGGTTGGAACCAGAATCACTGGTGCAGGGTTTTTGACGTTGGCATCCATTGCTCGCCCGTCCAGGCTGTTAAAGAACGCGAACAGTGAGTAGTAATCCTCCGATGAGATGGGATCAAACTTGTGATCGTGGCAGACGGCACAGCCAGCGGTAAGTCCCAAGAAGATTGTTCCGAACGCGTTGGTGCGGTCGATCACGTTCCGGGTGAAGACCTCGTCATAGATGGAACCTCCTTCATTCGTCGTCACGTTCAGCCGATTGAATCCACTGGCGATTCGGTGCTGCTCATTTGCCTCTGGCATCAGATCACCCGCCAACTGCATTTTCAGGAATTCATCGAACGGCATATTATTGTTGATTGCCTCAATGACCCAATCACGGTAAGGCCACATCTCGCGATAGTTGTCCAAGTGCAAACCATGCGTATCGGCATAGCGAACCAGATCCAGCCAGTAGCGACCAACATGTTGGCCGAAGTGGGGCGATTGCAGCAGACGGTCGACCAGATGTTCATACGCTTCAGGTGAATCGTCAGAAAGAAACAGGGCAATCTGATCTCGGGTCGGCGGCAGGCCGTTGAGATCGAGGCTGAGTCGGCGAATCAGTGTGCGACGGTTCGCCCTCGGGTTCAATTCCAAACCTGCAGCAGTGGCTCGTCGGTCGATCAGATAGTCGATCGATGCGCGGCGATCACTGGCCACGTCTGGCGGCAACTCGGGGCGAGTGGGTGGGCTGAAAGACCAATGCTGTTCAACGGTGGCTCCCGACTCGACCCAGTGTTGCAGAATGTCTCGCTGCGACTGCGTCAAAGGTTTGTGGAATTCCGGTGGTGGCATCAGGCTATCCAGATCACCTGAACCAATGCGGACCAGTAGCTTGCTATTGGCCGGAACGCCCGCAGTCACGACACTCGACAACCCGGCCGTTGTATCGAGACGCAATTCAGCTTCGCGTTTCTGTTCGTCTGGACCATGACAGGCGAAGCAGTGATCCGACAGAATTGGACGTACATCCCGAGAAAAATCGGGCGCCGATACATGGGTTGTTTCCTCCACTTCGGATGGCTGAGCAAATGAGGGGAGGATTGCGAAGCCGCTGGTGAGCATGACCGCCACGGCAACGACACTGGGCCGGATGAGCATGTGGATAATGATCTGAAGGAAGGGTGCGGGCTGTTGTGGCCATCGCGCACCGACCGCCACCCTACCAGTCTACCGTCGAATACCATCCTCGGAAAACGAGAAGCGGACAATCGCCGACACTCTGGCGGCAACTTTTGGGCAACGCTCACAACCGTCAAAAAGGGAGGCTTGTTTCGTTCTACGCACGCAGTCGCGGGGTGCGGGGGGCAGGCACCGAGTGACGAATGCTCCGCTGATTGATGCGGTTTTGCCGATCGCTACGGGTGGATGGGTGATTGCCAGACCCGAATCCTGCCCCTCGCTTTCTGAGCAATCACTGCGATGCGGTGCCCCAGCCACCGCCTCCCGGGGTCTCAATGATCAGGCGATCGCCAATCTCTACCGAGAGTGATTCTGTCGCACCAAGCTGTCTTGTTTGCTGGTTGTGAACGAGCATATTGCGTCCCACTTTTCCAGGACTGCCCCCAGCGAGTCCGTAAGGGCCAAGATTGCGTCGCCCGGTCAACAGCGAAATCACGAGCGGCTTTAGAAACTCAAACTCGCGGATGATGCCATGACCACCACGATGCAACCCCCGCCCACCGCTACCACTACGAATGGCAAAACGAACTAAACGGACTGGCAGTCTGGACTCAAGAATTTCGGGATCGGTGATTCGAGTGTTGGTCATGTGTGTGTGAATCGCATCTGCGCCGGGCAGGTCCGCTGTTGCCCCACTTCCTCCACCGATGGTTTCGTAATAACCAAACGTCTCGTCACCTATCAACACATTGTTCATGGTGCCTTGCGAGGCTGCCGCTACGCCCAGAGCTCCTAGCAGGACATCGACAATTCGTTGGCTGGTTTCGACATTTCCTGCTACGACCGCAGGGCATTTGGCCGGGTCTTCATGAGGGGGTGGATCCAGAATTCCGCTTGGTATCTCGAGTGTGACATCACGAAGCACACCGTCGCAAAGTGGCAGATCCGAACCCGAGACACAGCGCAGGACATACAGCGTCGCTGCGGTCACGATTGCCGGAGTTGCGTTGAAGCCATGCGGGTGAACAGGGGCAGTGTCGAAACTGACTTTCAGGTGATCTTCTTGCCGCTGCAGCGTCACGGCAATCCGGCTGCCGTCGTCGAGTTGATCTTCGAAACTCATCGGATCACCAGGCAGGGTTTGAATCCAACGTCGCATCGAATCGCCGGCCAAGTCCAGAATCTGACCCATGAATGAGTCAACCGTTTCCATGGAGTAACGCTGGGCGAGTTCAATCAAGGCTCGCGAACCGTGTGCACCTGCTGCTTGTTGCGCCGCGATATCAGCCAGATTTTCAGCTACGCACCGCGAGGGATAGCGTCCGCTGGACAGCAGTTGTTTTAATTCAGGCTGGTTGCTGGAACCAGATTGCACGAGAGCAAAGTTGCGAATCACAACGCCCTCATCCGCAAGCGTGTCAGCATCGGGCGGCATTGAGCCGGGGGTGCGTCCGCCTATCTCTGCGTGATGGGCTCGCGATGCAACGTAGAAATCTGGCGATCCGCTTTCGGTGCCCGGGCTGCAGAATACTGGCGTTATCGCAGTTACATCAGGCAGGTGTGAGCCACCAGCATAAGGATCGTTGCTGAGATAACAGTCATGGGGTGACATGGTTGGGTAGTGGCGCATGATTTGCCGAACCGTGTGCCCCATGGCACCAAGATGGACCGGGACATGGGGGGCATTCGCAATCAGCGAACCATCACCACGAAAAACAGCACAGCTGTAGTCGCGACGCTCTTTTACATTGACGCTGATTGCAGTTCGTCGCAGTACTTCACCCATCGCATCGGCAATGCCCTGTAACCGGCGTGCGATCACTTCCAGCAAAATTGGATCGGAAGTCTCGGTGTGGTTTATCGCCCGCTGATTCGTGTTCAGTTCGCGAGAGGTGATTTCGACGATTCCGTCCTGAATCATCGCGGCTCGCCAGCCGGATTCCACCACGAGCGTTGAATGTGGACCCGCAATCATCGCCGGTCCCTCGATGATTTGTTCTAACGAAAGTGACGCGCGTTCAATGATCTGTGTATCAACCCACTGACCGTTGTCCCACAACTTGCCTGTTTCAGCCTTTTTTCTTGACCGCGCTGGCTGATAAGGCGCTGGCTGATGGGGCGTTGGCTGATGGGCAGACCGCAGAGTTGCGTCGCAGCGAAACGCCGCCAATTCCACGGCACGATCCGGCTGCGCGTACCCGAACACCTGCTGATGCCGTTGATGGAATCGATCTGTCAGCGTTTCAACAGGATTCAGCGGTAAGCTGAGAGGCGATTCGGTTCCGTGATATCGAAGGTCAGCCTCCAACTCATGTTCGAGGGTCTGCCCGGATTCCATCTCGTCTTGCAGGCTTCGATTCGTCTCAACGATCAATGTTTCAGTCATGGAATGGATGGTCTGGGGATCCAGATTGTCGATCAGCTCGTAGACACCACGAGTGACGACCTGTCCGAGATCCGCCAATCCCATCCCCAGAGCACTGAGCATTCCTGAATCGGGATGATCGAGAATGCGTTTCATACCCAGCACGCTCGCGACACGGCACAGGTGTTGGCCGGCAGCGCCGCCGAACCCAACCAGGGCCATGTTCCGTACATCGCTGCCCTGAGCCGTGCTTACCGTGCGAACTGCTTCTGCCATGTGTGTGACAGCAATTGACAGAAAACCCTCGGCCAGTTGTTCGCAGGAATGGATACCGGAGTCTCTGGGTATCTGGTTCAGAATTGACGTCAGAGCATCGTTTGCGGCATCGCGGTTTAAGGGAAACGGGAATCGACTTTCAGGAACTCGCCCCAATAACAAATTGACGTCGGTGACGGTCAGTGGCCCGCCACGCCCATAGCAAGCGGGACCTGGGTCCGCTCCTGCGCTGGTGGGGCCGACCGCCAGTCGTTGGTCAACCGTGTATTGGCAAATGGATCCACCACCTGCAGCCACCGTTTCAATATCCATCATTGGGGTCATGACACGGACGCCCGCGACACGCGATTCATAACGCCGGCCGATCTGATCCTCATACCGACTGACATCAGTGCTGGTGCCACCCATGTCCAAGCCAATCGCAGCAGGTGCAGCCGCTCGTTCTGCAACATGACCCAACGCTACCACGCCGCCGGCTGGTCCTGACAGAATGCTGTCGCGTCCACGAAATAAGGCGGGAGAAACCAATTTTCCGTTACTTGTCATCAATCGCAGGCGACACTGTGAGGCACCCCCAAACTGATTCCAGACCCGGGAAATATAGCCTGACAGAATTGGGTTCAGGTAAGCGTCCAGAACGGTTGTCTCGGTGCGCGACACATACTTGATCACGGGGGCAACTTCACTTGACCGTGATATGTTCTCGAAGCCTGCTTCTCGGGCGAGTTGTTCAATCGTGCGCTCGTGAGCATCATTCACGTGCGAGTGCAGTAGGCAGATTGCAAGTGACTCGACCTGCTCGCTCTTGAGCCGCGACAAGCAGGTTCTCACCGCATCGACATCCAGTGATTGTAAGACTGTCCCGTTTGCGTCCAGCCGTTCCGGTATCTCGACCACGTGATCTGTTAACGGTTTCGTTTTCTGGATTGATAACGCGAATAGCTCAGGTCGATCCTGTTCACCAATACGCAGGATGTCGGCGAAACCGTTGGTGACCATTGCGGCCGTTTTCGCACCGCTCCGAGTTAACAGAGCATTGGTTCCCCGGGTTGTCCCCAAGCGAACATCAACGACTGGCAACGGGTCGCCCACAGGAACACCGAGCAGGATATGAGTCGCCAGTACCGGTGCTTCGAGGCCAGCATCCAATTCAATCACAGTATCCTGATTCAGCGTCACTGGTGGTTGGATGAGTGAATCGGAAGCCTTTGCCGGCCCTGTATCAGGAATCTCCGATGTTAACGTCAACACGCCTTGCTGATGCTGTTCGACGACGCCAATGGCACGGTGACGACCATCGCTATCCAGCAGAGAGATTTTTGCGTGCTGCCAGAAACCATCAACCTCAATGCCGCCAATGTCTGTCACGCGAAAACAGTGTTCGGTGATGCGTTCGGCGATCCTGGCACGGACCACGCCACTGCTGAGTACCTTGGTCTGATGTTGTTCAGAACCGTCACGGACAAGGCAGTCAGTGAATGTTCCGCCGACATCGGCCCACACTGAAAGTGTCATGAGCCAAACAACGCCAGGCTTTCTTTTGCGGCGGGTTGATCAATCAGGGCGACTGCAATGTCACCTGGCTTGAGTGTGTCATTGGCGCGTGGTACTCGCACAAAACCATCGCGTTCGATAGCGGCGATCAAACAGCGACCGGACAACGGCAGTTCTGCCAGACTGGCCTCCGTGACCTGGGTGCCTTCGGAAACTTCGAGCTCATAGATTCCGATTGAACCATTCGGGATTTTGCTTTGGCTGATGATAGGACCCTCGTTCAGGAATCCCATGATTTGCCTTGCTGCCACATCACGTTCACTGACGGCTCGGTCAATCCCCAACTTGCCGACAACGTTGGCATAGTCAGGGCGTCCCACAACGCACATCACCCGCGCTGCTCCCAATTCTCTTGCTTCGACTCCAGCCATGATGTTGCTCTCATCACTGCCAGTGCACGCCACAAAGTAATCAACCGTGCCACCTCCCTCGTCCTCCAGGACACTGCGACGATTGGCATTGGCATGGATCACCGTTACGCCGGGTAACAGTTTTGCCAGCCGTTTGCAGTGTTTCTGATCACGCTCGAGCAACACGATGCGATAATCACGGCGGCTCAACGAGTCAGCGAGGTGATACCCAGTTTCCCCTCCCCCGGCGATCATCACACGTTGCTTGTGGTGCAGATCGGATTCGGAAACAAACATGCCACGGGTCTTGGTGACCACCTCTGGCGAGCCAATCAGGCTGACTCGATCGCCCCCATGCAATTCATCTTCGCCGCTGGCGATCCACATCCGCCCCTCCCGGGCAATGGATCCGATGCGGACGGCAGCTGGAATCTTCAGGTCTCTCAGCTTGTGTCCGGCACAGGCCGATTTTCCATCCACTGCGACTTCGTATACCTCTAATTGCCCGCGAGCGAAATGTTCCAGCGGTATCGCATCGGGATTCCGAATGGCTCGGGCCAACTCGAAAGCTGATAGCTGTTCCAGACTGAGCAAGCTGTCGATATTGAAGTGGCGCTGATAATCAAACGTGCTTAAATCATGAATGGCAGGGGCGTAGACCCGTGCAATGCTGCGCCGTGCCCCAAGTGCCTTGGCCATGCTGGCCGCGACGATGTTGACATCGTCGTCACCCGTTACTGCCAGACACATGTCGGCAGAGCCGACTTCAGCCTGGAAAAGCACTGTGCTGCGGGAAGCACTGCCCACAATTGCTCGAACGTCCAGTTCGTTGTTGATCCGCTGGACATTCTCGGCATTACTGTCCACAACTGTGACGCTGTGTCCTTTCTTGCAAAGCATGTCTGCGACCCAGCGACCAACCGTACCAGCGCCAAGTGTCAGGACTCGCATGAAATTCTGTCAGGAGTGGATGGAAATGAACAGGAATGAGTCGTTGAGCAGACCAGTCGGGAAGTCCACAACGGCGGGCAGCAAGGCAGGCTTCGCTTGTTCAGACCTCAACGGCGAATTTTACAGGCCTTGATCAATGGTCACGATTGCCGGGTGTCGAAGTGTGGGTTACCTCAGGTAAATCTAATAGAGAGCTCATGCACTCGAAAAAGCGATAGGTTTTGTTCTCTGACCGCCAAAATTTTCCAGATTGCTACTAGAGCATCCAATCCAGTACGCAAATCACCACAAAAATAACTCCCATGAAACTGGTGATCCAGCGTCCCGTTTGCCAAGCGTGATGAAGAATCAGCTGGGTGTTCTCGTGACGTGTGCCCCCAAAAACCAACGCGATGGCGATGATTAGTGGAAGATAATAAAGCAGGTAGGTCGGTGAAATGGGAAGCATGTCGCGTTACCAAAGGAAGTCAGAATACTGTCGATCCGGCATGAATGAGTTGACTCGCGATGTGACTAGGTTGACTCTTCTTTTGCGTCCTCGTCCGCTGAATCAGCATCCTCTTTAGGTTCTTTTCTCCTGCCACTGATGGGGACCGACAATGGTCCGCCATAAGCATCGTAGATCACCAGAATGTTCAGCAGCCCGGCAATCACTGTGTACCACGTCCCCATCTCATAGCCTGCGCCACGCCTCGCGTACCATGCGGATACTTCGTCAGCTTGGTTTTCCCGGACCGGACGCAGAGGGGGTGCCATGAAACCTCCCCACAGTGGTTCGTACTGTTTCGCAGTTTGTCCGCTCACCGGATCGGTGGCTTTTTTCATCCGGTTTACTTGAATTAAGGCGGGCAACGCTGCGCCGCCAACACCTGCCTGCAAAAAGTAGTGCCAACGCTTATCTCCTGACACCCACGAGGCGTAGACAACGTGCCCACCACCCAATGCGAATCCGAGGATCCAAGTCGAGAGGATGCACACCATGAACAGGCTGGCCTTGGTATACCGTCGCTGATAGAAGTGGCCCGCTCCGGGTACCAGCCACGCTAAAAAGGCGGCCAGTGTTCGGTTGCGGAGGTCAATCCGCTCACCGTCCACCAAAATGGTGTTGTTGCTATCAGCTGCCATCAGTGACTTTGTGGTTGCGATGTAATCTGGCTCTTATCAGTATCCCATTGTGAAAGAAAGCGATTCGCTCCGATAGGTGAATCTAGCTTGATCGAGTTTGTCTTGACGCGATTGCCTGGTTTTCGCTACATCACAGCTCTCATGTTTCTTGTTTCCCACCATTCGCTAGACGGCATTCGCATGGACCGGTTCGCCCTTGGCTTCGGCTGCTTTATTTCTTTTTCACTCCTTGTAGGGTGTGGCTCTGATGCACAGGTGGCGCAGGATTCGGCTTCGCCAGCCCATCAGGTCGCTGCCCCCGCAGCGTCCACCCCTGCCCCAGTCCCTGGTCCGACCGACGTTGTCAGCCAGTTTCTCGATGAAATTCGCCGAGGTGGTGAGGATTCTAGGGCACATACGCTGCTCACCAGCAGAGCGCAAAGCGAGTTGAAACGCATCGGCCAGACGATTCAGCCAATCGGGTCACCGAGTGCTCGCTTCGAAGTCACGCGATTCGAATTGCACCCCGAAGATGATACAGCCGCGATGGTCCACAGTATTTGGTCCGAACCGAATGCAGATGGCAGCACAATGACTGCCTCGCAAGTCGTATGGGCTTTACGCCAAGAATCGGCGTGCTGGCGGATTAGCGGCCTCGCAATTTCAATCGACCCCAATGCCGAGGATTTAGTCGTCTTTAATTTCGAAGATGGGAACCAGATGGCCTCAATGCTGGCCGAACCGGGTTCAGATCAAGCGGAAGTTTCGTCGCAGGCAGAAGCACCTGGAACGACTCTCAAACGCTGATCCTCTGAGGGTCGACGCTCGACAGATAATGCCAAGTGAGGTGTAGAAAACTCCTTTATTTACTTGTAGTGGAGTTTTTTATTCCATTGGTGGAATTTCTCATTCGCTGGTAAGCACTCTTGTTCCAAGCTGAACGCTGCTTGCTCCCCCAACGAGCTGGCATCTGCAGTGCAAAATTCTCTAAATTTACCAAAGCCCCGATTGACACCTGTGTGACGGTAGTTAGCCTACTTGCTCAAAATTACGCGAACGGAATAAGCTACGCAAACCCCCTAGGTTGTGTGCCGTTGCGTGACATCCGTGAACCATTTGGCATGTTGTCAAAGGCACGAGATGCGGGGCCTCAGGAAGTCAGGCTCAGAACCTTAATGTGCGAATTCGGATCGCACCTAACTCCGAACTCTGGAGATTGAAGATGAATCGGACTGTGGTGAGCGGCTTTGCCGCGTTCGCACTATTAATTGGTGCTGGACTTGCTATGACTGAAACAACCGCCGAAGCTGGTCGCTGCGGCGGAGGATTGCTCTCTGGTCTGAAAGCCAAGAGCTGCGGCGGTAAAGTTCTCGGTAACCTCGACCTCGGCAAAAAGAGTTGTGGTGGTGGATTGCTTGCACGCCTTAAGGCAAAGCACGCTTCTGACTGCTGTGCACCTGAGGCAGCTCCTTGCGAAGCACCAGCTCCTTGCGAGCCAGTTCCTTGCGAGCCAGTTCCTTGCGAGACCGCGACTGATTGCTGTGCCGATGATTGCTGCAGCAAGCCAGGCCTTCTGAAGCGTCTGATGAGCAAGCTTCGTTCAAGGAATTCTTGCTGCGACGATCCTTGTGCAGCTGATCCTTGCGGAACTGTTGAAGAAGCAGCCAGCAGCAGCGATTCAGCTGAGGAAGCTGCACCGCCTGCACCAGTGGCTGACGCAAAAACTGACGCCTAATGGCGTGAACGCCTAGTAGTTAGAGCACGGTTTCCAACGCTGGAAAATGGACTCAATCCGCCCCGTCGACCTCAGGTTCGACGGGGTTTTTTTGTGAACTGACGAGTTGTTTGACGATGTCGGGTCGCAGTCTGGCGACGTTATTGAAGTCATCGATGTCGTCGGGTTTTAAATACAGGTGCTCTGACTGGTCAGGATCTTGCACATAGAACCAGTCGGGCGTCGTTACCGCATGAACGATCCGATCTGACTTGGTGATGACGCTGGCGGGTGCATCCGACTGGCACCACTGTTCTGGCGACCATCCTGCTGACTGCCCACCGACCGGGTTCGAATGGTTGGCGAGTTGATCCAGGATTTGAGGGAACGTGTCACCGCCGCTGAGGTGGGGCAGGTGTAGCGGTCCGATATCACTTACGATCATGGGCAGTCGGATATCGGCACTTCGCAGAGGTCCCTGACGATGGCCAATCCAGCCATTTTGCCCCAGCTGAAAACCGCTTGTCCCAACGATCAAAACGTGAGGATCGTCGGCTTTTAGGGAGGTTAGAAGGATTTCCAGCAGGACGTCGATCAAACGAATCTGACATCCATAGGTTCGCATCCACGACGTCACCAGATCGGGATGAATTTCATTGGGTAACTGCAACGCCGGCGGGCTGACGTCATTAAAGATCGGCGGAAGTTTTTCCAGTTGTTCCATAACGGAGTTTTCTGCCTCGAGCAGTTCCACTTCGTCACTGGGGGTTAGTGATTCTTCATCATCTTCGTCAATCAGTGCTAAATAACGTGGAGCGTCCCAGCGAGTGGTCAAGAAATCACTGTGTAGCCACAGGATGCTCCAGTCTTCATCTTCCGAGTCACGCTCAATCGCTGCGGCTACCAGTTGCCCCAGTTGCGTATCAACAATGTCCTCTGCGGGCAGCGGACTCCATTCCTGTTCACGGTTATGCAGAGACAGCATGCGGTCAAAGGGCAAGTCTTCAAAGCTTGCAGCAATCTCCGCCACATCGGTGATCAGATCGACGTTCCCACGGGCTTGCCAGTGGTTTTTCCAGCTCGGTGTTTGTTCGATCCCCTCGACCATTCGGTGAAACATTTCCGACGGTCGGTCTGTGGTCGCCAGCCAGCGATCCCAGACGCAGCCCGTGTTGGCGATCGCATCGACTGCGGGCGTTTGGTTCCACGATGATCCATAGCAACCCAGGGCAGCTGGTGTCAGACCTTCGAGCGAAAGCACAACGAGGGGGCGAGGCTTCAATTGAATTCCAGCAAATTCGAGTTCCGAGATCGTGATGTTCTGATGTTGTTTTAAACGCTCCGAGGCAGTCGTGTGGACCGAGACGCGTAAAAGTACATTCCTTCCGCAAAGCATGCCTGACTGCTACCAATTCTATCGGCGGCATTCACTGGTGGCCTACGGCAAGCAGCGTGATCGGCCAGAGGGCCCTAAGAGACCGGCGGGCCGGGCTTGGGAAATCGGCTGAGGCGATCGCTCCGGCCCCGTGTTGGCTCCACAGGTAACTCTCGTGTTGGCTCCACAAGTAACTCTCGTGTTGGCTCCACAGGCAAAGGGACCCTGCTCGGGTAGATTTTCTGTCTAGCTGGCCTTTTGCTCGCTGATTCGGCGGTCAGGGGGGCTGCTTCAGGACTGGCTTCAGGCTGTTGCAGGCTTCTTTTTCGGCTTGAAAATCTCGGTAGCCGTTCCGAAGTGAACTTCACCCGCGTTCATGAGTGTTTCGCTGAGGGTGGGATGGGGGTGCACGCTGTCGGTGATGTCATGAACTTCGCAGCCCATTTCAATTGCCAACACGGCTTCCGCAATCAGTTCACCAGCGCCACTACCGACGATACCACAGCCCAGCACACGCTCTGTTTTGGGATCCACCAACCATTTGGTCAAACCGTTGGTGATGCCCAAGGCCTGTGCTCTACCGCTGGCAGCCCAAGGATAGATTTCGACATCGACCTCGATTCCCTCACGTTTGGCTTCTTCCTCTGTGATGCCGGCCCATGCAATCTCCGGGTCTGTAAAGACGACGGCGGGGATGGCGGCTTTATCGAAGGCGACGTTCTTACCGGCGACAACCTCGGCTGCCACGCGGCCTTCGTGTGTCGCTTTGTGGGCCAGCATGGGATCGCCTGCAATGTCACCGATGGCCAGAATGTGCGGATCAGCGGTCCGCTGTTGCTCGTCGCAGACCACGAAGCCCCGTTGGTTGACTTGGACTTTCGTATTTTCGAGGCCGATTCCTCGTGTCACCGGCTTGCGGCCGATGCTCACCAGAACTCTGTCGTACCGTTCGTGGCCAAACTTGTCCGGGCCCTCAAAGGTCACCTCGATCTTGTCATCGATCTGGGTCAAGGATCCGACTTTGGTGTTCAGGAACACGCGGCCTTCGCACAGTTTGTCGATTTCCTTGGCAAGCGGTTTGACCAGATCGCGGTCGGCACCTGGCAGCAGTCCGTCCATCAACTCAACGACGCTGACCTTTGAGCCAAGCTGAGCGTAGACGCTGCCCATCTCAAGACCGATGTATCCGCCGCCGACCACCAACATGGTTTCCGGAATGTCGGCCAACGCGAGAGCACCCGTGCTATCCATCACGCGGTCGCTGTCGATCTGGAACGCCGGCGGCATGGCAGGCACGCTACCCGTCGCTAAAATACACGTGTCAAAGGTCAGGGTGCCTCCTTCAGGAATCGACTTATGATCACCCTCGAGTTTGAGTGTGGTCGAATCAATGAAGCTACCTCTTGCCTGAATCACCGTCACATTGCGACGCTTGGCCAGCTGTCCCAAGCCCCCGGTCAAATTCGAGATGACCTTGTCTTTTCGAGCTCGCACCTTATCGATGTCAATTTTGGGTTTGTCTTCGTATACGACGCCCCATTCCTTGCGGAGTTCGTCGACTTCGCCGATCACCTTGGCGACGTGCAGCAGAGCCTTGCTGGGGATGCATCCTCGCAACAAACAGGTACCGCCGAGCCTTGGTTCGGCCTCGACAATCGTGACATCCAGCCCCTCATCGGCTGCCAGAAACGCTGCGGCGTAACCGCCGGGACCACCACCTAAGACGAGAACTGGAGCATGCATGAGCGAAACTCACCTTGCAGATATGAAAAGGGAATGCATGAATTTGTGACAGCGATCACATGGATAAAGCGAACACCGATCACCGCTGCGATGTCGAAGCCCCAGACTAGATGTCATCGAGCGTTCACCCTTCCCCAACCGGGAACCGATCATCGCAGCAGGGGACATTCCAGACCGGAGCATCCTCGTCACGCCTGACAAAAACGAGTCATCAATGCCAAACGGGCCAACGATTCAAATCGCAGTCTGCCGTACTCTGTTTGTCAGCGTTTGCAGCTGTGATGGTGTACAAACGCTGACACTGAACAATATAACGACTGGTCTAGCGAGACAGGAATTCGACGACGCTGTTCGCGTCTACTGGCAGGCTGATGTCGCTTGGTCCTGGCATGCCGAGCACTGTCGCTTTCAGGTTCTCGCTGTCAAGCGTCACCCAATCAAGGGCGTCGGGAGCGGTATTCGCAATGACGCCTCGGTACAGGTTTTTCAGGTTTTCACGACCACGAACCTCGACGATATCGCCGGGGCGAAGCAAGTAGCTGGGCTTTGTGACTTTGACGCCATTCACGGTGAAGTGACCGTGGGCGACGCCCTGGCGGGCTTGAGGTCGTGTTTTGGTGAATCCCACGCGGCGAACCACATTGTCCAAGCGTCGCTCGCACATCAACAGCAGCAACTCACCAGTATTGCCCGGTTTACGACCAACCGCATCGAAATAACGACGAAGTTGCCGCTCACCCAGACCGTAATAATGTTTGATCTTTTGCTTCTCGAGCAGGGCCAAACCGTAGTTGCTGGGTCGGCGACCACGGACGTGCATTCCGGGTGGTTGTGGGCGGCGGTCGAGCGCACGGGCTGCGCCTGATGTTTCGTAAATGAGTGTGCCGAGTCGACGGTTGATACGAGCTTTGGGGCCGGTGTAACGAGCCATTGGCAAACCTTTCTGCGCCGCGTGGACGCTGTTCGAGGGGGTAGCGTGACAGGCTTCCACCCGTCCGCTGGACGCGATCCGTGCTTGGAATCGGCGTTTCCGCTGATGACCCAAACGAGGATGGCCTCGACAATCGAGGCCATTTGGTCGCGTGCTAAATTTCTTTTGCGGGCTAGAGTGTTGCTGGCAGAGGCGATTTTGGCAAGAGGAAGCATTCAAAGAACGCCTGATTGGCTCGGAATACATCGACCATATTGCTCCAGCGACCGCCAGTCGGAGTTCGATGATCCAAACTCCTTTCTGCTGAACCGTCCTTCGACTACCGTGTAGGCCCCTCTTGCGGTAGCCCAGACTCATACGCGACCGCTCTTTGTTCCGAATCGTGCATTCATACTGTCGTCTGGGCAGAGATCAGTAGAAATAGCAACTCATAGGCAAGGTAGATGGCTGCAATAGACGTTTTTGGTGTGGGCAACGCGTTGGTTGATATCCAAACACAGGTTGCGGATCAGGTCCTCACAGACCTCGGGATCGAAAAAGGCATCATGACGCTCGTGGATGAGGAGCAGCAGGCCGGCGTCTTGGGCAAACTCGATGGCTCACCGCTGCATCGTTGTGCCGGAGGCTCTGCCGCAAATACGATCGTTGCTCTGGCCGAATTGGGCGCTTCGACAGCTTATGTCGGAAAAGTCGGAAATGACGAGATCGGTGCCTTCTTTCTCAATGACATGCGTGATCTCGGAATCGGCATCGATGTCACACCGGCTGCCAGCAGCACGGGAACTTGCGCTGTGCTGATCACGGGCGACGCCCAGCGGACCATGCTGACCCACTTGGGAGCATCGGCAACCCTGACTGAGGAGGACATCGACCCAGCATTGATCGAATCGGCCAAGTACGTCTACATCGAAGGATATCTACTAACCGGCGAGACAACCAAGGCGGCAGCGTACCGAGCTATGGATCTTGCCAAGCAAGCTGGCGTGAAAGTCGCTCTGACCGCATCCGACCCATTTTTGGTCAATATGATCCGTGATGAGATCTGGGATTTAGTCCAAGGTCCGGTCGATTTGTTCTTCTGCAATGAAGAAGAGGCGAAAAGCCTGACCAACGAAACCGATCCCATTCAATGTGCTGCCAAAATTCACAAACATGCTGAAAATGTCGCACTGACCCTTGGGAACAAGGGGTCCCTCATCATGCATGGCGGTGAGGCCTATCCGGTCGAAGGAGTCGATGTCAAAGCAATCGATACTACCGGTGCAGGCGATATGTATGCCGGTGCTCTGATGTACGGGATTACCAACGGGATGGGCTGGCAGCAAGCTGGGCATCTCGCTTCTCATGCAGCGGCGAGAATCGTTTCTCAGATGGGAGCCCGGCTTGAACGTAAATTCACGCCGGAAGAAGTCGCTGAATTTGCCGAGATGAGTTGAATGTGAGGTCCATCAGAACTGCCAGTTGGGAAGTCCCTCGCAAGTGAGGACTGCCCGCAAGGGTAACCAATCTTGATCAGGCGGTTCCTCTCCGCCGTATCACGATGGTCTGCGCGTCTCCGCGGTATCACGATGGTCTGCGCGTCTCCGCGGTATCACGATGGCTTCTCCAAAAGCCAATGCGGATACTGACGCCGCTGCCAATGGTGATGTTTCCCTTTTCGGACTCTACCTGCGGTTTCGCGTCCCAAGACATATTCAGAGGTCTAGCGGATTGATATGGTTGATTACGCCAGTCGCGGGATCGTCTCAGCTACTGGCCACGGCACTCTTTCCTCTTCCATCCACCAAGAACAAGTCTCAAATGGCTGTTGAAATTAAAGTCGGCTACAACGGTCAACTCCGCTGCGAAGCGACTCACGGTCCAAGCGGCGAGCAACTCAGCACCGATGCACCGACCGACAATGGCGGCAAGGGCGAATCATTTTCTCCGACGGACCTGGTGGCAACTGCTTTGGGCACTTGTGTAATGACAATTTTGGGGCTGGTGGCCGAACGACATGATGTTGATCTCAAAGGCACCAACATCGTGGTGACCAAGGAAATGGTCGCAGATCCAATTCGCAGAATTGGATCGCTGCGGACATTGGTCATGATTCCGTCTGAGACTGTGAAAGACGAAGAACTACGCACACGTCTGGAGGCCGCTGCAAGAAAGTGTCCGGTACACCAAAGCTTGCATGCTGATATCGATGCTCCTATCGAATTTCGATACTTGGGCTGATTTGGTCGCAAGCGTGGACTTGATCGCTCCCGTTCCCAGTTCGTGAAACGACAGGTCGGCATTCCACTACTATGAAGTGTTTGACTTTGACGGTCGTAGCGGTTGCAGCGATTCGCCCCTCCATGCTCGCTGCAAGGGATGCAAATAGCCGATTTTTTAAGAGAAGATTCATTCTCTCTTTTTGCGCGTGTGTATGTCGGCAGCATCGATAGACGAAAACGTTGAATTGGAACGAGAGCCAAACCTCGTGCGGGATATCTGCGCGCTGGTGTTGATTGCTTTCACTCTGATCTTGACCGTGTCGCTAGTGACCCACAGTGCGGCTGATCCTCTCGACACACCCATTTGGCCGATCAGTGAGTTCTATACACCTGATGCGACGGTTTTTCCCCCGAATGCGACGATCACAAATGCGTGTGGTTACTGGGGAGCTTTGCTTTCATCCTTGCTGCTTGATGCACTGGGGGTCGCCACTGCGATTGTCATTGGTGCCATGGGAGGTGTCGCAACGGCTCTGATTCTGCGCGGTCATCTTCATGCTCCCGTTCTGCGGTCTTTGGGCGGTACCATCATCGTCGTCGCTGTGGCCACGGGGGCTGCCATGCTGCCATTGCAGGCATCTGGTCTGCCAGTTGTTGGCGGCGGTGGCTTTTTCGGTGCGATGACGTCGATCTGGTTGCTGGAACACTTCGCTCCGGCAGGCGCATGGATTCTGACGATGACTCTGTTGTTGATTGGCACTCTGATGACGAGCGATTACGCCCTGCTGTATGCCAGCAGGCGTTTGTTGAAAGAGGGTGCAAAGGTTTCGAGGTCGGGGATGCAGCGGGCTGCTGGGGTACTGCCTGCTTCACGCCGCCGCCGCCCATTCACCGACTTGGAAGAACCAATCAAGATCAATGGGGATGACGAAGACGAAAGCACTGAGGAAGGTGGATCAGCGAGTTCGGATCGCAGCGAGCCAACCATCAAATTTGGTCGGCCCAAGAAAAAGTCATCAGTCATCAAGCCTGAATCTGATCCGGAAGACGTGGTTGAGGACGAGCAACTCGAAGAGTGTGAGGAGTACGAGAAGGAGTCCTACGAGGAAGAGGAAGAGGAAGAGGAAGAAGACTGGGATGACGCTGAAGAAGAATCAGAAGATACTGCCAATCGGGAATTGGAGATTCATAGTGAGACGCACAACGTTCGCAAGGATGAGCCTCACAACTTGTCGCAGCCCAAAGTAAAGGTACCCAAGAGAAAAACCAAAGCTGATTCATCCGAGAATCTGTTCGAGGAAATGAATGAATCGCTTCCCGGTGGCATGGAAGATTACCGTCTGCCCAGTGTTGAGTTGCTCCAGCAAAGTGACGACGTTTGCTACGAGGATCAACTACATGAGGTGCGCCGCAAGGCTCATGTACTCGAAGAGACATTCCGGCACTTCGGGTTCAATATTCGCGTGGTCGAGATTGAAACCGGTCCGGTCATTGCACAGTACGAGATTGAACTTGAAGCTGGACTTCGGCTAAGTAAAATCACGGGACTTGCGGACGATTTGGCCATTGCTCTGCGGGTTCCCAGTGTTCGGATAGTAGCACCTATTCCTGGCAAGAATACGGTTGGTATCGAGGTCCCCAACGAAACACGCCAGGTGGTGAGTCTCCGCGATGTGATCGAGGAATCAGACACGCGATCAGCCAAGATGAACATTCCGGTATTCCTTGGCAAGGATGTTTCCGGGAACCCAATGGTGGTCGACCTTGCAAAGATGCCCCACCTGTTGATTGCCGGTCGGACAGGTACGGGTAAGAGTGTGTGCCTCAACGCCATCATCACCTCGGTGCTGATGTGCTGCCGGCCAGACGAGGTGCGGATGCTCATGATCGACCCCAAAATGGTCGAATTGAGTGGCTATGGGCGTCTGCCACACCTGATGCATCCCGTGATCACCGATATGAGGAAGGCTGAAGCGATTTTGTCTTGGGCCGTCGGAAAGATGGAAGAGCGGTACTCGCTTCTGGCCAAAGTTGGGGTTCGTCATATCAACAGCTTTAATGATCTGGGTCGAGAAGAGATCATGCGTCGTCTGGAAATCGATGAGGCGGATGCGACCAGGGATGTGCCGGAAAAATTGCCATTCATTGTGATTATCGCTGATGAGATGGCAGACCTGATGATGACGGCAGGCAAAGATGTTGAGCAACACATCATTCGACTGGCACAGAAAAGTCGGGCAGTTGGTATCCACCTGATTCTCGCAACGCAGAAGCCAACGGTTGATGTGATCACCGGTCTGATCAAAAGTAACTTGCCTGCCCGTTTGAGTTTTCAAGT
Organism: Rubripirellula sp.; assembly: GCA_028823035.1. Lineage (GTDB taxonomy): Bacteria > Planctomycetota > Planctomycetia > Pirellulales > Pirellulaceae > Rubripirellula. Next base: position 18,645 of record JAPKCI010000037.1, read on the forward strand.
GGCAAGTAAGACCGATAGTCGCGTGGTGCTGGATGAAAATGGTGCTGACAAGCTGCTGGGCAATGGTGACATGCTGTTCCTGTGGCCTGGCACCAGCACCCTGATTCGTGGGCAGGGAACTTTTCTTTCCGATGAGGAGATCGACGCCGTCTGCGAACATTGCAGCATGGGTGACCAGAACTTTGTCGGTGAACTGATGAACCTGAAAATCGAACAGGAAGGTGAAGGTACCGACGGAACGTCGATGGAGCAGATCAAAAAACGGGACGAGTTGTATGACAGCGCCATCGAGGTTGTCATCCGGGAAGGTCGCGGGTCCTGTTCCTTGCTGCAACGATGTCTTGGCATTGGTTATGGTCGAGCCGCCAAACTGATTGACTTCATGGCCGAAGATGGAATCGTGGGTGAATACAACGGCAGTAAAGCGAGGGAAGTCGTCATGACGATGGCCCAATGGCAGGCGATGCAGGGGCTTGATGCCGAAGAGGAAGACGAATTCCCAAAACGAGACGCTGCCGCAGCTTATGGACAGACAGAAGAATTAACAGCCGACGAAAATGCTCAGTCTGAGTACGAGGAAGCCGAAGCAGACGACGACGACGAAGAAGACGACGACGAAGAAGACGAAGCAGACGACGAAGCAGATGGCGACGAAGAAGATGGCGACGAAGAAGATGGCGACGAAGAAGATGGCGACGAAGAATACGAAGATTACGAGTAGAAGTGGCAGCGACGATCAGTCTCGCAGTGAACTGGCTAGACTGGTTGCTTGAACCATTGGCCGCCCGCTGCTATACCGATCGCTTGACCGGATACCCGGCATCACCCTCGCCTCGCACCGCCAGTCTCTGTCATGCACGATTCTGATCAGACATCTCTTGAGCCGGGCTGCATCGCTGCGATCCTGCCGGCGGCTGGTAGCGGTCAACGGTTTGGTGCGGTTACCAACAAGCTGTTTGCAAAATTGGCGGGGCAACCACTCTGGTATCACGCGGCGGCTAGGTTGGCTGCTTCCGATCTGGTCGGACGTGTCGTGTTGGCAATTTCTGAAACGGACGAACCTGTTTTTCAGAGCCGCTACGCCCCGCTGATTGAACAACTGGGGATCGAACTTGTCCGTGGTGGCATTGAACGTACTGACAGCGTGCAAGCTGGATTGGACCGGGTCGCTAGCGACTCTGGAATCGGCTTGGTGGCCATTCATGATGCAGCCCGCCCACTGGTTCGACCGGCGGATCTGGCAGCAGTCTTTGCCGCCGCTGGGCAGACAGGGGCAGCCATGTTGGCCACACCCGTACCTGGCACCTTGAAACGAGGGCGATTGGAAGGCCGCGGTTGCCTCACCGTCGATCGTCGTGAACTGTGGCTTGCCCTCACTCCTCAGGTTTTTCGCGTCGGGTTGTTAAAACAGGCCTATGGCAAGCACAATGGCCGACCGGCGACCGATGATGCCCAGCTTGTCGAGAGAATGGGGCATGACGTTACCATCGTGCAAGGTTCAGCCGACAATCTGAAAGTCACTTACCCCGACGACTTGCATGTTGCTGAGGCGATTTTGGCCATGCAAGCCCATCATGCCTGATAAGAACATGCCTGATAAGAACATGCCTGAATACAACTTGCTTGACGAACTGAAATGGCGTGGCCTGATCCATCAGTGTACCGACGAGGATGGATTGGCGAAAATCTTGGCCACCGGTCCCCAGGCGGTCTACATCGGGTTTGACCCAACCGCAGATTCACTTCATGTCGGCAGCATGATGCAGCTGATGATGTTGAGGCGATTCCAACAGGCAGGTCACCGTCCAATCGCACTCGTCGGCGGCGCCACGGGGATGATTGGTGATCCAAGCGGAAAGAGTGAAGAACGTAACTTGCTGTCAGCTGATCAGTTGCAGAAAAATATCACGGGCGTGGCGGCTCAGATGCGTCAATTCCTGCACTTCCATGACGATGAACAGGACCACGACGGTAACCAACAGTCAAACGGTGCTGTGCTGCTGAATAATTTCGAATGGATGAGTGGTTATTCCTATCTCGAGTTTTTGCGTGATGTCGGAAAGAGCTTTCCTGTGGGTGCCATGATGGGCAAGGAATCAGTTCGTTCACGTCTGGATAGTGAAGCCGGTCTCAGTTACACCGAGTTCAGCTACATGTTGTTGCAGGCTTACGACTTTGTGCATTTGTCGCGTGAGCATGGTTGTCTGATCCAAGCTGGCGGCAGCGATCAGTGGGGCAACATTACCGCTGGCATCGATCTTGGACGACGGATGCTGGGGCGACAGCTGTTCGGGATTACCGCGCCACTGTTGACGACCAGCGATGGTCGCAAGATGGGCAAGACTGAGAGTGGAGCAATTTGGCTCGATCCGGCTCGAACCAGTCCCTACCAGTTCTATCAGTATTGGCGCAACGTCGATGATGCTGATGTGATGCGTTGCATCGCTTATCTGACTGAGATCCAGCGTGTTGAGTACGAAGAGTTGGCCGAGGCAACCCAAGCTGACCCCGGGCGACGTGTCGCACAAAATCGACTTGCCGAGTGGTTGACTGAATTTGTGCATGGCGAGGATGGTTTGGTAAATGCGCTCAGAGCCTCGAAGATGCTGTTCGGTGGTGAGATTGGTGTCCAGTCGGACGCTAGTCTAGGTGAGATTTTTGCTGATGTTCCCAGTCGAGAAGTGTCCCGTGAAAAGCTGGATGGTGAAGGTTACTGGATCGTCGAAGCACTGCAGGATGCTGGGTTGGTTGCAAGCGGTGGTGAGGGACGTCGAGCCGTCAAGGGAGGCGGGGTGTACGTCAATAACATCCGAGCAAACGATGAAAAACAGTGTCTCGATGTGTCAAATCTGGCGAGCGCAACCGTGATGGTCCTGAGAAAGGGCAAGAAGAATTACGCACTGTTGCGATTCGTCTGACTTGCCGTGGGTGCTGCTGAATCTGAATTGCGCTCGCGGCACAGAAACAATTTTCTGTCTTATCGCAGCAGAGTTTGCCGGCAGACCTCCGCGATGGATTCCTCGGTTGAAAGATGAAAGGTGGGAATCTTTGCTGATATCAGTGGCCCCGCGATTTGTGAATAGTCATTGATGTCGTGTGTGTTGATGATCACTGCGACTGCCCTGCCCCGCCTCTGCATACCAATCATCGCGCCCATCGATTCTGGTGTGCATTGCTGCAGCAGGATCAACAGCGTGGTGTCCGCGGATATTTGTGATTCGCATTCGACCAGCAATTCTGACAAAGTTAGCCCGTCGGATCGTTCCAGTCGGGCGAGCGTTCGCACAATATCCTTGAAGTGAACAGGACCCCGTCCAGGTGTCGCAATGACAGGTCTGAGCCGTTCATTCTCAGAAGTCATTGATGCGGCATTTTCTGCTTCCCCTCGGACTCGATGATCACCCACCCAGCCTTCCAGCCGGATTCGGTCAGCGGCATCCCTGCCATTGGTTGCCAGACCTACCGGCTCATTTGTGTCATGAAGTGAATTGGCAATCGAGGCAGCTGCCGTGATCGCGAGATCACAGCGTACCGGTTCGTTCTGCTTGGGATTGCTACTTGTGTGTAGATCCAAAATCAGGGTTGCCCCAACAATCGATGACGGCTCATAGATTTTGCTGTGCAGTGAACCTGTTCGCGCAGTTGCCGCCCAGTGGACGCTTCGCAAGGGATCACCGGGTTGCCATAGACGGATGCCACGCAGACGTGTTGGATCGTCCATGATGTTGTCTCGCATGCGAATCTCACCAATCGGACGTCGCGACCCGATCTCATAGGAACTCAGGGCCACGATATTGGGGAGGACAGTGACGTATTGCGGCTGTGTTCCAACCCGATAACGACGGTACATGCCCATCATGTCACCTGTTTCCATCACCGTGGGGCCGATTTGAAAGTACCCTCGGCGGTTGCATTTGATCTCGTAGGTGAGCGAGCGGGTTTCGCCAGCTCCGAGCAATAGAACCTGAACCCGATCACCCTCAACTTGCAAGGTTGGCGGGTCAAAGCATGTTGCCCAGCGAGGCAGCAGGTCTTCCACGAGCAACCACAGGACCGGGAGACGACTGCGATTGGTCAATTTGACTTCGATTGGCAATCGTGATCCCATTTTAAGTTCATGGTCACCACCCAATCTTGTCGCGACGGTGGAACGTGACCATGTATTGGCAAGGAAGGAATTGACCACCAGCAGGATTGCCGCAGCGATCGCCGCAATTACCCACAGGGCGGCTCCCGAAATCATGCCCGCCAACAGCAGCACGCTAATCCCCGCGATGATCGAAAACTTGGGTGTGGGGGCAACTTGGGCACCGGTGTCAGACATGCGTCACGATGCTTTGATGGTGGGTACGGCGATCTCGCCCACGATCTCCTCGATCACCTTTTCGCCAGTGATTTTACGGAGTCGACTTTCCGGTCGCACAATGAGTCGATGGTTCATCACCGGGGCAATGATCTTCTTGATGTCATCCGGCAAAACATATTCTCGACCTCGGATCGCAGCCATCGCCTGTGAACCGCGAAAGAGTGCAATGGTGGCTCTTGGGCTTCCGCCCAGAGCAAGATCGGAGTGTTGTCTGGTTTGCGAAACAATTTGTAACAGGTACTCACGTACGCGCGGATCGACGTGAATGTTGCGGATGACTTGTTGCGCAGCCACGATCTCTGATGCTCGGGCGACTGGCTTGATACGATCGACTGGATGAGAGTACTGCAGCAAATCAAGCATCCGCAATTCTTCTTGCATGGATGGATAACCGAGGCTGAACCGCATCATGAAACGGTCGAGTTGGGCTTCTGGTAGTGGGAAAGTGCCTTCATGATCAATCGGGTTCTGTGTTGCCACGACAACGAAGGGTGGTTCCAGAGAGTGGGTGTTGCCATCAACCGTGACACGTGCTTCCGCCATCGCTTCTAAAAGCGATGCCTGAGTTCGGGGTGTCGCGCGGTTGATCTCATCAGCCAACAGGATTTGCGTGAATACAGGCCCCGGTCGAAACTCGAATTGCGATGTTTTCTGATTGAAAATCGAGGTGCCCGTTACATCCGTCGGCAGGAGATCGGGTGTGCATTGGACCCGTTTGAATTTGCAACCGACACTTTTTGCCAAGGCCCGAGCAAGCATCGTTTTGGCGACGCCAGGTACATCTTCCAGCAGAATGTGGCCTCCGCTGAACCATGTGACGAGTGACAAAACCAATTGCTTGCGTTTTCCGACAATCGCCTGCTCGACGTTCCCAATAATACGTTTGGACAGTTCTCCGACCTCGGCCGGTGTCCGAATGGTGGCGACGGGCGGGCCGGGGCTACCGTCCGTCGAAACCCGTGTGGGAGGTGTCGTGACCCCCTTTTTTACTGCCTTTTTAGCAGGATCCGTGCCTGAACTGGATCCAGGTGTCGGGGTGGAACCGGCTGGATTGGCGTCTTGGGCACTCATCTGACTTCCGTAACGTTTTCAAGTTGTGCTGAACGACGATCGTGATTGCAGTTATCATCATACTGTTGAAACCACCTGTCGTCGCGACGGTTTTGCCACGACAGACCGATCTGCTACACATGATAAGCCCATGTTCGTTGTGCCGAACCTCCTCGTGACTGATGACGATAAAGCCTTTCGCAAGGTTGTTTGCGAAGGTCTTGCACGACGCGGTTTTCGAGTGACCGAGGCCTGTGATGGACGCGAAGCACTTGACTTGATCGAGCATTCACAGGTGCATGTCGCTTTGGTCGATATCCACATGCCCAACGTGAATGGGCTTGATGTAATTCGGCATTTGCACCAACGTCCATCCAGCCCGCCCTGTGTTTTGATGAGCGGTGAGTTGAATGATGAAATTCGTCGAGAAGCCCAACGGATGCAGGTATACGATGTACTGAGCAAGCCTGTTCGCTTGGCGCAATTGACGACGATCGTCTCTGATGCACTGACTGAATATTACGGCTGGCAACCACCCCAAGCCAGTTGAAGTTCCACAACCGTTAGATCTACTGAGCGATCTGCCAGACTCATCGGGTGGCTTCTGGAGTAAGTTTCAACACGCCTCAGTGCAGGCATAGGCATAGGCATAGGCATACTGAACGCACCAGAGTTACAACAGAGATAGTTGTGGATTGCTGAATGCCGAGCACCATTCGTTGCCGTTTCATTCAGGAAAGCTCTGGGCATGGTGCCGTTTGGTGCGGCATGGTCCAGTTTGTTACAAGCTGGCACTCACATGGTTCGAGGGAAATTGGATTTCAGCAATCAGTAAAGCTGAACCTCTGGTGTCATCGAGGCGACTGCACTTTCGGTCGTGTCCGTTACCCACGGTAGACTCGGAATGGTTTACGATGCAGTTCTCTGTCTTTGATGTCACGACAACGGGTCATGGGTGAGTGGGGATGGTAAATGACGCGAAACAATTGAAGTCTGAGGTGCTTTCCCCGCAAAATAAAGCGGAAGACATTGGAGGACCAGCGTCAATTCAACCTCGCCATCACTGGCGATTGGCAAGTCTGGTCGGGGTTCTGTCCCTCGCTGTACCTTTAGCCGCTTCCCTGATCTGGTTCAACTTTCTGTTTCCAACTCCAGGGAAGTACAGATTTGCTACCGGGTCCACTGCAGGTGTGTACGACAGTTTCGGTAATCTTTTCGCTGATGCGATGAAGGATTTTGACGAAAGCATCGTCTTGGAAGTTACAGAGAGTGCTGGCAGCAAGGACAATGCGCGGCGACTCGAAGAAGGTGAGTGCCACTTCGCACTGCTTCAGAATGACACATCAGGTCAACGGTCTATCAGAAGCATTGCTGTCCTCTATGAAGAGACGCTTCATTTGGTGTGTCGCAAGGAGGCAAACATTCAAACGCTTTCAGATTTGGATGGTAAGGTCGTGGCTGTCGGCGAAGAATCCAGTGGAACATACTCTGTTGCAAATGCTCTGCTGGATTTTGCGTTGGGTGCCGGGTCGGCGGTCAAACGGTTGCCGCTGAGCACAGTCGATACGCAGAACGGACTGCTGAGTGGTGAGATCGATGCGGCATTTTTTGTTTCCGGGTTGCGATCCAAGTCTCTCTTGGATTTGTTCAAAGATCCGTCGATGCAGTTGTTGCCGATCATGCCTGAAGTGGGACTCGGCGGCACAGATGATAACTCCGCGATGGAACTCGTCGAAGGATTCAGGACCATCTATCCCTATGTTGAGGCTGCCACCGTTCCGATGAAAACGTACGGGGATTTACCCGTTCGAGCATTGCCGACGCTCAGTATTTCAGCCGTGCTTGTCTGCAGGGATGATGTGCCAAGAAGTGTCGTCAGCCAGGTCACTCATCTGCTATTTAAAGACAAAGCCGAACTTGCCAAACCACTGCCTCTTATTGCTGGCCTCAGCGAGAGCAATGCAACCAAGGGGCTGCAATTTTCAGTGCATGAGGGAGCGGACGATTATTACCGTCGACGCGAACCAGGGTTTTTGGCAGAGCATGCTGAATCGATGGGATTTGTCCTGACGCTCATTCTGTTGGGGTGGAGTGCCATTTCGGGAATCACATCGTTACGCCGCAAAGAGGCAAAAGACCAGATTGATCAGTACTACCAACGTGTGCTGGTGATTCATGATCGGATACACGACTGCAAAACTGAAGAGGCGCGAGTCACCCTTTATGCTGAGCTTGTCGCTATCGAGCGGGAATCCAAACTCGAATTGATCGGGGAAACGCTCAGGCCGGACAACTCATTCGTCGTCTTGCAGAATATGCTTGCCAGTTCCATGGACGAATTAAGGCCACCGAATCATCCTGCCGAAGGGTAAAACAGTGCATGGCTCTGAAGTTCAAGGCAATCCTGCGTCAGTCTGTGAGTTCTGGCCGGTAGACCTGGCGAACTTGTGCCACGAGGATCTTAACGGTCGAAATCCTGATTGGTTGGCGTGGGCGGCCTGCAGGAACTTCGGAACGGTTTTTGAGATTGCACCCCCCGGCAGCCTCTCTCGATAGCACGGAATGTTGTTTGACAATGACAACAGCAGCGTACTCAGACTGGCATTTGTTATCGGGTGACTGTCTGCGAGCCTGCTTCGGTGGATCGATTACCTGTAAATTACAGGTGCCTGTTTGTACAATGCAGGCCCACCGTATTTTTCCAATGATTGTGAAAGTGAGTACATGAAGCGAATTGTTACGTCCCTGTGCGGGCTTCTGTTGATCCTCGTATCGAGTCAGGCGGCACAGCCACCAAACATGCTGATGATTCTGGCTGATGATTGCACACACAATGATCTGCCCATGTACGGAGGGCAGAATGCTAGAACTCCTAATCTTGATCAGTTCGCAACCGAGGGGCTGATTTTTAATCGGGCATACCTCGCAGAAGCGATGTGCCAACCGTGCAGGGCTGAACTCTATTCAGGTTTGTATCCGATGCGGAATGGTTGTGCGTGGAATCACTCTTCCAGCTTGCCCGGTACACGGAGCATGCCTCACTACCTCGGGAACTTGGGTTACAGGGTCGGATTGGCGGGTAAGGTTCATGTGTTGCCCAAGGAGGCATTTCCGTTCGAGCGTGTGAAGGGATTTGATGCGAATTGTGTCAGAAACCCGACACAGGTTCACGACATCTCTGCGGTGAGTGAATTCATGCAGCGTGACTCGACGCAGCCTTTCTGTCTGGTGGTAGCTCTGGTCGAGCCCCATGTGCCATGGGTCATGGGTGATGCATCCGCCTATCCACCGGGCAAGTTGAAGATGCCACCGAACTTGGCCGACACCAAACTGACACGTGAAGCATTTTCGAGGTATCTGGCCGAGATCACGTACATGGATTCGCAGGTGGGAGATCTGTTGAATGCGTTGGATCATGCGGGGCTTGCGGATGATACGCTCGTTCTTTTTTCGTCCGAACAGGGGTCGCAGTTTCCCGGGAATAAATGGACCAATTGGGATACGGGTGTGCATACCGCACTCGTTGCACGTTGGCCCGGGGTTGTTCCTGCCGGCAGGCGGACTGATGCGTTGGTTCAGTTCGCCGATGTTCTGCCAACGCTGCTGGAGGTGGCAGGCACTAAAGACGATTTAACAGACACCCTGGATGGACAAAGTTTTCTCTCCGTTCTCAAGGGACAGTCACATCAGCACCGGCAGTACGTCTATGGCGTCCACAACAATGTTCCTGAAGGTCCGCCCTATCCTGTGCGAACGGTCAGCGATGGAACCTATCGGTACGTTCGCAATCTGCTGCACGAAAACCTGTACATTGAAAAACACTTGATGGGGATCAAGGGAAACGGTCTGTTGAATAATCCCTATTGGCAAACATGGATTTGGGATTCATGGGACTCACCGAGAACTTACGGTCTGGTTCAGCGATATATGAATCGGCCGGCAGAAGCGATTTACCACACGGCGACCGATCCCTACGAACTGCAGAATCTGATTGACACCGATCGTGGCAAAGAGATCAGAGAAACGCTTTCCCGCGAACTGGATCGTTGGCTATTGAGTCAAGGCGATCCCGGTATTGAGCAGGATACACCGCAGAGTCATCAGGCAGCCAAGCAGGGCGCACATCGATTTCGTCCCCCGATGGTGAAGAAATGAAGCATTCCAGCATGGCAGTCATGAAACAGATTGTGCCAGTAGGCCCACTCTCAGCCCTTTTCCTGATTGGAATCTTGATGGCGTTCTCTAGTTTTCCTGTGATGACTCCGGCGCAGCCTCCCGAACAGGATCAGGTGCTGCGCAAGATCGTTTTTGGTTCCTGTATTCAACAAGATTTACCAACGCCGATCTTTTTTACCATGGCGGGTGAGTTCCCCGATCTGATTCTGTTTCTGGGTGACAATATTTATGCTGACACCGAAGACATGACCGAGATGCGGGCCAAGTATGATCGCCTGAATGCGAATGCTGATTTTCGCAAGTTGCAATCACGGTTTCCGATCATGGCGACCTGGGACGATCATGATTTTGGGGTCAATGATGGCGGGGCCGACTACCCTCAGCGTGTCTCTTCTGAGCAGGAATTTCTGCGATTCTGGCAGGTGCCTGCTGATTCTTCCGTGCGAAAGCGACCGGGTGTCTACGACGCAAAGATATTCGGGCCCGAAGGAAAACGCGTTCAGATCATACTGCTCGATACACGTTACTTTCGCTCGCCGCTGCGGCGTGGTGAACGACGCATTGGTGGCCCCTATGTACCCGACAATGATCCTGCCAAAACCATGTTGGGCGAGACACAATGGCGATGGCTTGAGCAGGAACTGAAAAAGCCCGCGGAACTTCGTCTGATTGGAACGAGCATCCAATTCCTACCAGAAGCCAGAGGTCAGGAAGGATGGGGGAATCTTCCATTGGAACATCAGCGGCTGATCCGTTTGATTGCAGAGACGAAAGCTGCAGGTGTTATTTTTCTGAGTGGTGATCGTCATTGGGCCGAGTTGTCCGTTCTCAGTCAGAAAGTGCCTTATCCGCTGTATGATCTTACGTCGAGCAGTTTCAATCAGATTCACCCTCGCGGCACACCCACTGAAAACTGCTTCCGGGCTGATGAACGTACCTACCACCGTGAAAACTACGGTGTGGTTCGTATCGATTGGACAGGTGCCAAACCCTCGGTCACGCTCGATGTCAAAGACATCGAGGCTGGGATCCGAATTGAAAAACAGATTTTGATTCGTGATCTGCAACCAAATTAAATGACTCAATCACCGGGCAAGGAGTCCAAGTGCTTGTTACCGAAGAAATAAATCGTAAGAACCAGCACCATGCTGTAATCATTGCTGGTGTGGTGGCAGTGCTTATCACTGTGTCGGCGTTGAAATGGTTTCCGGCTTTGTTGGCACTGCCATTGGCATGGTGGACCCATCACCTGTTGCGTCGTCGCACGCTGCGGAGAATAGCGGTCGTTGCTGAGCCACTTCCCGATGCATGGGAAGAAGTGTTGCTCAGTAATGTGGTCTTTTTTCGGGCATTGGATGAGGCCGGGAAAGAGCGATTCCGGAATCTGGTCAAAGTGTTCATCGACGAAGTACCCATTACCGGAATTCGAACCGATGTTGATGACACAACCCGATCACTTGTGGCCGCCAGCGCGATCATTCCAATCTTCGGATTTGACGATTGGGAGTATGCCGGACTCGGTGAAATTTTGATTTACCCCGGGGCGTTTGGCGAAGACTATCGCACCGATGAAGGGGTAAGCAGGAACACGTTGGGCATGATCGGAGTCAATCACCTCAGCGGGGTGATGATTCTTTCAAAGCCGGACCTGATTTCCGGTTTCAGAAATCATCAGGACAAACGAAATGTTGGAATTCATGAATTCGCTCATCTCGTCGACAAGGCCGATGGGTCAGTCGATGGCCTGCCAACAAATGTGGCCGGAGATGCCGCTGGGCCGTGGATTGGTTGGGTGGCCGAGGAACTGAAACGCGATCCGAGAGCTCGCGAGGAAATCGACGATTATGCTTATACAAATGAGGCAGAGTATTTTGCTGTCCTGAGTGAATACTTCTTTGAGGCCCCCGATATCCTGCAACAACGGCATCCGGAGGTCTACAGCATGATGCGGAAAATGTACCACCAGGACACGCGGAGCTTTCTTTCTGTGGTCAAGCCTCGGGCTCGCCGGGTGGGAAGGAATACTCCCTGTCCCTGTGGAAGCAGTAAGAAATACAAGAAGTGCTGCAGTCGCCGCACCAAGCGTGGCATCAAGTCGACTGCCTGAGATTGGAGTACGAGCGACTGGGAATATCGTTTGCAATCCTCCCCATGGAGTCCATTGAACGCCCAGTCCGGCGTCACTAATCGGTTCATCATGGGTGGATTAACGGGACCGCATGGATGGTCATCCGAGCCCTGTGGTGAAGCGGAGTAGAACGCTGGAGGAAAAAGGGAAGAACGAAATTTCTGACGTGATTAAAGCTCCGGAATGTTGTCTGTGCCCTGTTGCATGGCGTCCGTTTGCAGCTTTGAGTCGGTGCTGGTTTGATCGCAAATTCTGTTTCGAAACAACGGGTAAAGGACCAATCCAACTGCGAGCGTGATAGCACTTGCGATTGCCGGTTTTGGATCATTTATGCCGTACAGGACGGCGAGGAAAAGTGTCGATAAAACATAGATAGCTGCGGGAATTCCGAACAACGGTAACCTGATCGAGTCGCCGTTTTTCCGCAGTCGGAACACCATGCTGACAGTCAGGGCCGAACAAAGAGAAAGGGTCAACCCAAGGTAACCCAATAATTCCTGAAGCGTGCTGAACGAGATTGCAATGGATGCGATGATTGCCTGAAACCAGATTGCAAAAATGGGCGTTTGGTTCTTGAATTGGAACCAACGGGGCAGGAATCTGTCATCCGCCATCTTCGCGTAAACTCGTGGCCCGCTCATGACCATCGCCGAGACCGATGTGAAAAGTGACAGACAGATGATGATACGAACGACGGTTGCGAATTGCGGACCACCCACCGCTGTCGCTGCCGTCGCTGCTATCTGTGAGACATCGTCGCTATTGGTGATCGTGCTGCCTGCCGGAGCGTAAACAAAGATGATGTTCAATGCGACATAGATCAGCGTGACAAGAACGGTTCCGTAAATCATCGCACGGGGGACATTGCGAGCAGGTGATTTGATCTCGCTTGCCATGTAAATCGCTGCATTGAACCCGGCGTAGCTGAATGAGATCCAGACCAGCTGATTGGCGAATTCAAGAAAACCGCGCGGAGCATCAGGTGCGTTGGTCTGGGCGAGTGCCGTGCCCCCCGCCCAACTGGCAATTTGGCTGACCGCGTACAGCAGGAACCCGCCAATTAAAATCAGCTTGACAATGACAAACAGGTCCTGAATTCGGGCAGCTGATCGAACACCAATGGTATGTAGGACAGCCACCACGACGACAGAAAAAATAGCGATGCTGCCGGCAGGTAAGCTGTCCGCATGGATCAGAGGTTTCAAATAGGCCTCCAAGCCGAGGGCGGCGACTGCGATTGCCCCAGTGAATCCAGCCAGCAATGAGACCCAACCCGCCATCATCCCGGCGATCGGGTGCAACGTCTTGCTGAGAAAAAGATACTCGCCACCCGATTCTGTAAACCGTGACGCCAGCGATGAATAACCGATGGCACCGCAGATCGCGATAATTCCACCAACAATCCAGGCTGCTACGACCCGTTCAGAACTGCCCAGCGCAGCAAGGGTGAATCCACTTGTTGTATAGACGCCCACACCGATCATGCTCGCTGCTACCAACGTGGTAGCTGAGAAAAAATCGAGGGAGCGTTTGGGAGTAACCAATCGAAGGATCCTGAATGGATGTGGGGGCAGGTAGCGTCGGCGAGTTTTTGAGTCGGTTTGGGTGGAGGGTTACGATGGAATGCGAGGCTTGCCTTTCGGAAAAGTGTTTGGCACCTTTCGAAATTCCAGAAAGTAGTTCTCTTTGAAACCCCCGATTTTTCGTTCCGCGATCAACTCGAATCCGGCCTTCTGAATTTCATCGATGAAGGTCTGCTTGCCTGCTCGCACGTGACCCAACGTCCATTCCCGTGAAGTGCCAGGGATGCGTTCAAAATCGATCACAATCACTCGCCCACCTTCAGACAGTGCGCGATGGATCGACTGCATCGTTTGATCCGGATACTCAAAGTGATGGTACACGTCGCAGATGAAAGCGAGGTCAATGCTGTCTGGCGGAAGGCAGATGGAACGGTCATTGCAAAATACAGTTGTCGTGTTTTTGAGACCGCGTTCTGCGAACAGAGTCGTCAGGTGCTGTGTGAATGGCGGCGATATTTCAATGGCGTAGGCCCAGCCTGTTGGTCCTGTCGCTTCGCTCATCAAGGCGGTATAGAAACCAGTGCCGGCTCCCACGTCCGCAATACGGGTGCCGGGTTGGATTGCCAAGGCTTCCATGATCTCGCGTCGGGAGTGGTAGACCTCGCGACTTTCAATTTCGAATCGGGTGATCCACTCATCAACACTCATTTTTGGATCGATAAAATTCCGGTTGATGCCCGGTTTTACACTGGATGCACCATTGCCCTTTGCTAAGGGTGATTCAGGAATGGCAGTTGCTGGCTTCGTTGGCGAAACAGAACCGTCCTGTGTCATCGCAACTTGGTGAAGGAAGAGTGCCAGCAGGAGTGTCGTGATGCAACGCATGTGGATGATTGATTGGGGGCAAGAATGTTCATGAGTGTTTTTGACGAATCAGCTTGAGTGGGATCGCCACGATGCCAGATCGCTTCGCCACGATGCCAGATCGCTTTGAGATCGACCAGTCTGTGCTACATCTTCGGTAGCTTCGAATGGGTTGATTGTTGTGAGCCCCGCTTGCTCATCGGCGATTGTTCCTGTTTAAATCCCAGTTTAGCTTGAGCCAGTCAATCTTGACGACATCCGTGGAGGCAGTGAAGTCACCCGCCTGGCTCAGTCGCAGATACTTTGCAGGGCGGGAGGGAGCAACTTTTCCGATTCCGAGTTTTTTGTATGTGTTGCTGTCCGCGTTGCGGGATGCGATCTGATACGTATTCTTGGTGGTGTCAAGTTCGAGGCGTATTACGATCGGTTGATCGAGGCGATTGTTTTGGGAAATGACAACGGGAGGAATGACCGTGCCTCGACCCAACGCTTCCCCATGGATCGTGATGTGTCCGCGCGAGTTTCTTGCCAACACCACTCTCGCTGCAACTTTAGGTTGATCGCGATCACTGGTGAAGCCGATCCGAATTTTTTCATTACTCCGCCGACCTGTCAGATTGATCTGGTTGATCCTGAATTCGACGCTTACCTTCGTGGCTGACTGGTTCAGTGGCAGGTAGGAATCGAGTGGCTCATCCGGATCTGATCGCTTAATTTGCAAGCACCCCGCACCATCAATCGATGAGCCATGGATCGAATTGGTCCAGCTGTTGCGCATCTTTCCATGGTGCACTGCTGTCGATAAATCTGTTCCCGCGGCACCATCGAAATCCCATCTTCCCACGACATTATGATCATGCGCTGCGGGTCCACCGCTGCGACGGTAGTCGGCAATTCCCACACGAGTGATTGCGTCGCTATCGATAGCGATCGTGTGGGCTGACCCCTGAGACGAACGGTTTCCAACGGCATGTCCCATCGCAACCAACGCGGCTTCGACCCTTGAATGCGGCAAGTTGCCTTTGTCTTCCAGTTCGATTCGATCCGGAAACCACTGGTGGTGCATGCGAGCCCCGGTAACCGCTTCGGCCGGGGATAAATGGAATTCGGTAATGCCGAGTATGATTCCCAGGACAGTGTTGATGATGGTACGACCGCCCGGGCTGCCAGTTACCAGGACCAGTTGTCCGTCCTTTTCGAGCATGGTTGGTGACATTGAACTGAGCATGCGTTTGCCGCCCAGGACGGTATTGGGTTCCGTTCCGATGCGACCAACCCGATTGGTTTCTCCCGGAAACCAATTGAAGTCTCCCATTTCGTTGTTCAGCAGAAACCCAGCTCCCTTGACCACCACTCGTGACCCCCAGCTGGCCTCCAGCGTGTACGTGTTGCTGACAGCCATCCCCTGGCTGTCCACGATGGAAAAGTGGGTGGTGTCCGGACTTTCGTCGACCAATTTTATTTCAGGGGTGATCGCTTCGCTGGGTGTTGCCGTGTTCAAATCAATGGATTGGGCAACTTCACGGGCGTAATCTTTGCTGGTCAGGAACTCGGGAATCTTGGTGAAAGCGGGGTCGCCGATGTATCTGGCGCGATCGGCAAAAACGCGTCTGCAAGTTTCGGCAATTAGGTGAATGCATTGGGGATTGTACCGGTCTCGCCCTTTCATGTTGAAATTCTCGAGGATGTTCAGGGCCTCGATGATGCACGTGCCTCCCGAAGAGGGAGGCGGTGCGCCCAAGACCGTGTAACCCCGAAACGTGCCTTTCATCGCCGGACGCACAACGGATTTATATTGGCTTAGATCTTCCAGAGAGATCAGCCCATCGCCACGTTTCATTTCTTCGACCAGCTGTTTCGCGATCGATCCTTCGTAGAATGCGTCTGGCCCATCTTGGGCAATGTGTTCCAGTGTGCGAGCGAGATCGGGCAGCACCAGTCGGTCACCTGGTTGCCAAACTGAACCGTCAGGTTTGCCATATACCCTTCTTAATTCGGCATACTTACTGTCCGAGCGGACGGGCTGCTTGCTCAAAATCGAGTTAAGAGAATTGGCCAGTGGTTGATCCACCGGAACGCCTTTGGCAGCCAATTTGCTGGCTGGCATCACAAGTCGGCTCCATCTCAAACGGCCATATTTTGTGTGGGCGAGGGCCAATCCACGCACCGTGCCTGGCACGCCTACTGCCTTGTGTGTGTAGGTCGTGTCCGACTTTTGAAACGAATCACGTTGCATCGACTGGGGTGCTATTTCACGGTAGTCGATGCAGACGGGTGGTTGTCCATTTGCAGGGCGGACCAACATGAACCCACCACCACCAATGTTGCCCGCTTCTGGCCAGGACACAGCGAGGGCAAATGCGGTTGCCACTGCGGCATCCACCGCATTCCCATTGTCGAGCAGAATATCCCGTCCTATGCGACTGGCAATCTTTGAATCACTGACCACCATGCCACCGTTGCTGCGAGCAATGTCAACTTGGCCGTCGGCTGCCGACAATCGTTGTGGGGTGACTGAAACAGCCAACAAGGTAACGATCCCGACAATCGCACAAATAAAAGCAAGGCGACCGTGGTGGGGGGGACTGATGCAGTACGACAAAGTTCTCTCCGGATACGATGGCGAGGTTGACACTCAGGTAGGGTCATCGGACTATGTTCGCACTAGGTACGAGCTTCGCCTCATGGGGCATTCATGCGAGGGTCTGCAACTGTAAGTCTACGGTGATCGGGCCCGTTCTGCTGACCTTTTACGGGAATCAGGATTTCCCTTTTTTTGCCGAAGCGGCACTTGTTCATGGGAACAGGCTTTCGAATTTCGGTCTGCGTGCTGACTCGGCAGGGTGAGATCGAAAAAATGCCACCCCCACCCCACCCCAGTTTCCTGCTGCGATGTTACGATTTGACCTAATGCAAGATGTGGCGAAACTCGCCAGATGGCCAGACATTCAACGATTAAAGAGAAGACAGTGTCCCTTCAATCTCAGAAGATCATTTATACCCATACGGACGAAGCCCCCGCCTTGGCAACACAGTCGCTGTTGCCGATTATCCGAGCCTTTGCGGGTGTGGCTGGGATTCAATTTGAGACAAAAGATATCTCGTTGGCCGGACGTATTATTGCGAATTTCCCTGAGTCTCTGCAGGAGAATCAAAAACAGGCTGACGCGTTGGTCGAATTGGGGGCCCTCGCCAAGATCCCCGAAGCCAATATTGTCAAACTGCCCAATATCAGTGCTTCAATCCCGCAACTGGTCGCTGCAATTGAGGAACTGCAGCAACATGGATTCAGTGTTCCGGATTTCCCCGAAGAACCACAGAGTGATGAGGAAAGGGAAGCCCGCGGTCGGTATGAGAAGATTTTGGGCAGTGCCGTCAACCCGGTGCTTCGAGAGGGGAATTCGGATCGCCGTGTAGCTGGCCCCGTCAAGGAATACGCACGCAGTCATCCACATTCGATGGGTGAGTGGTCGGCTGATTCCAAATCACACGTTGACCATATGGACCACGGAGATTTCTTTGGCAGTGAGCAATCGCATGTCATGGCAGAAGCAGGAGCTGTTTGCGTTGAACTTGAGGCGACTGATGGTACGAAAACAGTGCTCAAGAATGATCTTGCACTGCAGGCAAACGAGATTATCGATGCGTCGGTCATGAATCGATTGGCGCTTCGGGAATTCCTCGCAAATGCAATTGATGATGCGAAGAGTCAAGGAGTGCTGTTTTCCTTGCATTTGAAAGCCACCATGATGAAGGTCTCTGACCCGCTTATCTTTGGTCATGCAGTCAATGTCTTTTACAAAGATGTGTTCGATAAGTATGCCGATGTTTTCCAGCAATTGGGAATCGAGGCCTGCAACGGGATGGGTGATGTTTACAGCAAGATTGAGATGCTGCCAGAGGATCAGCAGCAAGCCATCAAGGCAGATGTTGATGCGGTCTACGCTCAGCGTCCACCCCTGGCTATGGTCGATTCCGATAAGGGGATCACGAATCTACATGTACCGAGTGACATCATCATTGACGCGTCGATGCCTGCAGCAATCCGTGCGTCAGGAAAAATGTGGGGGCCCGACGGCAAGTTACATGATACCAAAGCGGTCATTCCGGATCGCTGTTACGCAGGTATCTATCAGGCAACCATTGACTTCTGCAAACAACATGGTGCTTTCGATGTCGCCACGATGGGAAGTGTTGCCAATGTCGGCTTGATGGCGCAGAAGGCAGAAGAATACGGGTCGCATGACAAAACATTCGAAATTTCGACTTCTGGCGTCGTTCGTGTTGTCGATGCGGCAGGTCAGGTGTTGCTGCAGCATCAGGTTCAGCAGGGTGACATCTGGCGGATGTGCCAAACGAAAGATGCACCGATTCAGGATTGGATTCGCTTGGCCGTTTCACGTGCCCGGGCGACTGGGGCAGCTGCTGTCTTCTGGTTGAACGAGCAGCGTGCTCACGATGCTAATTTGATTCGAAAGGTCGAACAGTATTTGCCAAGTCATGACGTTTCAGACATTGATATCAGTATCATGTCGCCCGTCGATGCGGCGACCCATGCCTGTCAACGTGCCAAGGACGGTCTGGATACGATCTCTGTGACCGGAAATGTGCTGCGAGACTATCTGACAGATCTGTTCCCGATTCTTGAGTTGGGGACAAGCGCGAAAATGTTGTCGATCGTCCCGCTGCTTGCAGGCGGTGGACTTTTCGAGACGGGCGCCGGTGGCTCGGCCCCCAAGCATGTGCAGCAGTTTGTCGAAGAAGGGCACCTGCGGTGGGATTCGCTCGGCGAGTTTCTGGCACTGGCGGTGTCCCTCGAAGACTTGGGAACCAAGACCAGCCATGCAGCCACGATCGTGCTCGCGAAAACCCTGAATCAGGCTACCGGAAAGCTGTTGGACAATGATCGGTCACCGAGTCGAAAAGTAAACGAATTGGACAATCGTGGCAGTCATTTCTATCTCACGCTGTATTGGGCTCAGGCCCTCGCAGATCAAACCGAAGATCCTGCCTTGCAGAAAGGGTTCAGTGGGCTGGCAAGAATACTCAGTGAATCTGAGTTGGCTATCGTTGAGGAACTCAATGCGGCTCAGGGATCAGCGGTGGATATCGGTGGCTACTATCATCCCGATCCCATCAAAGCCGCTCAGGCAATGCGACCCAGCCCAACCTTCAATGCCGCTCTTGAGACGCTCATTGCAGCATCCTCTGTTTGACGCGAGTAGGATAGGAGCGGATGATTAGTCCTTAAATATTTTCGTCCGCATTTCACTCAACTTTTTCTCACCGTCTTCCTTCGAGAGCTTGCCGGCTTCGACTGCCGCTTCAATCTCTTCGGCGCCAGCCATGTAGCGACGTTTTTTTGCTTCCATGT